>JBEBWZ010000038.1:0-26596 GCA_040391865.1 Solimonas flava
GCCGGGCGCCTGCCCGGCAGCGCGCGTTTCCTTGAACTGCTGCACGTACTGCACCTGCATCGCCGTGCTTTCGTCGGCGGTGACCAGGATCGGTTCGTCATTGATCTTGACCAGCCCCGGCAGCGCCAGCTCGCCACCCACGCCATGCGCGGACTGTGACGCCAGCGCACGCAGATCACGCTGCGGCGCACTGGTGACCGTCGCCGCCAGAGGCGCGGCACTGCGCCACAGATCGTAGCCGCCGATCTGCAGACTGTTCGCCATGCGATCGGTTGCACCGCCGCCGCCATGACGCCAGAACAGCGAGACGGCGCCATCGTCCAGCGCCGCTTCCGGCGCATCGCAACGGCCCTGGATCAGCTGCTGCAGCGCCATCGGCGCAGCCACCGTGCGCGGCATCGCCGGATCGATCTCGATCAGGCCCAGACGACGGCGATTGCCTGCCGCATCCTCGGCCAGCAATTCATAGCGCAGCACACCACTGCCCGGACGATCGACATAGGCACGATAACGCGCGCGCGCCACGTTGATATCCAGCCGCGAGCTGAAGAACGACCACAGCGCATCGCTGCCCAGCCGCTGCGCAATGGCGCCGCCCAGCGAGGCCGCGGTGATCGCGGGATTGCCATTGGCCTGCGATTCCGCGCTCAGACGCCGCAGGATCTCGGCCTTGCGCCGCGACTGTCCCGGTGCGTCGTACAACGCCTGGATCTCCGCAGCGCTCATCTGCGCATGCGCCGGTGCGGTGAAGATCACCTCATCGTTGCGCTTCAGCACGAAACGCTGCAGTTCGGGCGGCAGCTGGCCTTCCTGCACGTCCCAGCGCAGATAGATCGCCGGGGCCGTGGCCGCTTCACGCGACAAGGAGCCGAGCGGCGCGCTCTGCGCAAAAAAGTACAGCTGCTCGCCCGCCTGTGCTACCGCCAGCGAACTCCACAGCAACGATGCGGCCACAACAAGTTTTTTGATCATGATCAGTGCACCGCGCTGACGTCGGAGGAGAGCACGCGCCAACCGTTGCGATACTCCAGTGAGAACCCGGCATCGCCGGTGGCACACCAGTCGTCGCGCCGACTGCGGGAACGGGTGGTCCAGGTCGCGGGTTCGCAGGAGCCCACCCCGGCGGCACCGAAGCCCTCGCCACGGAACGTGAACTGGTCTCCGGTTTTCTGCGCCAGCGCCAGCACCTGTCCGCGCAGGCTGCCGACGCAGGCGACCTTGCCGAAGGCACCGCCGCCCACCAGACCGCCCACCGTGGTCGGGTTGCCTGCCAGCACCCAGGCACCCAGTTCCGCGGACACGCCCACCGTCAGCGGACAGCCCAGCGAGAACAGCGGGAAACTCGCCGCACCGCGTGCATAAGCACCATTGAACATCCCCGCCGACAAGTTCAGGAAGTCGCCGACCTTGGGGTCCAGTGCCAGCAGGACGTCGGTGTTGCAGGTCCGTCCGACCAGGAACGCCGCTTCGATGGCCACGTCCTCGAACGCGCCGGCCGCCTTGGCTCCCAGATAGCTTTCGACCGCACCGACCCCTGCGGCAAAGCCGATGTCGTAGAGCTTGAATGCCTGGAAATCGAGCTCGCCCAGGGTATCGATGCCGCCAAAGACGCCGATCGGGGTAATGCCCCGCGCGCCCTGCTGCCCCGATCCCACGCTGGCAGCGCCCTGCAAGGTGAAGCCCAGATACAGCTTCTGGATCAGCAGGTCGCCACTACCGACCGACAGCGGCAGATCGCGCGTCGAGATCGTGGCATCGAGCCGGCTGGTACCGCCCGCGGCACTGCAGCCCGCGGCCTTGTTGCTGGCACTCCAGGCGACGATATCGAGTGCGGCGTTGAAGCCCACGGTGCTGTCGTCGGCATCGCTCGGCAGGGTCCATCGCGCACCGATGTGCGCACGCTCCAGTTCGTTGCCGGCAATGGTGGCGTAACCGTCCAGCTGCGCACTCTGCAGCGCCATTCCCTTGACCGGCGACAACGCCGTCTGCAGCGCGGCATTGGCCTCGGTCTCGGCCACCGCCGCCGCCTGGCGCACGTAATGATTAACCTGATCGAACACCACCTGGGTGATGCCGTTGGCCTGAGACACGGCCACGGACATCGCACCGTTGATATCGATCATCAGCTTGCGCACCGGGCCGCTTTGAATGATGCGATCGGCCAGCATCCGCCGCAGCTCGGCACCGGAGTAATTCGGCACCATTGCGGTCAACGGCAGGAACGCGCTGTTGACCAGTTGCGGCACCTGCTGCGACACCGTGATCAGCACCGCTTGCAGGTTCGCCCTCAGCGTGCGCACCACACTGCGACCATCGGCGTCGACGAAAGGCGTCCCGAAGATCGCCGTCGATGCCTGATCCAGGGTGGAACGGATGCTCGATTCACCGATCGGTACCAACGGCTCCGCGTTCTGGATCGCCTGCAGCTGTCGATCCAGTTCGGCCAGCTCCGCGCTCATCTTGCTGGCATTGCCGCCGGCGACGATGAACGCATTGCTCAGCAGTCCGACCAGGTTGCCGGCCTGGACACGCGCCTGATTGAGCATCGCCTGCACTGCATCCAGTTCCGCATCGAGCTGGTTCATGGTCTGGTAGGCCGGTTGCAGGGCGCCGGAGAAATAGCCGGCGGCATTGCCGCAGACCTGGGTCTGCAGCATCGTCTGCGCCTCGTTGACGCGCTGCCGCAGATCCGACGCCAGTGCATGGACCTGCTGCTGCGCATCGCGTACCGCGGTGGTGCCGATGTTGAACGCCTGCGCCAGCGGCAGCGCGAAGCCGTCCACCAGCTGCACCAGCTCCAGCACCTGCGCCACGTTGTCGATCCGCGTCACCGTCTCGCGCAACGGCCCATACAGCGGCGAGGCATTGAGGTTGACGTTGCCCAGGGGCGCGGAACCGGTGGCGCAGGACTGCACCACGGATTCGAGTGCAACCAGCTGTCCACGCACCTCGGAAACCAGTGCGTGCGCGTCACTCACCCGCGCTTCCAGCGTCGCCAGGCGCGCCGGAACCGCCGCCAGACGTGCGCCAAACTGCACCGCCACGCTGTCCAGCTGCCCCAGCGCCCTGCGCGCCTCGGCAATGCGCGCGCGCGATGCCGCGATCTGCGGCAGGTTGGGCGGCTGCAGCGCGGAAGCCTCCGAGATCTGTTCGGGGACTTCGTTGTAGATCTGCAGCAGCGCGCTATCGACGGTTTCGGTCAACGGGTCCAGCAGATCCTTTTCAGCCTGTTTCGCGACGTGCACGAATTCATCGGACAGGCGCGCCGGCAATGCCTGGATCTCGGCCAGCGCATCCGCGAAGCGGTCGATCGGCGCATTCGCCTGCGACAGGCCCAGCTCGATGAAGTCGCGCAGACGTCGCTCGATCAACGGCTCCAGGCCGGCTTCGGCAATCGCATTGAGCAGGTTCATGCGCTCGGTGAGCGGCGTGATGGTGCTGCTCACCGGCCGCCCTCGTACGCCCAGCTTCGCCAGCAGGTCATCGACCTTGGACAGACTGCCGGGATCGTTCAGATCAATGTGCAGCGACAGTTCCAGCGCACGCAGACGCTCGAAATCGGCACTGGCGCCGAACGACAGCTTGGTGCGTGTCGGATCGATGAAATCGATGCCCGCGCCCGCTTTCAGGACCGCCAGATCCGCATCGACACGGCGCCCGAGGAACTCGGGCGGACGCGTCGCGGTGACGCCGCCGGGCCGGTAGTAGACCGGCAGCTCGAAACCGAAGCCGGTGTTGCCCCATTCGTAACGCGCCGTCAGCGCCAGCGCGGCATCACTGGCCGCACGCGCGCCGAGTTGCGTGTTGGTTTGCGCCGCATGACCGCTGGGCAGCATCGGCAGCAGGACGCTGGCATCGGCCTGGTCGTAGCCGCGATTGACGGCGCGCCCCTGTGCCGTCAGCGCCGACCAGAACGGGACGCCGACCAGCGCGTCGAACTGGTAGTAGCCGGAGCCGCCGCCGTCGAGCGGCTGCATCGCTACCGCGTCCAGGGTCAGCGGGAACCCTTCGCTATCGCCACCGCGATCGATGCGCTGGGTCGCCGGACTGGTGATCGTCTGACGCACCGGGTCCAGATCGCCGCTGGCCTTCCAGCGCAGCACCGCCTGCAGCGGCTGCGACAACGCCGCAACCTGCAGGGACTGCGTCAGTTCGAGATCGCGCGTCTGCGCCACACAACTGTCGAGATCATCCTGCTGCGGCCGGAACGCCGCCGAGAACACCTGCGATTTGGTTTTCCAGACCGCGAGATGCACTTCGCAGTTTTCGTCGGTCAGACCATTGCCGTTGTCGTCGATGCCGTTGCCGCAGATTTCCTGATCGACGATGCCGTTTCCGAAATCGCCCGAGCACTGCAAGCCCAGCGACGACAGGCTGATGCTGAACTGCGTGCTGTTGGGCTGCTGCGGCACCGGCACGGCCACCTGGCCGTCGATCCAGCTGTAATCGTCCAGCCGGTTCATCACCTGCCGGAATCCGAAGCGCCGCAGATCGATGCCATAGCCATCGGCCTTGATGCGGGACGCCGTGTTGCTGTTGAACACCCCGGTCAGGCCGCCGGCCCGCATGACGTACTTGGTGCCGATGTTGGAGACCGTGCTGCCATAGTCCGGCGTCGGCAAGCCCCCGAAGCCGATCTGCGTCACGGCACCGACCAGCGAACTGCCGATCCCCACCGTCGGCTGACCGACCGGGTTGGCGTACAGTTCGGGCCCCACCGTCAGCCCGGCCATGAAGTAATTGCCGCGCTGCGTGACATCGGTACTCAGCAAGTGCTGTTCCGCAGGCAGCGCGCTGCCGCCGGTGGTGCGCATTTCGCGCGCACCCATCAGGTATTCGACGACATCGGTCGTTCCCGGCGCGATGAAGCCCGGCACATACAGCACCGCCATTTTCCCGACGTCGCCGCTGCGCTCGAAGATCTGCCGCTGCTGCGCATGATCGCGAGGTCCCCAGGCGGGCTCGCGCGACTGCACCGTGCGTATCGCCACGGCACCATCGCTGCCGATGCCGGCGCCGCTGCTGGACTTGAGGATGAACTCCTGCGTGCCGCTGCCACTGCTGCAGCCGCCACAGTCGGCGCTCAGGCCGAAACGGACCGTGTCTTCGGCGCTGCCGAGCACCCCCGCGACCACGCGACTGCTGCGAACGCTGATGCCCTGCGCGCCACCGGCGCTGTACTGCGCCCGCGGATAGTGCAACTGCGCCTGGCCGGCCGGCAGGCTGGCCACGAGATCGAGCCCGCCAAGGTGCAGCGTGAACCCCGTGGCATTGTCGGGATGATCGGCACGCGCATAGGGCGCCGTATTCGAGATCACGCCCTTGCGCCGCGGATCCTTGTCGGCAAATGCGGCCTGATGCAGATAATGCAGCCCACTGGAGATGCCGCTCACGCCATCCGCCGTGAGCTGCAGACTCTGCAGCCTGAGCGCAAACGGCAATCCTTCCGCGACCAGATACCAGCTCGCGACCTGCGGCACCAGCTCGCCGAAATCAGAAATGTATTCGACGACGCGCAACGGCATCAGTGCCTCGCCGCGCCGCGCCACCCCGTCCTGTTCGTCCTCACGGTGGGCCGTGACACCCTCCGGCAGCGCCAACAGCAGAGAGAACGGCAACGCACCCTGAGTGCTCAGCGATACCGCATCCGCGATCAGGCTCAAACCACCCACCTGTGTCGAAACCGACTGCGTCATCATCGAGGCATTGCCACTGGTGACCACCAGGGCGTTGTTCGGACTGAGGCTGTCGAACACCACGCACATCGCGAAGAACGCCACATCGGTTTCGGTCCACGAACCATCGGCAGCGGGGCGCCAGTGGGTCCGGCCGGTGACCCGCAGACCGACACCGCCCGCATGCGCCGCCGGCACGCAGAGCGGATCGATCAGCACACTGCTGAACACCGTGCCGGTGGTCTCGACGTCGCCGAAGCGCAATCGATCGCCCACCGCCAGGAATACCGGCGCGGCGGTCGTGGCCTCATGCGTTTCGTCGTCCTGATCGGACACCAGCGCACGCAGCTTGATCTGCAGGCCACCGTTGGTGCGCGCATTGACGAAAGCCGCAAACTCGGGGCCTGACAGCGACACACTGAACAGATGCGTCGGCACGCCGGCGCGCGGATCGCCCTGTTGGCGAATGCTTTCCGCCGGCACCAGCGTGCGCGTCAGCAGCAGTTGCCCGCTGGTACCGGTGATGTAGATATCGGCAATGTAATCCTGCCGCGACGGACAGCGCCGCGTACTGCCGGGCCCATAACGTGCACCACAGACGACCGCGCTTTCCAGCAGAAAATCGGCCCAGAGTTCATCGCCATCACCGAACAGCACCGGCCCCTGGACGACCTGGCCGTTGTGTTCAACCGAGAGCAATTCGAAGCGATTGATCTGGAAGTCGTTCATCCGGACCGCCGTCGTGGCGTCGAAGCGTTCGCTGATCACCATCGTCGCGACGTCACGCGCCAGTGCCACACCCCGGGGTTCGCTCAGCTGCACGGTGAAACGGCGCGCACCCTGCTCGGAACGCGGCCGCAGCGTCTGGATCTGGATCCGCTTGCGGGTCTGCCCGGGCTCAAATACCAGGGTGTCGCCAAACGTGACGTAATCGATGCCGGCACGCGCCTGTCCGCTGCGCGTGTCGATGCGCACGCGGACTTCATGCGAAGCCGCAGCGCTCAGTCGTACCAGGACGTTCAGCGCGCTGCCCTCCAGCGCCACGGCATCGTGCACGCTGACCCGCAGCTGCCCGGTCCAGTTCGGCAGGGCGATCAAACCGGGCGGCAACAGCGGATAGGCCTGCGCGATGTAATGGCTGGCCGTGGCTGCCGTCTGCGCTCCGGCGACATTGATCATGTCGTCAAAGGTCAGGCTGGCCCCATTGTTCAGCAGTCCATCGTCGCCAAAGTCGTAGGCCAGCGTCGCAATGGTCCTGTCGGGGAGCGAGCCCGCCAGCTTCGCCGCAGCCTGCCCGGTAACTGCCGCGGGCTCGCGGCTGACTGCCAGCAGGGCATGGGACGCCAGCAGCAGGCTGAAGTTGTCCGGCTGATCGAGCTTCAACAGATCCAGCGCGCGCGGATCGGCTTTTGCCTGCAGATCGAACAGCGTCGCCAGTTCTTCATGCGCGCGCGTCACTGCCGCATCAAATGTCGTGCCCGATTCGACCAGCGCCAGGGCGCGCGCGGTCGCCAGCTCGGTGAACAGGTTGATGTTGACTTTGGCATCGGCGTCGCTGCGCACCAGCGCGCGCAGGCTCGCGGGACCGGTGCTGGCCGTTCCGCTGAATTCGTCGAAGTAACGCCCTTCGGCCGTGAGCAGCAACCAGCGACCGCGCTGCGCGCGCAGCTGATAGCTTCCCTGATCGTCGGTTTGGGTGCTGCTCAGCGTCTCGCCGACAACACCGCTGGCATCCAGCGATTGCGCCTGGACCTGACCATCCGCCAGGAACGGCCCTTTCTGCACCACGCCGGACAGGGTGTACTGCAAGGCATCCGGCGTTTCCCTGGTGCAGGCGGCGAAAGCCAGAACCAGTGTCAGGACCAGTGCCCGCGCAGCCGCGCGGCCGCACATGTTCAGCATGCTCATACTCCCCCGTCGCTCCGGACGAACCATTCGCCCTACCCGTCAAGAACGAGGGATCGACACGGAATGCGACACCGCCGGCGTCATTTGGGCTGCGATCTGTGCCCCAGGTCACACTGCACGCTCCGATAACTCCGGAATCGGGGCATCAGGTCGCTGCAGAACAGTACCCTGTAGTGAATGGCCGCCCCCCTCTTCGCCTCCGGCCGATAATCACCTCATGCAAACATCACTGATCGACATGGAAGACGCTCGGACTGCCGCCGAGCTGGTTCCCCTGTTCTATGCCGACCTGCATCATCTGGCGCGTCGCGTGCGCGGCGGACGGTCGGGATCGAACACCTTGCAGACCACGGCGCTGATCCATGAGGCGTATCTGAAGCTGAATCATGTCCCGCGCTGGAACAATCATGCGCACTTCCTGCGCGCCTCGGCCCTGGCTATGCGCCAGGTGCTGGTGGACGATGCCCGTGCGCGTTTGACGCAGCGCCGCGGTGAAGGCGTACGCACCCTGTCGATCGACACCGCGGATATCGAGGCCGAAACCGCTGTCGCCGACGACGAACTGATCGTCGCCCTCGACGAAGCCCTGACCCGATTGGCGCAGATGGACGCCCGCCTGTCGCGGGTCGTGGAATGCCGCTACTTCGGCGGTTACACCGATGCCGAGGTCGCGCAGGCGCTGGATGTCACCCCGCGCACCGTTCAGCGCGACTGGTTGCGCGCGCGCGCCTGGCTGTACCAGCAACTGCACGCCGACTGAGCGCCGGCCTCACAGAGCCGCCAGCTCTGCGCGCAGTTGCTCCAACTGCGGCAGATAGCGCACACCGGAGACGCCCAGGGCCTCGAGCCGGGACGCCGCCGTATCGAGCAGGTGACGCGCATCGGGATAGCGACGTTCGGCCATGTGCAGGCGCACCCACGACATCTCGACCATCAGCGCCAGGGGATACGCTGCTCCCGTCGCCACAACACTGTCGGCCCGTGCCTGTTCCAGCAACGCCGCAGCTTCCGCCGTCTCGCCCAGCTGCGTATGCGCATCGGCGAGGCCCACCATCGCGACCAGTACCTGCGAACTGCGCTCACCGGTGTAGCGGCGCGCCAGCAGCAGCGCTTCCTGCAACAACGGCTTTGCCGCCGCTGCGTCGCGCTGCAGCAAGTGCAATCTGCCGTAGTTGCCCAACAAGGTCGACAAGGCCCTGGACGGGCCGAACAAGGCGCGTCGCTGATCCAGCGCCCGCCGATACAGATCCTCGGCCGCCCCGTAATCGCCGCGCTGGGCTGCAAGTGCGGCCTGGCCGTTGAGCGTGCTGAGCGCATCGGCGCTCAAGGTGCTGCGGCGCGCTTCCCAGATCCGCCAGGCCTCGGTCAGCGCCGCATCGGCGTCATCGGGGCGTCCCAGAGAGGAGTACAGCCGTCCGAGACTGTCCTGGAGCACGCCGCTTTCGCGATCGTCGCGGTCGAACACAGCGACGCTTTCCTCCTGCGCACGTTCCAGCACCGCCAGCGCCGCCAGCAGATCGCCACGTTCCCGGTGCAACTGCGCTTCGAGTACGCGACTGCGGACCAGATCGCGCCGATGGTGGCGAGCGTCGATGGCCCAGAAAGCCTGTGCCTGCGCCAGCATCGCCGCCGCGTCCGCGTTGCGCCCCACGCGCTCGTACATCTGGCCGAGGGTATAGCGCGTTCTGGCCAGCGCGTCGTCCGGCAGGCCGGCGCCGCGCTCGGCGACTGTCAGCAGCTGCTGCAACAGCGGAATGCCGCCCTCGTAATCACTGATCAGAAAATACAGCTCCCCCAAGGCCTGCATCATGGTTGCCGCGCGCGCCGGATCGCCTGAGAAATGGTCGTGCAGACGCTGGGCCGCGTCGTCGAGTACCGCCTTCGCTTTCAGCGTCGCCGGCGCTTCCATCTCCGCCGCATTGCGGAACATGTAGATCAGGTACTGGCGCACCGCATCGGCGCGATCCGCTTCCTGTCGCGCCACATCGCGCTCGATCCGCGCCTGACGTGCATGCCAGCCCGTCCCGGCCAGACCCACCGACAGGCTGAGCACGATCGCCGCGGCCGCACCCACCCACCAGCGGTGGCGACGCAAGGCACGGGCCAGCACATACGTGGCGACCTGGCTGCGGGCCGCCACCGGACGGGCGTCGAGATAGCGACGCAGATCGTCGATCAGCGCGTCCACCGTCGGGTAGCGCTCGTGAGGCTCCGGCTGCAGCGCCTTGAGCACGATCGCATCGAGATCGCCGCGCAGCGCGGCGCGGCGGGCCTGCGGCGCACAGCGGCTGGGCGGCGTGATATCCAGCGCCCCGAGCCGGGCCAGCGCGCGACTCATTGCCGGCCCGCCATGGGTCCACGGTCGCTGCTCGGCCAGCAATTCGTAGAGCATCACGCCCAGGGAATAGATATCGGTCGCAACGGTAATGGCAGCGCCCTGCAGCTGCTCCGGCGCGCAGTAGTCGGGAGACATCGGGATCGCCTGGGTCGCATCGCTGAGCGGCACACCGGGCCCGGTGCGTTTCGCAATGCCGAAATCCAGCAGCTTGATCTGACCTTCTGCGGTGACCAGCACGTTTGCCGGCTTCAGATCGCGATGCACGATGAAGCAGCGGTGCGCCGCCGCGACCGCCTCGCAGACCTGCAGCAACAGCCGTACCCGGTCCTGTACCGACAGGGCGCGCGCATGCTCGGTAAAGCCGCTGCCCTCGACAAATTCCAGCACCGCATACAGCCGTTGCTGATGGACTCCGCCGTCCAGCAGCCGGGCGATCCCCGGGTGCTCCAGGTGCGCAAGAATTTCCCGCTCCTGCGCAAAACGCCAGAAGTCGGTCTCGGCATCGGTACGCGCCAGCAGCTTCAGCGCCGCGCGCTGCCGGAAGTTGCCGTCGGCACGCGCAACCTCGAACACCTGCCCCATGCCACCACGACCGATCAGGCGCACGACGCGCCAGACCCCGACCCGGGCGCCGACCGGCAACAACGGCGGCGCCAGGCGCTGCTCCGGTTCCAGACGCGGGTCCTGCGCAGCCGCGTCATGGGCCCGCAGCAGCGCACGCAGCGGCTGCTGCAGCTCCGGATCGACGCACTGCGACAGCAACCAGTCCTCGCGCTGCGCCGGCGCGAGTGCCACGGCCTCGTCGAAAAATGCCCAGATCCGGCTCCAATCCGGCCGCGGTACCGTGGCCTCCGCCCCCACCTCTACTGCCATCGCCGCCACTCCCGGTGTCCAGCGTCGCGACAGCCGAGTGTAAGCCACGGCCCCGATCCGCTGGTCGGCGCCCTCCCGGGCCGCAGGGCCCAGCCCTATAATCCGCCCATGAAACCAGCCGATTTCGTCGCCGTACTGCGCGGTTGCGCGCCCTACGTCCACGCCCACAACGGGCGTGTTTTCGTCATCGCCTTCGGTGGCGAGGCGGCGGAACGCGCGGATTTCGATCAACTGGTCTACGACATCGCCCTGCTCCACAGCCTCGGCGTGAAGATCGTGCTGGTGCACGGCGTACGCCCGCAGATCGACCAGCGCCTGCGCACCGCAGGGCTGGAGCCCAGATTCGTGCAGGGCCTGAGAGTCACCGACCGCCCCGCGCTCGATTGCGTCAAGGCGGCGGCCGGCTCGCTGCGCATGGATATCGAAGCACGGCTGTCGACCTCGCTGGCCTCGACCCCGATGGGCGGTGCACGCCTGCGCGTCGCTGCCGGCAACTGGATCACCGCACGCCCGGTCGGCGTGCGGCACGGGGTCGATCACCAGTTCACCGGTGAAGTACGCCGCGTCGATGTCGACACCATCCGCCAGGTCCTGAACCAGAACCGCATCGCGCTGCTGTCGCCGATCGGCTATTCGCCGACCGGCGAGATTTTCAATGTGCGCGCCGAAGACGTCGCCACCGCCACCGCCACCGCGCTGGGCGCCGACAAGCTGGTGTTCGTCACCCCGACCAGCCCCGATCAATGGCGCGCCGACAGCAGCGGCGATGCCGGCCAGCTGTCGGAAGGCGATGCCGCAAGTCTGCTGTCCGCGAACGGCGCCCTGAGCGAAGTCGATCGTGTCTATCTGCGCGCCGCGCTGGCGGCAACGCGCGGCGGCGTCAAACGCGTGCACCTCGTCGGCCAGGATGCCGACGGCGCGCTGCTGCGCGAGCTGTATACGCGTGACGGTATCGGCATGATGATCCACTCGGACGCCGACTACGAAGCCACACGCGATGCCAGCATCGAAGATGTCGGCGGTGTTCTGGCGCTGATCCAGCCGCTGGAGCAGCAGGGCATCCTGGTGCCGCGCTCGCGCGAGCAGCTGGAACTCGACATTCAGCACTTCAACGTGATCGTGCGCGACGGCATGGCGATTGCCTGCTGCGCGCTGTTCCCGTTCTCGGAGCAGCAGATGGGCGAACTGGCCTGCGTTGCCGTGCATCCGGATTACCGCCGTGCCGGCCGCGCCGCCGCATTGCTCAAACGGGTCGAGTCCGAAGCACGCGCGCTGGGCTTGAAGAAACTGTTCAGCCTCACCACGCATACCCCGCACTGGTTCGTGGAGCACGGCTTCCGCAATGCCGGCATCGACGAACTGCCGGTCGAGCGGCAACAGCTGTACAACTACCAGCGCAATTCCCTGGTGCTGGTGAAAGACCTGTGAGCAACGACGGCTGGGCCGCACGCTCGCTGGCACACGTCTGGCAACCCTGCACGCAGATGCAGGATCACGCGGGCGCGAATCCGCCGTTGCCGCTGGTGCCGATCAGATCGGCCAGCGGCGCCTGGCTCGAGGATTTCGAGGGCAAGCGCTATCTCGACGCCGTCAGCTCGTGGTGGACCAATATCTTCGGGCACCGCCACCCGTATATCGTCGAACAGCTGAAACAGCAGCTCGACACGCTCGATCACGTGATGCTCGCGGGATTCACGCACCAACCGGTGATCGAGCTCTCCGAACGCCTGGTCAGGCTGGCGCCGCCAGGGCTGAACCGCTGCTTCTACGCCGACAACGGTTCGTCGGCCGTGGAAGTCGCACTGAAGATGTCGTTCCACTACTGGCGCAATGCCGGCAAGCCCGAGAAGACGCGGTTCATCGCGCTCGAGAACAGCTATCACGGCGAAACCCTGGGGGCGCTCGCGATGGGCGGCCCGAGCATGTATCGCGACACCTACGCGCCGCTGCTGCTGTCGCCGATCCATGTGCCGTCGCCGGATTGCTTCCGGCGCGGTCCCGGCGAGGGCTGGGAGGATTTCTCGCGGCGCCAGTTCCTGCACATGGAAATGGCGCTGGAGCACCACGCCCATGAAACCTGCGCGGTGATCATCGAGCCGCTGGTGCAGTGCGCCGGCTCGATGCGCATGTATCACCCGATCTATCTGAGCATGCTGCGCGAGGCCTGCGATCGCCACGGCGTGCATCTGATCGCCGACGAGATCGCGGTCGGTTTCGGCCGCACCGGGCGCATGTTCGCCAGCGAATGGGCACCGCCGCTGCAGCATGGCAAAGGCCTCAAGAGCGGCATCACGCCCGATTTCCTGTGCCTGTCGAAAGGTCTCACCGGCGGCACGCTGCCGCTGGCCGTGACCATGACGCGCGAGGAGATCTATCAGGCCTTCTACGCCGAATACCGCGAGGGCAAGGCCTTCCTGCACTCGCATTCCTACACCGGCAATCCGCTGGCCTGCCGCGCGGCGCTGGCGACCCTGGACCTGTTCGAACGGGAAGACCCGGTCGGCGGCACCAACCAGCTGCTGTCGCAGATGCTGTGGGCACACAGTGCGGAGATCCGTGCGCAAGCGCACGTTGCCGAGGTCCGGCAACAGGGCATGATTCTCGCCATCGAACTGGCAAAGAACGTGCGCAACCGCATTCCCTATCCTGCTGAAGAACGCCGTGGACTGCGTGTCTATCAGTACGCGCTGGAGAAAGGTGTGCTGCTGCGGCCGCTGGGCAACGTGGTGTATTTCATGCCGCCCTATGTGATCACGCCGCGCGAAGTCGAGCTGCTGGCAAAGGTCGCGCTGGAAGGCATCCAGCACGCGACGCAGGATTGAATCCGTCTTACCTTATTGCCACCGTCCGTTCTTCAACGCACGCCAACTCCCTGTTCCCCGCCCTTCCGCGTTCACCGTCATGATCGAATCCAGCCATATCCAGAAGTTCGCCGCCGTCTACGCCGAGGCCGTCCTGACCTTTCTCGATTCAGGAGAAGCGCAGTGGGTGACCTGGGACGGTCATTCGCACCGTTTCGATTTCACCTCGGTCGAACTCGACGATCCGGAAGTGCCGGCCATGATGTTTGTCGATGCCAGTTGGGAACAGGTGGTCGGCGACACCAACGAGATCAACGATCCGGAATCGCCGGATTTCGATATCGAAGCACTGCGCAACGCGATCGAGCGGCAGATGGTCGACGAAGGCTATGGCGAACGCCTGCTGAAGAAATTCCAGGAACGCCTGGCGCGACTCGAAGCGGGCGACGAGGATGAAGACGAGGAAGACCTGTCGCAGTCGCTCGACAACGACGACTGATACGACACCGCAGCTCAGCTGCGGGATTTCTTGCGGCGCACGTACAAGGTCTTGTGCACCCGTGCGATCACTTCCCCCTGCTGATCGGTAATCTCGACCACGCGCACCGGCTCGTACTTGGCACCCGAGGCCGTCTGCATGCGAATGTCATCGAGCTGCTGCTCGTTCCAGTCGAACACCGCGGTCACCGTGCCCCGCCCCGGCTTCAGGAATTCGATGGTCGCAGCCTTGTCCCAGATCAGGTACTCGTCGCCAAGCAAGGCCACCAGAAGCAGGACGTAGTGCGGATCGCACATCGCATACAGGCTGCCGCCGAAGTGCGTGCCGAAAGCGTTGCTGTTGTAGAAACGCTTTTTCATCTGCACCACCATGCGCCGGTAGTCCGGCGACAGCTCGGCAATCGAAATCCCGGTTCCCCAATACGGCGGCCAGAGGTTCATCACCGCCTTGAACAGGGCCGGCTTGCGGAAAACGTGCGACGCCATGGCATGGCTCCCAAAGGAAATGAGCGCGCACTCTGCAGTGACGCGCTCATCGTTTCAATGACCTGAGAGGTCATCCTCCCGCAACCGCAGCGGTGCTATCCCATGAAGAACACGTTCAGCTTGTTGCCGTCGAGATCACGGAAGTAGCCGACGTAGAAGTTGGGCATGCGCTCGCCCGGGGCACCTTCGTCGCTGCCGCCCAGCGCCAACGCCTTCTGGTGCAGCGCATCGACCTCGGCACGGTTGCCGACCGCGATACCGAGCATGCCACCGTTGCTGGTGGTGGCCGCGTTGCCGTCAAAGGGCTTGATCACACCCAGTCCCAGGATGCCCTCCTTCGACCACATGATCAGGCGATCGGTCTCGAAAGTGCGCGCGGCCCCCACCTGCTGCAGCAACGCATCGTAGAATTGTGCGGCACGAGGCAGATCGTTGGTGCCGAGGGTTACATAGCCAATCATTCGGATCTCCGGATTCATCGTTTTGTTTGTCGGACAACTTCGACGGCAGACGCCATCTGCACACGAGCCTATCGTGGCCCCGCCAGGTTTGCGAGAACCATCCGCCTTGAAAGCTTCCCTGCCGACCATCGATGGCGTCAGTCCCAGCACGATCACGCTGCCGCCGGGCCTCTGGACCTGCCTGCTCGACTTTCTCGACGCGCACTTCCCCGAGGTCGGCGCCGAAACCTGGCGGCTGCGGCTGCAGCGCGGCCGCGTTCTCGACGAACACGGCCAGCCACTGTCAGCGGCAAGCCCGTATCGCAGCGGCAAGCTCATCCACTACTACCGTGAGCTGGCAACGGAGCCACGCATTCCGTTCGAAGAACAGGTGCTGTACCAGGACGCACACCTGGTGGTCGCCGACAAACCCCATTTCCTGCCGGTGATGCCGTCGGGCCGTTTCGTGCAGGAGACCCTGCTGGTGCGTCTGAAGCGCCGTCTCGGGCTCGAGACCCTGGCGCCCCTGCATCGCATCGACCGTGGCACCGCCGGCCTCGTGCTGTTCTCGGTCGACCCGGGCAGTCGTGCGCGCTATCACGCGCTGTTTGCGCAGCGCGACATGATCAAGCTGTATCACGCCCTGGCACCTGCACTGCCCGAGCAGGTCTTTCCGCTGCATCACCGCAGCCGTATCGAAACCGGTGAGCCGTTCTATCGCATGCGCGAGACCGAGGGTCCGAGCAATGCCGAAACGCTGATCGATATCGTGGAACGACGCGGCACGCTGACGCTGTATCAGCTGCAATTGCTGAGTGGCCGCAAGCATCAGCTGCGGCTACAGCTGTCCGGTCTCGGGGCACCGATCGTCAACGATGAGCTGTATCCGCAACTGCAACGCGCGGCGGCGGAAGACTACAGCAAGCCGCTGCAGCTGCTGGCCAAGCGCATCGCGTTCAGGGATCCCCTGGATGGCCGCCTGCGCGAATTCGAAAGTCTGCGGCAGCTGTAGCTTTCGCATCACGGCACGCGCAGCGTGCGGCGGACGATAAGATGGGGCTCCCCCATTTTCAACGGAGCCGCCATTGAACGCTGTCAGCCCCGACGATCTGAATGCCACCGCGATCATCGACGCGACCCACCCGGACATTGTCCGCTACGCCCGCCAGCACGCCGGCGACGACCCCGATCCACGCGCACAAGCCGTGGCGCTGTACTACGCGGTGCGCGACGGCATCCGCTATGACCCCTATCAGCTGGACCTGTCCGTGGACGGACTGAAAGCCAGCACCACCCTGCGCAGCGGCCACGGCTGGTGCGTCACCAAATCCGCGCTGCTCGCCGCGGTCTGCCGCGCGCGCGGGATTCCCGCCCGCCTCGGCTTTGCCGATGTGGTCAATCATCTGTCGACCCAGCGGATGCGGGACACCATGAAGACCGATGTCTTCTATTTCCATGGCTATACCTCGATCCTGCTCGATGGCCAGTGGTTCAAGGCCACGCCCGCGTTCAACATCGAGCTTTGCCAGAAGTTCGGCCTCAAGCCGCTGGAGTTCGATGGCCGCGAGGATTCGATCTATCACGCCTTCGATCTGGCCGGGAACCGGCACATGGAATACATCCACTTCCGCGGCGAACACGCCGACGTGCCGCTGGCCGAGATGCGCGCCGTGTTCGAGCAGCACTACGGCCACATGAGCAAGCTGGACAACGCTGACTTCGAGCAGGATGTGGTGCGCGAAACCGCAGCGGATCACTGACCGTGATGCCTGACCGCCGTCCCGGCTGAATCCCGTCCGAATCCTGGGCGCATCAACAACAAACCCCGCCGTAGCGGGGTTTGTTGTTGATGGCGGTCTAGCGATCAGCCGGGCATCAGCCGCTGCAGCAGGCTGCGACCGTTGCCACTGCAGGCATCGGCGCCTTCATAGCTGTTGTCGACCACGGTATTGATCCACTGCTCGATCAGCACCACCGCTTCCTCGTGCGTGACGCTGCGTGCGATCGGCGGCATCCGTGCAGTGACATCGTTGGTGCCCATGCGGAACGGAATCACCGAGTTGCTGGCCTTGCCCGGATGGATGTCGTAATCACGTCCACCGGTGCCTTCGCCACCCGCCGCCGTCACCCCTTTGCAAACACCGTAGTTGGTATTCACCGCACGCAGGGTGTCGAGATACAGACCGGTATTCGACGCTGCGCCGCGCGGGTTGTGGCAGTGCTGGCAGTTCACTTCCAGATAGGCCCGCGCACGGGCTTCGATGTCCTGCTTCGAGTTGGGCTCCGCACCGGAATCGCCCGGCTTGTTGAAGATCGGGATGCGCTCGTTGAGCGCCATCGCGATCTGCGTATTCGGATCGACTCCCAGCTCCGTGGGGCAATCGGTCATCAGACCGTGCTCGCACCAGTACTGGATCTGGTTCACGCCAGCGACCGGATGCTGTGCCTGCCCGGTCGGCAGACTCGATTCGCTGCGATAGGCGCGGTTGAGGAAACGCACCTTCGGACCGATCGGCGCCGAGCCTGCTTCCACGTCATCGTTGGTATGGCAGGTGATGCACTGATTGGCGTGCGGAATCGCGTAGCTCGGCGTCGAGCCCTTGTGCGCGACGTTCGAATCGAGATCGGTGAAGTCCCAGCTGACGCTTGCCTGTCCACCGCCCAGGGTCAGACGCGCAACGCGGCGTCCGTTCTCGGTGGCCCAGATGTACGGCAGACCGTCCCAGCGAACCTGGCCATTGGCGCCGCGGCGCTTGATCAGCAGGCGCGTCTCGACCGAGTTCTCGGTGTTATTGGGAACATCGGTGAACGCGAAGGTCTTGGCGATCACGGTGCCGACCGGGAACAGGATCGCCGCGTTGGCGCCATCTTCCTTGGCGCTCTTGTAGATCGCTTTCTCGCCCGGCGGCAGGAACACCACGCGGTATTTGTTCGAGTAATCCGAGAACAGCTTCGAGGTCAGCGAGTACGGCACGCCGCCGCCATTGGGCGCGCTGCGCGGATCTTCAGGATCGGCGAACAGGTTGTACTGGTCCAGCGTCGGGCAGTTGACGCCGAGCGCCGCACTGTTGATCGCGGTTGCCGGAACGCTGGCGCCGCAGAGGCGTGCGATTTCCTGGTCGCTGGGCGCAGGCGACGCATTGCCACTCGGCGTGAACGGCGGGATCACCACCGGCGGCAGCGGCTCCGGCACCTTGCCGAACTTCGCCTGGCAATCATGCACGCTGATGTCGGCGCTGGCGCGCAGCTGCGGAATGCCCTTGACCACGGCGATCAGCGCATCGCCGCTGAGATTGCCGCCCAGCAGGTCCAGTGCTTCCAGACCGCCGATGCCATGGAAATTCAGATACGGGGTGCTGCCGGAAACGAACTCGTTGTCGTTGATGCAGGTGAACCATTCCGGCTTGATGCGCTCGCCTTCGGCGTTGAACTTGTAGGCGTTGTAGTGGCAGCTCGGATTCGGATGCTCGTTGGTGAGCTGCGGCTTGCCGCGCGCATCCTTCGGTACCGGCTGGCCATTGCTGTCGACCGGATACGGGCAATCCGACAGTTCGTCGTAGAGGCCATCCCAGACGATGTGACCGCCGCGGTAGAGACCAGCGCCGTTCAGCAGATCGAGACTGGCGACGTTCTTGAGGCCCATCAGCAGCGGCAGCGCGGAGTTGATGTCGCTGCCACCGCTGGCCAGGATGGTCTGCAGGTCCGGCAGCGGCAGCCGGTTGCCGTTGTTGATGAACTTGTTGTTATGGATATGCACGCCTTCGCTGTAGAAGTCGATCTTCTTGTCGGCGAGGCCCGGATCGACCAGCTCGTAGCTGGTGAGGATCATGCCGGCGGAATCGTTGTTCTCGAAGATGTTGTTGAACGCTTCGATACGGTCGTACGACAGCGTGATGAAGCCGACGCCGCGCGGCACGTTGCCGACGAAGCCGCCGGAGTTGAAGTTGTACGAGTTGTTGTTGCGCGAGATGTTGTTGAACATGCGCGAACGGTCGCCGTACTGGGTCAGCGCGTCCAGGTCATAGATCAGGAAGCCGCCGGTGTTGCATTCGGCGATATTGGTGTCGTACTCGCCGCCCTGCACGTTCTCGATCTCGAAGCCCATCACGTTGTACGCGGCGCGGCTGTTCTTGATGATCGCGTTGTTGGTCTGTCCGACGTAGATTCCGGCGTCGGAAGCACCGATCGATTCCGAGTTCTCGACCAGGATGTTGCGCGACTCCACCGGATAGATGCCGTAGCGACCGGTGTTGCGGCTAACGGTGTAATCCCTGGACTTCGCATACTCGTTGCGCGCCGGATCGGTACAGGCCACTTCAAGCTTGTCCTTGAAGTTGTCCTTGGTGATGGTGTCTTCGTTTTCCTGCTTGCGCGCGCTGGACCAGATCGTGCGCACATTGCGCAGGGTGCCGTGATCGACGCCCTTCATCTTGATCGCATCGCCCGGCGAATCGAGCACGCTCAGGCCTTCGATCACCAGCCCGCGCACGTTGATCGCGAGAATGCCTTCGGGGCTTTCGCTGTTGCGGAACGACAGGACGGTCTTCTCGCGACCGCAACCGCGGACGGTGATTTCTTCGGTGTTCTGCAACAGCAGTCCGGAGCTGAGATCGAAATAGCCGCAGCCGAACTCGATCACGTCCTTGGGGGCGGCGCTGACGCTGGCGGCAACCATGTCGCCGGTGGCATTCGGCCCCGGCTCGATCTTGAAGACGCGGCCCTTGCTCGCGGGCGTACTGATGCCCTCGCCGCTACCGCAGGCCGCGAGCGCACTCGCGGCAACGAGCACGACAGCCAGACGCTTGATGGTCAACATTGCAGACATCGGATCCCCCAACCATGACGGGTCGAAACGCGCGGTCATACCGCACCTGATTATTTCCCCAGCTTACCGCGCAAGTCCCGTCCGGAGGCAACAGCAAATCCTGCCCATAGCCCGGTCGTCACTCCATTAATGAGAACGCTTCGCAAACAGGCCCCAATCCGGCTCGCGCCGGTTCGCCCACAGGCGCACGGCCAGTAACAACAGCAGCCACGCCGAACCGAAACGGCCACCGCTGCTGTCGCCGCCTGCCGGCTGCGGATCAGCGCAACCCGCGCGGATGTCCTCGCAGGCCGCCAGGCCGCCGTCGCGCCTGGGGAAATGGCGCGCCGAGCGGTAATGGAAGCTGTAGCGATCCTGCCAGTCGGCGTCGGCCAGCAGGCGCGCATCGGCATCGGCGTAGCCCTGCTCGCCCGGCTGCTTCAACCAGCGATCGAGCCAGGCCAGCGAATAGTGCTCGGCCAGTGGCCGGGCCCAGCCCCCGACACACTGGCCGGCAACGATCTGCGGACACCAGGAACTGGCCGGAAACGCCGGAATCAGGCTCCACTCGAAATGGGTGCTGCCGCGGATCGTCAGCTGGAACACCGGCAGACCGGCACTTTGCCATTGCTGATAGGCGGTTTTGTGCGCCTCCGGATCGGGCGGGCTCAGCAGCGGCAGGCCGGCAATGCCGTACTCCGAGGTCTGGCCCATCGCCGGCACCCGCGGCACCACGCCGGCGCCGCTGCCGAGGCTGTCCCAGGCCACCACCACATCGACCGGATTATCGCGATCGAGCAGGCCCGGCCACGGTTCGGCACCGGGCGCGCCATAACCCTGCACCAGAGAGACGCCGCGCGCGCCCAGCGAATGTCCGACGATGCCCAGGCGCGCCAGATCCAGTTGCGCATGATCGGGGTTGAACGGTGCAACCGCCGTCGGATAGCGGCCGGCACAGCTCAGGTTGTGCGGGTACGGCGTCACCGGCGTCGAGCGGAAGAAATCGATGGCATTGACCAGACCATTCCAGAACACACTGCTGTCGATGTTGCCGCCCTGCCGGCCGTCCGGGGTCTGCAGATCGGATCGTCCCTGACCGCGCACATCGAAGCTCAGCACCGTGTAGCCGGCACGCACCAGCGCCTGCGCCATCCACCAGTACAGCGGCTCCGGCGCCTGGATCGACCCGGTCTCGATCACCACGCCCGGCAGACGCTGCGCACCGGCCACGCCGCGGGGCTTCCACAACCGCCCCGAGATCCGCGCGCAGCCCTCGTCGTAGAACACCACCGGCGTGACCTCCGCCTCGTGTTCGTAGAACGGATCGAAACCCGGATAACGGAACGGGTCGCCGGCACAGGGCTGACTCCACATCGTGCACAGCGGAGTCAGCGGCGTATTCAGCGGGCTCAGCCACGATGGATCCTGCACGCCGCGCTGCAGCCATTGCCCCTGATTGATCAGGCTCTGCTGCTCCAGCCGCAACAGGAAGCTCAGGCTGCTGGCCTGCTCCAGCGGAGCCTCCAGGGTCTTGGCGTAATTGAGTGCCTCGCGCTGTGTCCACGCCAGCGACGGAAACTCGGGGCCCTCCGGCACCGCCAACGCGCTCAGTGGCAACAGCAGCAGCCATGCAGCCACCACACGGCCGCGGTTCGCATGCGTCATCTCTCTCCCCCTGCGCCTCCGTCTCGCGGAGGTCGTCGTTCATGACGCCGGTTCAAGCCGGCGCGCCTCTGCCGCGTCGGTTCAGGCCGACTTCTTCACCGCTGCCGCGCGCAGCAATCCCACCAGTTCCTCGCGGCGGTAGACACCGAGCTTGCGGTAGATCCGCGATGCGTGATTGGCGACGGTGCTGAGCGCGATGCTGTACTCGCGCGCCACGCTCTTGAAGGTCTTGCCGGAGCTCAGGGCCCGTGCGATCTGCTGCTCACGCGGCGACAGCACATCCAGCGGGTGCGGCCGACGCACATGCAACAGATACAGATCCCCCTCGCGATGCAGGCGGAAATGCAGCCCGCCGGTGAAGAACATGCCCTGCCCCTGGTCCAGCGCCTCGGCCGGCAGCGGGAAGGGCAGCCGCACAAAATCGTGCTCGCCGTATTGCTCGCTGACCATGCTGAGGAAACGCTGGCTGCTGACATAGAGATAGCCACGCTCATCGATCAGCGCCGTGGACCCGCGCGACGGACGCCCCATCGTCTGCAAATCTTCATCGCGCTGGATGAACCGCCGCAGTGCCAACGTGCCGGCCTGCACCAGATGGCCGACGGCACGACGCAGGATCTCCCGCTCCGGCACGACACCCGCCGCAAAGCGCAGCAGCACCAGACTGTGCAGATGAGTCCCGCGATGCGCCAGCTGCAGCACGAAGCCATGACCGCCAGCGGACGCGCCCCGCTCAGTCAAGGTCGCCGGCAGGATTTCAAGCACCTGTTCGCGTTCGCCCGCGGCAATTCGCAGCGCATGCAGGGCTTCCGCGCCGGTCGCCGCATCGGCAGGCCACGCGGCATATTGCGCCGGCCATTCGTTGCCGACATGGGTCAGCCACTCGGCACTGCGTGCGCCACTCCATTCGCAGAGTTGCTGCAACGCAAGCCCGCGAAACGGCTGCCAGGCATGTTCGAAGGCAGCCGCGTAAATCGTGTCGACCAGACGGTCGAAATCCTGTTGCGTCGGAACCGGGGTCATCCTGCTTCCTTGGCTAGGCGGCACCGCGAACCCTCCGCAGGCTGCGTGGAATACCTGGCGTTGATATCACAAACCCGACACTGCGGTCACAGCGGCTCCGCGAAAATGGCGGTTCGTACGCGACCTACGGCCGCGATTCCAGCTGTTCATCGTCGTAGGCCGCCGGATCTTCCAGCGGCTCCAGATGCGTCAGCACCGAGACCGGCGCCAGCACCGCCGCGATCTGCCGCTCGACCTGCTCCAGCAGATCGTGTCCACGCTGCACGCTCCATTTTCCCGGCACCAGCACATGCAGGGACAGGAAGCGCTGATGACCGGCGCTGCGGGTACGGATCGCATGGAACACCACCCCCTGCCGCTGGAATCCGTCGAGCACCTGCTGCAGCCGATCACGATCTGCCGCCGGCCAGGCACTGTCCATCAGGCCGCTGACCGAGGCTTTCATCAATTGCCAGCCGGTACGCAGGATATTCAGCGCCACTAGCACCGCCAGCAGCGGATCGAGCACCCGCCAGCCGGTGAACGCCACCAGTGCCACGCCGACAATGATGCCGAGCGAGGTCCAGACATCGCTCATCAGATGCTGCGCATCGGCCTCCAGCGCCAGCGAACGGTGTCGTCGTGCCCCCTGCATCAGGACCCGCGCCATCGCGAAATTGAGCAGCGCCGCCAGCGCACAGATCGCCAGACCGACACCGGTCTGCGAGATGGCCTGCGGCGCGAACAGGCCGGGCACGGCCACCCACAGGATCGAGATCGCAGCGACCACGATCAGCGCCCCTTCAAAACCGCTGGCGAAATACTCGGCCTTGCCGTGGCCGTACGCGTGCTGCTCGTCGGCCGGCTGCACGGCAAGCCGCAGCATCAGGAACGCCATGCTGGCGGCCGCGAGATTGACGCTGGATTCAAGCGCGTCGGACAACAGGCCGACCGAGCCGGTGTAATGCCAGGCCAGCAGCTTCAGCGCCATGGTCAGCAGCGCCACCAGCACCGACCAGGCTGCATAACGTGCGGCGCTGGCCATGGGTGGGCTCAGTTCAGCAGTTGCGCGCGCACGATCTCGGCCTCGAGCACATCGAGATCGGGAATCAGTGCTTCCTGGTTGGCGATGCGCAGCCGCGAGAGCACCAGATCGTCACGGTCGCTGTCGCGCAGCGGAGCGGTGACGACCGCCCCCTGATTCAGCGTCACCAGATGCGGATAGCCCTGGGTCACGATCGCCAGATGTCCACCGGCGAGATGGCGCCCCAGGGAGTTCAGCACCACGATCCGTTCACGCCGCGAATCTTCCGGGCCACGACGCTGGTTCAGGGTTTCGAAGCGCACCACCGGCACCCGGCGATTGCTCCATTCGCAAGTCCCGAGCAGCCAGTCCGCCGACGGTCCGTCACTGGCCTGCAAGGCATCGCGCGGCAGCACTTCGACCACCGCGGCATTCGGCAGCAGCAAAGTGTCGTTATGCAATGACAGCAGCACCGCATAGACCTGATCCCGGATCATGCCGTCTCTCCGTCAACCACGGCGCGCAGATCCTCGAGCAGCTGGTCTTCGAGGAACGGCTTGATCAGGTAACGATTGACGCCCAAAGCACGCGCACGTTCGCGATGCTTGTCGCCGGAACGCGAGGTGATCATGATGATCGGCGTCGCCGCGATGCGCTCGGTATTGCGCACAAAGGCCGCCACTTCGAAACCGTCGGCGCGCGGCATCTCGATATCGAGCAGGATGGCCGTCGGCGACTCGGTCTGCAGCTGCGCCATCGCATCGAGGCCGTCCTTCGCCATCACCACGCGATAACCATTCTTCAGCAGCAGGCGCTCGGTCACGCGGCGGATGGTGATCGAGTCGTCGATCACCATCACCAGATCGCCGAGCTTGGCCGCCGCGACCTTGGTCGCCTCACCGACTGCCAGCGAGCGCAGTGCGCGGCGCGTGCGATCCTGCGCCAGCGTCACCACGTCGAGAATCAGCACCACGCGCCCGTCAGCGAGAATCGTCGCGCCGTTGATCCCGGGAATGACGCTGACCTGAGGCCCCACCGTCTTCGACACGATCTCGCGATTGCCGATCAGCGCATCGACCACCATCGCCACGCGCCGTTCGCCGGTGCCCAGACCCTCGGGCAGGCGTACCAGAATCGCGTTCAGCATCTTCGGCTCGGACGCCGGATCGCGCGCCACGCCGACCAGACTGCCGAGGTAGTGCACGCGGTAATCGTGCTCGCCGTAGCGGAAGGTCGGACCGTTTTCCTGGTAATAGCTGTCGAGCTGCTCGCGCGACAACCGTGCGATGCCCTCGATACTCGGCAGGGGCACCGCGTATTGCTCGCCGCCGACCGCCACCAGCAGCGTCTGCGACAGCGCCAGGGTCAGCGGCAGGCGCACCAGGAAACGCGCGCCCTTGCCGATCTCCGATGCCAGTTCCAGCGTGCCGCCGAGCTGCTTCACTTCGGCGGCGACCACGTCCATGCCGACACCGCGCCCGGCGTCCTGCGTCAGCTGGCGTGCAGTCGAGAAGCCCGGCATGAAGATGAATTGCGCCGCTTCCTCGTCACCGATCTCGGCATCCGCCGGCATCATTCCGCGCCGGATGGCCGTCTCGCGGATCGCCTGGAAATCGAGGCCGCGGCCATCGTCGCGCAGCTCGATGAACAGCTGCGTGCCTTCGCGCCACAACTTCACCGAAATCTGCCCGGTCGCCGGCTTGCCGGCGTAGCTGCGTGCATCCGGCATCTCGATGCCGTGAACCACGGCATTGCGCAGCAGATGTTCCAGCGGCGCGGTCATGCGCTCCAGCACGTTGCGATCGAGTTCGGCCTCGATGCCGGAGAACTGCACCTCCGCGCGCTTGCCGTTTTCCAGCGCCGTCTGATGCACCACGCGCTGCAAGCGCGCGGCCTGGCGCGAGAACGGCACCATCAGCGTGCGCATCAAGCCCTGCTGCACATCGGTATTGATGCGCCCCTGCTGCAGCAGGATCGTCACCGCCTCGCTGGACAGTTCGTCCATCGACGCATGCACCGCCGCGAGGTCGCCGACCGATTCGTTCAGCGTGCGCGACAGCTCCCGCATGCGCGTGTAGCGATCCATTTCCAGCGGATCGAATTCGCCGGCGTAGCGGTCCGCGCCCTCGGTCTGGTTGAGACCGCGCGCGGCAATCTGCGCATCGGTTTCCGCCTGCAATTGCCGCAACTGTTCGCGCACGCGCTGGATCGCCTGCGCCATTTCATCGAGCTGCGCCTGGATCGCTGCGTTGTGTTCTTCCAGTCGCGAGCGGTAAATCGAAATTTCGCCGGCTTCATTGAGCATCGCGTCCAGCGCTTCGACCGGCACGCGCGCGGTCTCGCGGCGCATCGCCACCAGCGCATCGCCATCCTGCGATGGACGCCAGAACAGTTCCGGGTCCCAGGCGCCGGCAGCGGCCGCTTCCGATGCGGCAGCCGGATCCGCTTCCGTCGATGCCGCCATGGCGTCATCCACTGTCACTGCGCGTTGCGGCGCCCGCTCCAGTGCATCGGTCAGCGCACGCAGACCGGCGACTGCCGTCGCGATCGAGGTCAGGGCGGTCGCATCGATGCTGGCGGCGTCTTCCTGCGCGGCAAGCTGCGACTCAAGCGCATGCGCCGCGTCGCCCATCGCCACCATGCCGCTGACCCGCGCCCCGCCCTTGAGCGTATGCAGGGCGCGCAGCATATCCTGCGCCGCCGTCCGATCAGCCGGCTGCTGCTGCCATCGCTGCAAGGCCTGTTCGAGCTGTTCCGTCAGCTCGACCGCTTCGCCGGTGAAGACCTGCACCAGTTCGTCGTCGACCGCAGGAGCCACAGCGGCGGGGGGTGCGGCAACCGGCAATGGCTCGGCCACCCTCTCCACGTCGCCGGCTGCAGGCAGTGGCAACCCGGCTTCAACAATGGGCAGCGGCGCCCGCGTCGCGGCTTCGTCAGCCAGTTCGTCGAGCAGCCGCGAGACATCGGGAATCAGGCCACGACGCAGATCGTCCAGCGACAGATGCAAACCGTCGATGGCGTTGTGCAGACGCGCAAAGAAAGCGGTGTCGGCGGCGGCGCGTCCTTGCTCGACCGCGTCGAG
>JBEBWZ010000039.1:0-26437 GCA_040391865.1 Solimonas flava
CCATCCGTTCTTCCACCGGCCGCCGCCGAAATCGCTGGACCGCAACGATTTTCGTGAATGGGTCGCCCTCCATGGCGGTCTTGACCTCATGAGCACGGAGGACGGCGCGGCGACGCTCACCGCGTTGACGGCGGCCTGTGTCGGCGCGGTTTTTCCGCATCTGCCGAAGCGCCCGGCGACCCTGATCGCGGCCGGCGGCGGGGCGCACAACCCGACGCTGCTGCGCTTCCTGCTTCAGGCGCTGCCACATCGCTGGCTTGTGGTCGAGCCAGCCTTCAAAGCCCCAGCGCTGGCGCATCAGCCCCGGCGCGATATCGGCGGCCATCCACGCGCCTTCGATCAGCAGGGTGCCGGAGCCGCACATCGGGTCGAACAGCGGTGCGCCCTGCGCCGCCAGCTCCGGCCAGCCGCTGCGCATCAGGATCGCGCAGGCCAGGTTCTCCTTCAAAGGCGCTTCGACGCCAAAGCGGCGATAGCCACGGCGATGCAGGCTGTCGCCGGCGATATCGAGACTCAGCGTCGCCTGCGCGCGCTCCAGGTGCAGATGGATGCGGATGCCGGGGTTGTCGGTGTCCACGTTCGGGCGCGGCAGCTCCTTGGCACGGAAGCTGTCGACGATCGCGTCCTTGACCTTGAGCCCGGCGTAATGGGTATGGGGCAGCGCCACCGAGCGACCCGCGACCTCGATTGCAAAGCTGGTCTCCGGCGAAAACAGCTCGTGCCAGGCGATGTCGCAGGCGGCGGTATAGAGGGTATCGGCGTCGCTGACTGGAAAGGTTTTCAGCGGCAGCAGCACGCGGCTGGCGATCCGCGACCACAGGCAGGCGCGGTAGGCGGCCTCCAGCGGCGCACTGGCGGCCACGCCGCCGGGTTTTTCGCGCGCATCGGCAATGCCGAAGGTCGCAAGCTCCTGAACCAGCAGGGGTTCGACGCCGCGCGGGCAGGTTACAAACAGGGGAATGTCGGACATGCGCGCATTATCGCAATCTGGCGTTGCCGGTGTTGTTTCAAAAATGCGGGGGCTATCCGTATTAAGGTATGGAGCCTGAGCTGGGGAGAGCAAAGGATGGCGGTACGGGATGCCAAGCAGGACCTGGGAGGGGTGGAGGCGGCGGCCGTGTCCGACGTCGAGCGCGAGCGCAGCATCGCCAGCCTGTTCCGCGACCACAACCGTGCCCTGGTCAGCTTCCTGACGCTGCGTCTGCAGTCGGTGCAGGAGGCCAAGGAGGTCGCTCAGGAGGCCTATGTGCGCCTGCTGCAGCTGGACCGGCCGGAAGTGCACAGTTTTCTGCGGGCGTATCTGTTCCGGATCGCCTCCAATATTGCCGTTGACCGCCTGCGGCGGCGCGGCACCGAACGACGCGCGGCACAAGCGGAAGTCTTTGATGAACTGGATGATGTACATGAACCGGAACGCATCAGCATTGCCAGCGAGCAGCTGGATCTGGTGCGCCGCTGTCTCGAGGAGCTCCCTGCGAACTGCCGTGATGCGTTCCTGCTGCACCGGATCGAAGGCATGAGTGTCGAGGCCATTGCCGCCAGAATGAATATCTCTTCGCGGATGGTGTACCTGCATCTGGATCGGGCGTTGGTGTACTGCCGGCTGCGCAGCGATGGCGCCAGTGCGGAACAGGTGCGCCAGCGGATGAAACGATGAACGCCCCAGTGCAATCCGACGATCCCGAACTGGAGCGCCTGCAGGCCGCTGCGCAGTGGCTGGTGCGCCTGGGCGAAGCCGGCGATGACGAAGCCCTGATCGCGGAATGGCTCAGCTGGTGCGAAGCCACGCCGGAAAATTTCGATGCCTTCGAGCGCATTGAACAGACCTGGCAGTTGGCCGGTGTTGCCGCTGCGCGGCCCGCCACACAGCCGCAGCCGGTTCACCGTCGCGGGTGGCGGCGCTACAGCGCGCGCAGCATGATGCGTTTCGCTGCCGGGCTCGCGGTGGTGGCCGTAGGTGTTTTTCTGCTGCAGCCGCAATGGCCGCAGGGGGCTCAGACACTGAGCACGCCGGTGGCCATCCATGGCTCCAGTCAACTGCCGGATGGGTCCAGGGTGGAGCTGGGTGCGCGTTCGCGCATTTCCACCCATTTCGATGAGGGCATGCGCCGCGTCGTGATCGAATCCGGCGAGGCCTACTTCGAAGTGGCGCATGACAAGTCACGGCCATTCGTGGTGCAGGCCGGCGCGCTGACCGTCACCGCTGTGGGGACCGCCTTCAATGTCCGGCGCGGTGAGGAGCAGGTGGTGGTCACGGTGTCGGAAGGTCGGGTGAGGCTGGCCTCGAAGGAGGCCCGCGCGATAACACCTGTGCGCCACAACAGTCATGCGCCGGCGGCGACCGCGCTGGAGGCCGGTGTTGGCGAACAGGCGGTGTATTCCGTACAGGATGGCCGCATCGATCTCGCCTCCGCCGATCCGGCTGTCGCCACGGCATGGCGTGGTGGCGTACTGAAGTTCGTTCACGAGCCGTTGCATGAGGTGGTAGCCAACCTCAATCGCTACTCAACGCGCGAGATCGTGCTCGCCGAGCCTGCCCTGGGACGCCTGCGCTATACCGGTACGGTATTCGGGAATCGTCTCGAGGACTGGCTGGACGCGGTGGAAAACGTCTTTCCGCTGCACGTCAGCTACGACGGGCCGGATCGCATCGTACTCGTGCCCAACAAGTCCTCCTCACCTAGCCAGAGCCGGACGCGGGAACGTGGTGGCAGCGAAGGGTGAGCGGGGCGTGAGAAGTGTGGGGCTGCACCTTGGGCGCGACGATCAAGCTCCGCGCTCATTCGGGACGAACAGAGTTGGCTCCGCGCGATGTGCTTGAGTCGACCTGCAATGGATGTGGGACTGGTCAATCTTCCGCAGATTGGATCAGGCTGCAGGCGGGCCCGGCACGGATGCCGCTGGAAATCCGCGAGCCTGGAAATCCGTACCGGGTGCTCAAGGAATGGCAAGCCTTGCACGGCCGCTCCGCGCGGTGCGCGGGAGCAAGCCTGCGAAGAATCCAACAAGTCACACCGCTGTCGATGATCGCATTCAGGCGAATCCGATGTGCCTCCGCAAGCAATCTCCGCTATTCGCACCGAAAACAAAACACCTTCAATCACACAAAAGTGTTTCACTAATCGCGCCTCAGTCCGTTCTGGATGTAGCCGCAATGAAAACTAAAGCGGCATCCGCCAGAAACGTGCGAGGAGAGAGCGCGATGCGAATCAAGTTGATAGCTGGGGCAATACGTCGAATGACGGTGACAGCAGGAGGTGTGGCACTGCTGAGCATGGTCGCTGCATCACAGGTCTACGCGCAATCGCTGACACCGCGCGAGCAACCGTTTGAGATCAAGTCGCAGCCACTGGCCAATGCGCTGATCGAATTCTCCGACCAGACCGGGATTCAGGTCGTGACTTCCGGCTACGATCTGGTGGAGCGCAATACCGCCGGCCTCGCTGGCACCTACAGCGCCGCCAATGCGCTGGACCTGCTGCTGAAGGATACCGGGCTGCGCTACAGCGTGATCGGTGAAGGTACCATTGCACTGACGGATCCGAATGCGCCTGCGGTGATCCCCGATCTCCCAAAAGCGATGGCCGCTCAGGTGGAACAGGGCATCGGAGCGGCCGATGATGCAGAACTGCTGGCAGCGGAACTGAATGACGGCACCACCACGGAATCGGTGCAGAGCGTACGCCGCGGCGGCATTGAAGAAATCATCGTCACCGCGCGCCGGCGCGAAGAATCGGTGCAGGACATCCCGATTTCGATCACGGCCTTGTCGACCGAGGACATGAAGTCGTTCGGCATCCGTAGTCTGGCCGACATGGAAGGCATCGTCCCCGGCCTGAACATGGGCGGTGGCGGCAACGGCGTGAAGAAGGACAGCAACCCCTTCATCCGCGGTGTTGGCCAGCGTGAAACGAAGGTCACGCTGGATCCGGCAGTGGGCACTTACCTTGACGGCATCTTCATTGCGCGTACGGCCGGTGCCATGTTCGACGTGGCGGGCCTGGAGAGCGTGGAAGTGCTGCGCGGACCGCAGGGCACGCTGTTCGGACGCAACACCACCGGCGGTGCAATCTCGCTGACCACCAAGAAGCCAACCAACGATCTGTCTGCCTCGATCAGCAGTAACGTCGGCAACTATGGCCGCAGCGACGTCTCGCTGATGGTCAACTCGCCCATCGTTCCCAACCATCTGTTTGGCAGAGTGACGGTCGCCAGTGCCAACAGCGATGGCTACTTCACCAACATCAATGACAACAGCAAATGGGGCGGCGACAACCGTATCACCGGCATCGGTCAGTTGCGCTGGCTGGCTGCGGATAACCTTACATTCGACGTGCTGGGAGAGCGGACCCGGGTGCGAGAAACACCACGGCCGCAGAAATGCATGGTGTTGCGCGAAATCGATCAGACGGGTTCGGATAACCCCAGTTTTGGCAACTACAATCCGGGATATTTTTCCCCGCGTCCGGTCGTTTCCGGAAACTTCCTGCGTGCTGCGCTTGGCCAGCCGTCGTATCAGCAGCTCTGCCATGAATCGGAGGCGATGTCGTCGGACAAGTTCGCCAGCGATATGGCTGACGGAGATCCCTTGTTGCCAAAGGCCCGTTACTGGGTCGATACCAGCACACTGGGCCTTACGGGCCGCTGGGACATCGGCGATCTGGGGCCGTTCAACAAGTTGCAACTGAAAAGCATCTCGGCCTGGCGTCGGGTCGAGCAGATTGCCGACGAAGACCTGGATGCTGTGGGCGCACCGTTCGTGGTGAGGCTGCAGTCGACCTTCACCAAGACCACGCAGCTCTCACAGGAGTTGCAGCTGAATGGCTCGGCGTTTGATGACCGGCTGTTCTTCAGTACCGGCGTTTACTATTTCGGCGAAGAAACCCCAACTGACAATATCCACCTGCTGTCCGGACTCTCGCAAAAGATCTGGCTGCCGGAAGATCGTCCGATAACGCCGGAAGACATTCCGATGTACGAAGAGTTCTTCGAAGTCGATCTTCCGGACGACACGACGGCCTTCTACCAGACGATGCTGTATGAACCGGCCAGTGAAATCCTCAGGACCGAAAACAGGGCTTATGCCTGGTATGGACAGATTGATTTCGATCTGACACCCGAGCTGCAGCTGACTGCGGGCATTCGTTACACCGAGGAAACACGCTGGAGCCGGTACGAGAAAGCCTATGCCCTTCCCAATTCCGTGATGGAAGGCGTGTTCGGGGCAATATCCTTGCCAGGCATGAACATGTGGACGGGGTATACGCCGGGCTACGCCCCCCTGCTCGACTGGCGCTACGGTTTGAACTGGATCGGAATGGGTATTCCGGAGGACGCCGTTGAAGGGTATTACTCGGGTGACGAACTGGAAACCACGGACCGGGCCTGGACACCCATGGGCAGTCTGAAGTACAGCGCCAGCGCCGACCTTCTTGATCGTCTGAGCCTCAATGACGCGATGGTCTATCTGACCTATAGCGAAGGTTTCCATTCCGGCGGCGTCACGGCAGGTGCCATCGATACCGATCCGATCGGTGATCCGGGCTTCCCGGCAGCGGATCCGATCACCTTCAAGCCCGAGAAGGTACAGAACTATGAGTTGGGGCTGAAGCTTCAAGCTCTGGATCGGCGTGTGCAGGCGAATCTGGCCCTGTTCTACATGGACTACACCGACATCCAGCTGAGCAGCGCCGGCATCCGGGATGGTATTCCGGTTCCCTTCATTGAAAATGCAGGCAAGGCAGCCATCAAGGGTGTTGAAGCGGAATTCGTGCTGATGCCGTTGCCTGGCTGGCGCGTGGTGGCCAACACCAGCTGGACCGATGCGGACATCAAGGAATGGCAGTCTGCACAGTTCACGTTGAACATGGGCACCGGCGCCGTGCAAGGCGACGTGACCTATCTGGATCGGAGCGATGAGCCGATGCCGCGGGTCCCGGAATGGCAGGCCTTCCTGTTGACCGACTACAGCATCTTGCTGCCGAATGGCAGTACGCTGACACCGTCGGTTGCCGGGCGTTATACGTCCGAGATCTATCACGGTTTTGACCGCGGCAGCTATTGCTTTACGGTCGGTGGTTGCGAGCTGAGCAAAAAGCCCGGTGTCTCCGAGATCAGTGAGCCTTTGCCAGGAAAGCGGAATGCCTTGTTCTCGGAATCGGCCATCTTTCTCGATGCGCGACTGTCGTGGCTGTCTGCCGACGGCAGCATGGAGGTCGCGGCCTGGGGCAAGAACCTGACCAACATCGACGACTATGTCGTCGGCGGCATTCCGCTGGTCGACGTTACAGGAGCAACCGGTGTGGTCTTCGCCAATCCACGTACTTTCGGTTTAACCATGACCTACAACTTCGGCATGCAGTAGCGCTCGGAGAAGATAGATCGGCCCCCGACTATGTCGGGGGCTTTTTTGTGCGCGGATGCAGGCGCCGGTTTCTTGGTGGGGTTCCGGATGAACCACTCTTGTATACGTTGATCCGGTGAATGCAGCAGTTAGCTACGCTCCGCTGCGCAAGGAGCGGTGTCGCGCGTGATGGCTGTTTTGGGATTCGGGACCGCACCGGCCATGCTTAGGGCTACACCTTGTTGTTCATTACGCTGAAGAATCCGGCGCGTCTTGGCGATAGCTGCCGACCTCGAAGTGCAGTCCGGTGCAGAAGCGTATGGTTCTCCATGTCCGAGTATCGCTTGAAGCGCAGGCACAGGCGGGGCGACTGGCCTTGCTCAAGGATGTGCATAGCCTGTCGTATGCGCTGGTCCGGATCTGGGCAAGGCAAGGGAGATCGTGAGTGCACTGCTGCAAGCACCGTGGAAGCGTCTGGAATTGTAGGGGCCTGACCGGGATTTCCGGATAACGATTCAGTAATGGCGCCAGATCCGGCGTCAAGCTACCTGTCACCGCATCGTGCTGATGGCAGACATCGGCATCTGAGTGTTGACGGATCGCGTCTTCAGGACGCGCACGAAGATCTCGTGATGAATTCGAATCTTCAATCAGAAATCCGGTCTTTTATTGCCGTTTCCCAGAACGGGAGAAAATAAAAAAATCCAGTTTGGTTATAGTGTCCCTTATGACCCGCTCTACCGCTACCGCGTCCATCGATGATGGATGTCTCTGGTTGGCACCGGGATCCGAGCGCTTGATCGAGGAGCGTTCCCGGTACCAGGACATTTGTGTTGCCCGGCATCCGCTGTTTGGCGGACAGCTGTATCTCGATGGCGACTTGCAGATTTCTGAATCCGATACCGCTTACGGCACCGCAATGGTCGGTCCGTTGCTGGACCTGCCCGCAGGCGCCCGCGTGGCGATCCTGGGTGGTGGCGACGGCGGCGTGCTCAATGAGTTGCTGCGGAACTTCCACGCACTGGGCCGCCTGCCGGCGTCGCTGACGATGGTGGAAATCGACGGCCGCGTGATTGAGTTGTCCCGCCGGTATCTACCCGCATTGTGCGGCGATGCCTTCGACGACCCGGCTGCCGAAGTACGTGTGGGCGATGCCTTCGCATGGATCGAGTCCGCGCGCGATCTGGACGCCGTGATCTATGACCTGACCATGGACCCGGTACGCGAGGGACAGACGCGGGCGCAGTTCATCACCAATATCGTCGGCTTGATGGCGCGTGCGCTGAAGCCGGGTGGCATTCTCAGCATGCAATGCTGCGGTCATGGGCTGACCCATGCCGCTGATCGCGCCGATCGTGCGGTGCTGCTGCCGATGATTCACCAGGCGGTAGATCGACACTTCTCGGATCGCTGCGAGCAGCGTCTGTTGGTCCCGTCCTACCGCGATCTGTGGACGTTTCTCTGGGCGCGGCGTCGCGCGGACTAGCGTCGCTGCCGCTGACGGATCTCTGCCTTCAGCTTGATCCAGTCAGCATGGCAGTGAGCCGATGGCCCGCTGCAGCTGCGGTGCAGGTCGGTCTCAGGCGCGCGGTACGGAGTCGATATCCGAGCCGCCGCCTGCAGACGGCAATTCCGGACTCACTCGAACTGACGTGGTGCGAACGTCGGTGCGCGCTGTTCCATGTTCGCTTTCACGGCGATGCGCTGGTTGCGGCTGTTGAGCAGCTTGAACTGGTAGCGGCGTTCGAGTTTCAGCGCGCTGTTTTCACCGTTCAGCCAGTTCTGGTGGTAAAGGTCCTTGCCCAGCGCCAGCGCGTCGGGGGACTTGCCGGCCAGTTCCTGGGCCAGGGTTTGCGCGGCGGCGAGCGGATCGTCGGACACGGCCGTCACCAGGTTGTATTCGCGTGCCTCGTTGCCGCTGAGCACGCGGCCGGTCATGGTCAGGTATTTGGCCTGGTCGATCGGCATCAGTTCGCGCAGGGTGACGGTGCCGGACATGTCCGGAATCAGACCCCATTTCACTTCCATGATCGACAGCTTCGCGTCCGGCGCAGCGATGCGGAAATCGGCACCGAGTGCGATCTGCATGCCGCCGCCGAAGCAGTTGCCGTGGATCGCGGCGATCACCGGCACCGGGAGGTCGCGCCAGCACAGGCCGACTTCCTGGAAGATGTTGCGTTTCTTGATGCCGAAGGTGGCGAAGTCGCGCGCGAATTTCGGCAGGCTGGAGAACGCGGATTTGACGTCGAGGCCAGCGCAGAATGACGGACCTTCGCCGCGCAGGATCACCGCACGCAGGTCGCGCTTCTTGCCGAGGGCGCGTGCGACATCGACCAGTGCGTGAAACATCGGCAGGTCGAGACCGTTGTGCTTGTCGGGCCGGTTGAGGTTGACGGTGGCGATGGCGCCTTCAAAGGCGACGGTGACGCGGTCGTTCATGGCGAAGCATCCGGAGAGAAAGAGTAGGGAATGTGCGCGACGACGACTGCGGTCAGGCGTCGACGGCGGGCGGCCGCGAGGCGCGCTTGTGTTCGCGGTACTGCACCGGCGTCATGCTCGACCAGCGCTTGAACGCGCGATAGAAGGTGCTGGGTTCGGAAAAGCCGGTGAGGTAGACGATATTTTCGATCGGCTCCTCGGTCGAGGCCAGCAGCTTGCGCGCCAGGGCGTAACGGAAGTCGGCCAGTAGCTGGCTGAAGCTGGTCCCGGCGCGCGTCAACTCAAAGCGCAGGCGCCGTGGCGACATGTCGAGTTCCTCGGCGACATCGTCGAGTTCCAGTTGCTCCAGTTCCAGCTTGCGCGAGAACAGGGCGCGGATGCGATCGATCAGATCGTCGCGCTTGATCGCCGACAACCGCTTCTCGGCGACTTCCTCATGCAGGCGCAGCAGATCCGGATCGCCGTGTGGCGAGCGGTAGTCCATCAGCGACGAATCGAACCAGACCTCGGTGTGATCGGCGTCGAATTCGACCGGGCACTTGAATACGGCTTCGTAGTCGCCGGTGGGGGCCAGGGGTGACCAGCGCAGGCGGATGCGCTGCGGCGCATAGCGGTTCTCCGTCAGGCTGCGCACCATCTGGATCAGTTCGTACATCACGCAGATTTCGGTGTGCCGCGATTCCGGCATGTCGCCGACCGTGCCGGTGACGACGATGCACAGGCCATTGGGGCGCTGCTCGAAACGGATATCGAGTGCGTCGCTGAGCAGGCGCAGATATTTCACTGCGCGGCGTGCGCCTTCGCCCAGCGTCGGGCTGCTGAACATCAGGTATTCGAGCACCTCGCCGCGATACGGCGGCAGATGCGGCGCCAGATGCAGGCCGATCTCGGGGTCGCCGGTGAAGGTCTCCAGCGTCTTCCAGAAGAACGCCTGCATCTGGTGCGGCGTGCGCAACTCGCGCAGCGGCAGTTTCTCGGCGTCGTAGCCCAGCCGTTCGTAAAGCGCGTTGACGTCCAGCCCGGCACTGACCATGCCGCGGTGGACGATCTGGAGCATCTGGCCGGAATCGCGCATTTGCCTCACTCAGGGTGGACCGACGTTGGCGGTGGAAGGAGTGGCGCTGCGGCATTGACGCCTCCGCGGCCGAGGCCCGTAGTGTGCCGCAATCGCGCCGTCTGCCGACAGCCCCGACCCGCGTCTGGCTGAGAACTGACGGAAAATCAGGATGATAGCCTTGCGTTCCGGGTGCGGCTGCGCGGCTTTTCGCTATCGCATCCGGATTGGGGCCCTGCACGGACGCAGCGGAGCCGCTCCAGCCGTCGGGGCGTGGGCGCCGCATGTCGCCGCGAATACGGCACGGTGGGTTCGCTGACTGCGTTTGGCGGCAGGGTGTGATAGATGAATGCTGAAGATCGCCCCAGGAGAGAGAGGCGATCAATGGAGATCGCGCCTATGGAAACGCCCAACAACCGGCGACCGTTTCTCTACAGGAGAATCAGTCAGAAGCTGATCGATCAGATTCGTGCCGGCAGCTATGCGGTCGGAGAGCGCCTGCCGTCGGTGCGCGACATGAGCCGGATCTTCGACGTCAGCATCAACACGGTGATTCAGAGCTACCGCCAGCTGGAGGTCGATGGCTGGCTCGACGCCCGTCCGCAATCCGGTTTCTTCGTGCGTCATGCCGGACTCGATGGCGTTTGCGCGGAATCCGACGGCACGCGCTATCCGCTGGTCCCGGTGGAAGTGTCGATGAGCGAGCGGGTGCTGCAGTACATGGCCCTGTATGCGCGCCCCGATGTGGTCAGGCTGGGGCTTGCTCTGCCGGGTGCGGAGGTGATGCCGATCCGCCGCATCATGAAGCTGTTCCGCAACACCCTGCTGGCGCATGAGCAGGCCACCTGGGAATACATGCATCCGCACGGCTATCCGCCGCTGCTGCATCATCTGGCGCGGCGCAGCCTCGGGCACGAGGTGCCGGTTGCGTCCGAGGACATCATCATCACCAGCGGCTGCATGGAAGCGCTGGTGCTGGCACTGGCCTGCGTCAGTCGTCCCGGCGATGCGATCGTGGTCGAGTCGCCGACCTATTACGGTACCTTGCTGTTGCTGGAAGCGCATGGGCGGCGCGTGATCGAGGTGCCCGCGCATCATCGCACCGGCATCTGTCTCGATACGCTGGAGCAGGTACTGGCGCAGGGACGTGTCGCGGCGTGCATGGTGACCGCCAACGCGCAGAATCCTCTGGGCTACACCATGCCCGTGGAACGGAAGCGCGCGCTGGTGGCGCTCGCGGCACGGCATGGCGTACCGCTGATCGAGAACGATGTCTGGGGCGATCTGGTGTACCAGCGCGAACAGGCGCTGCCGCTGAAAGCCTTCGACAAGGAAGGCCTGGTGCTGTACTGCAATTCCTTTTCCAAGACGCTGGTGCCGGGGTTCCGCCTGGGGTGGTGCGCGCCAGGGCGTTTCCACCATCGTTTCCGCGAACTGAAGCAGCTCAGCACCATCACCAGCGCGTCGGCACCGCAGATTGCGATCGCGCAGATGCTGGAAAGCGGCTTCTACGAACAGCACCTGCGCACGCTGCGCCACCAGTTGAAGCGTCAGGCCGTCGCCACCGCGCAGTTGATCCTGCAGCATTTCCCCGCGGGGACCCGGGTGAGCGCGCCAAGCGGCGGTTGCGTGCTGTGGGTGCGACTGCCGGGACGGGTCGATGCCGATCTGCTGTTCGAGCATGCGGCGGCGGAAGCGATACACGTCTTCCCGGGCAGCATCTTTTCAGCCCACGATGGCCATGCGCACTACCTGCGGATCAATGCCGGCAGCCCGATTTCGTTCCGCATCCGCACGGCTTTGCGACGTCTCGGCGCGCTGGTCGCGGAACTGATCACCGCCGGGCGGCAGGCCAATGACAGTGGTTGGGCCGAGACCGACAAGAAGCGCATCGCCAACTGATCCCGCGCCTTTGCCTCAGTGCCGTGGTGCGCCGTGGTTACCGGGAACCGCCCGTAAAAAAACCGGGCCACGCAGTGCATGGCCCGGCGGGATGCCACGACGACGGATTCAGCCGCCGCTGCGAGAGACGCCGGTGTAATCGACGCTGCGGCAGGGCTGGTCGCCACAGGTGTCGGTCACGCTGCCGTTGATCTTCAGGAACTCCGATTTCTGCGCCTGCGCCGCCGGAGTCTTGCGCGGCAGTTCATGCGGGTCACGTGCCGTCGGTCCGGTAACGGGTGCGGTGTTGTTGCTGGGCGGGAACGGAGAGCCGGCATTGGTTCCCGGGTCGTAGCCGCCGGAATCCCAGACCATCAGCGCGTGTCCCTTGTGCGGATAGGTGGCGATGGTGTCGATCGCGTAGTACGGATTCTGGTCGGGGTGTTCGCCCAGCCGCCGGGTCGGCTCGTGCATGGGTGCGCCGATGCTGCGTGCCATGACCTCGGCGCTCCACTGCGTGACCTGGTGGTCGCCGAAGCCGACATGCAGCAGCAGGGCCTTGTCGTGGCGCGTGCCGGGCAGATAGCGGCCGGCGAAGTGGCTGAGATAGCCGTTGTTCTCCGAGCGGTCCCACAGCATCTGCTGCAATGCGAAGACCAGCTGCTGGTCCATCGGATCCGGATAGGCCGGATACATCGCGATCGAGAAATTGCTCAGGAAGCCGTTGTTCCGCTGCAGCAGCAGGCTGTAGTTGGCGCCCGGAACGCCGAGCACTCCACGATGCACGTTCGGCGCCGTCGCCACCATGGCGCCACCGAGAATGCCGCCCTGACTGTTGCCATCGTAGAAAATCTCGCGGGTGTCATAGACCAGCTGGTTGCCGGCGCCATGACGGAACGCGGCGTCCGACGGGAAACCGTCGGGATGGCTCATCAACTCCGCCAGGAACATGAAGTTGAGAAAGCCCTGCTGGCTGCGGTCGACCAGCGCCGGCATGAAGCTGACGTTGGACAGCAGCTTGTGCACCGTTCCCGAGTTGAGATCGTCATTGGCCATGCCGATCCAGTTGGTGGCGCAGAACATCATGTTGTGCACGTCGGACATGTCGCGCACGTTGCTGGCGTTCACCTCGCTGATGCCGCTGCCGAGCAGGCCGTGACCGTAGAGGCTGGCGCGTGCGCGCGTGACCGGGCTGGCGGGGTCGCTGAAATCGGCGACGGTGGCGTTTGCGATCTGGCAGCGGAAGCTGGCGGTGACGAAGTCGTTGCCGTTGCGCTGCGGCAATCGATCAGGACCGGTGGCCGCACCGTAGTTGAAGGTTGATCCGGCCGGTCCGCCAGCCGTGCCCAGAAAGTTCGGAACCTTGAACGTGCCGTCGATGCGCCGGCTGATGCGGCCGGACGGATTTTCGGTGATGGCGGTCACCGTGAACTCCGGCGCGTTGCCGCCGAGGCTTGCAAAACCGTCGTCACGCACCTTGAGCATGCGTGCGGTGAGGTTCTCCTGGCTGGCGATGGTGAAATCCCAGGCCAGATGGAGATCGTCACGTCCGACGCCGGCCGCGGCCAGCTTGCCGAAGATGTTTTCCATCGCGGCGCGGCGTTGTTCGTAAACCGGCTTGCCGGTATCGATTCTGTCCCTGTACGCCTGGAACAGCGGCGCGGCGGCGATGCGCTGGCCCGTGCTGTCCTTGAGGTTGCGCAGCACGGCGATGTAGCGCCGACCTTCGATGAAGTTCTTTGCCGGACGGATGATCAGCGCCTGACGCTCGGGCGAGGGCGGATTCTGGGTCAGGGCCTGCGCATCCAGCTCGGCCCAGATCAGCTGCCGCTCGCCGGATTCGGCATCGATCACCAGGATCGGAGCGTCGGCCGCCAGCGATTTCGAGATATCGCCGATGCGCACGGCGCCGGTCTGGTCCAGATCGAGTCCGGGAATCCGCGCCAGCAGCATGGCGCCCGGCGAGAAGCCGTCGTTGCGGTTCCATTCTGCGGGTGCAAGTGCACCGCCAGGCGAGTCCAGGCCCAGCGGCGGGATCGCCACCGCTTGCGCGACCGGTGCCGATGCGGCGTCCAGATGTACCCGCAAGCCGGTCGCGCTGCTGCTGTCGGCGATCGTGAAGTGGTTGTTGGGGAAAGGATAGAGGCAATGCTCCGGCACCAGATGATCGCAGCGTTCTGCGGTGCTGGCATCGAGATGGGACAGATCGACGCGCGCTGCGGAATCGTTGTCCGAGCAGGCGCCGAGGAGCAGGGCGGCAGACAGCGCCGCAAGACCTGCCGGCTTCAGGGATTTCATCTTGTCTTCTCCAATGGCACAGAGGCCGGCACCAAGTTCGGCGCCGAGGTTTGATCTGAGCATGGAGCTGCGCCGGCGAACAGGCACAGTGAGGTGTGGTTTGCAGGGGTTCAGTTTTCTGTATCCGCACCGCCCTCGGCTTTGTATCCCACACCATGCCGATGACTGTGCCTGTTTTAGCTTCAGCTGCCGGCCTACTGTCTTCGCAAACAACAAGAAAGTGAAAACCGGTGATAACGGAGATCGATACGATGAATATCTGGAGACGAGTGATCGTGGCAGCAGCAACAGGCCTGCTGCTCGCTGCCTGCGGTGACAACGATAGAAATTTCGAGGTACGGCCCGCGGTCGAGATGAAGGCCTTGTCGAGCGCGCCCGGACAGGTATCCGGTGGCGACGTGAGGATCGGGATCACGGCGCCCGCCGCCGATCAGGCCCGGCTGGAGCTATGGCTCAACGGCAGCAGGATCGATCCTGCGCTGCAGGCGCAGGGCGATCGCCTGGAAGGCATCGTCGACGGTCTCAATGACGGCGAAAACACGCTGGAGGTTCGTCACGCCGACTACGGCCTGATGGATACGCTGACGCTGAACAACCATCCGATCTCGGGTCCGATGTTTTCCGGTCCGCAACAACAGCCGTTCGTGTGCACCTCGGTGCGCGAGTACGGCAAGCAGCCGAAGGTGGAATCTGCGACCGCACCCGGATTTCCGGTCTACGACGACGGCGGCGCCAAGATCGGCTACAGCCGGAACTGCGAAATCGATTCCTTCGTGACCTACTGGTATCGCAGCACGGCCAATGGCTGGAAGCTGCTGCCCGAAGGCGATGCGCGACCCGCCGACATGGCGACCACCACCACGCTGGATGGCGAGACGGTGGATTTCGTGGTGCGTCAGGAGCGCGGCACCATCAACCGTTTCCTCTACAGCTACGCGATGCTGGCGGCACAGGGCGAGTCGCCCGACGACCCTGACACCAGCCTGTGGAACGGCCGCTTGCTGTACTACTTCCAGGGCGGTGTCGGTATCGGGCATTCGCAGGGCCAGTACCACAGCCGCGCGATGGATGCGGACATTCTCGGCAAGGGCTACGCGATCGTGTATTCGTCCGGCACCAGCACCGGCAAGCACTACAACCTGCAGGTGGGTGGCGAGACCGCGCTGATGACCAAGGAAGGGTTCGTCAAACGCTATGGTGTGCCGACCTACACCGTGGGCCTGGGCGGCTCCGGCGGCGCGATCCAGCAGTACATCTATGCGCAGAACCATCCGGGGCTGCTCGATGCGGCGCTGCCGGTGCAGTCGTACCCGGACATGGTCACGCAGACCATCCATATCGGCGACTGCGAACTGCTCGAGTACTACATGGATGCGACCGATCGCGCCAACACCAAGTGGCAGACCACCAAGAATCGCAGCTGGCTGCAGGGACTGAACGGCGAGGACGGCGTTCCCGATCCGCTGGCACCGTACAAGCCGATGCTGGGCTACGCCACGGCACCGGGCAGCAACGAATGCCTGCCTGCATGGCGTGGACTGACACCGCTGGCGATGAATCCGCATTTTGGCAATGCGCCAGAGCAGGACAAGATGGAACCGGCGGGGATCATGGACAGCGTGCAGTGGACCCACTACGACGATCTGCGCAACATCTATGGCGTGGACGCAAACGGCAATCCGCGGCCGACCTGGGACAACGTCGGTGTGCAGTACGGGCTCAAGTCGTTGAAGGACGGACACATCACCGCTGCCGAGTTCCTCGACGTCAACTTCAAGGTCGGCGGCTGGAAACACCCGAACGACATGGTGCAGGAAGGGTTCCCGTTCTTCGGCACCTCGCAGTCCGAGATCGACAAGGTCTTCGCCGATCCCAGCTATTTCGATCCCTGGAGCAGCCGCAACATGCGCCGCAGTGCCGATCCGGACAATGTGCCGGCTCCGCGAACCAGCGGTGACCTGATCGCGATGAAAGCGGCGTATACCTCGGGCATGGTGTTCAGCGGCAACATGCCGATTCCCACCATCGATCATCGCCAGTACATGGAGCGTGAACTGGACATGCACAACACGCATCAGTCGTTCGCGGTGCGCAAGCGGGTGGTGCAGAAGATGGGTGATTCCGACCATCTGGTGATCTGGTTCACCGACACCATGCCCGGCGTCACCAAGGCCAGCCAGTCGCTGGAGGCGCTGGAAGTCATGGATGAGTGGATGAGCAACATTCGCCGTTATCCGGAACGCAGCCTCGCCGAGAACCGTCCCGGCCGTGCGGTGGACAGCTGCTTCGATCTCACCGGCAGGAAGATCTATGCCGGCGAAAACGCGTGGAACGGCATCCTCGACGATCATGCGCCGGGCGTCTGCGCCAGCAAGTTCCCGATCTACGGCACCTCGCGCATCGTCGCCGGTGCGCCGATCGAGGGCGGGATCTACAAGTGCGCGCTCAAACCGGTGGACACCGCGTTGACCGACGGCACCTACAGCCCCTGGGCGCCGACGCCGGATGAGATCCTCAAGCTGAAGACGATCTTCCCCGACGGCGTCTGCGACTACAGCAAGCCGGATCAGGCGCGCCCCGCATAAGGATTGAGCAGCGCAGCGAACTTCGGGCCCGGTCTCCGGGCCCGTTTTCTTTTGCGCCGGATTTTCAGCCGGCCAGGGTTTCGTCCCAGAACGCGGCTTCGATCTTGTGGCCGTCGAGATCGTGCAGGAAGCAGCCGTAATAGGGCGCGCCGTAATGCGGCCGCGGCCCGGGTGCACCATCGCCGCGGGCCCCGGCACGGACAGCCGTATCGTAGAACGCGTGCACGGCTTCGCGACTGGTGGCGATGAAGCCGAAGTGGCTGCCGTTGCCGACGCTTGCGCGCTCGCCGTTGAACGGGGTCTGTACCCAGAACTCCGGAAACTGGCGCCCGTAAGCCACCGCCCCCGGATGCTCCAGGACCCGGCGGATGCCGAGCGTGGCCAGGACCTCGTCGTAAAAGGCGGTTGCGCGTGGATGATCGTTGGTGCCGATCGACACATGGGACAGAACGCTGGCGGGTTCGGTGCTGGACATGGGAACTCCCGGGACGCGGAATAGCGCTCCGATGCTAGCGAGCGATGGTTGCAGGCGAAAGCTCTGCGTTCCTTGCTTAAATCCTTTTCAAATCAATAGTGTGCTGTTTGTTGTGGCGGCGCGGCGCGTCAGTGGCTGCGCGGGCTGGCATTGATGCAGTTACCGCACAGCCGCTCACCTCGACGGTTTTCGGCCAATGCCAGCGTGGAACCCGTGGCCGAGAATCGGCGCAGTGTTTCCTCATCAGTTTTCAGGATTTCTGACATGCCCGCCTATAAAGCCCCCTTGCGCGACATGCGCTTTCTGCTGAACGAAGTTTTTGATTTCCCGAAACATTATGCCGCGCTGTCGAACGGCAAGGACGCAGATCCGGATACCGTCAACGCGATCCTCGACGAGGCCGCGAAATTCTGCGAGGAAGTGCTCTCGCCGCTGAATCTGTCCGGCGACCACGAAGGCTGCCGTTTCGAGAACGGCGCGGTCACCACGCCCAAGGGTTTCAAGGAAGCCTACGAGCAGTTCGTGGCCGGTGGCTGGCAGGGTTTGTCGCATCCGGCCGAGTACGGCGGGCAGGGTATGCCGATGTCGCTGGGTCTGCTCAAGTCGGAAATGATGGGCGCCGCCAACTGGTCGTTCACCATGTATCCGGGCCTGTCGCTGGGTGCGATGAACACAGTGATGCAGCACGCCTCCGAGGAGCTGAAGAACCTCTACATGCCGCCGCTGACCGAGGGCCGCTGGACCGGCACCATGTGCCTGACCGAGCCGCAGTGCGGCACCGATCTGGGTCAGGTGAAGACCAAGGCCGAACCGCAGGCTGACGGCAGCTACAGGATCACCGGCACCAAGATCTTCATCTCCGCCGGCGAGCACGATCTCACCGACAACATCGTGCACATCGTGCTGGCGCGACTGCCGGATGCGCCGGCCGGCACCCGCGGCATCTCGCTGTTCATCGTGCCGAAGATGCAGGTCAATGCCGATGGCAGCGTCGGCGGATCCAACAACGTGGTCTGCAGTGCGCTCGAACACAAGATGGGCATCCGCGCCTCGGCGACGGCGGTGATCAATTTCGAGAACTCCATCGGCCACATGATCGCCGAGCCGAACAAGGGCCTCGAAGCGATGTTCACGTTCATGAACACCGCGCGCATCGGCACCGCAGTGCAGGGCATTGCGCACGCCGAACTGTCGTTCCAGGGTGCGCTCGCTTATGCCAAGGAACGGCGCTCGATGCGTGCGCTCTCCGGCAAGAAGGAACCGGACAAGGTTGCCGACGCCATCATCCATCACGCCGATGTGCGGCGCATGCTGCTGACGCAGAAAGCGGTGGCCGAAGGCGGCCGCGCGATGATCTATTTCGCCGCGCAGTATGCCGATCACATGACCAATGGCATCATCGAAAACGATGCCAAGAAGTACAAACTGTGGGACGACCGTCTCGGCTTCTTCACGCCGATCCTCAAGGGCTTCCTCACCGAGATGGGTCTTGAAGCGGCGAACCAGGGCATGCAGGTGTTCGGCGGCCACGGCTACATTGCGGAACACGGCATGGAGCAGATCGCGCGCGATGCGCGCATCAGCACGCTCTATGAAGGCACCACCGGCATCCAGGCGCTGGACCTGCTCGGCCGCAAGGTGCTGATCCAGACCCGCGGCAAGGCGGTGCGCGAGTTCACCACGCAGATCGCCCGCTTCTCGATGGAGCACATGCGCAATCCGAAGCTGCGCCGCTACGCCACGCAGCTGGCCAAACTGGCGGCGGAGTGGAACCTGCTGACCATGCGCATCATGCTCACCGCGCGCAAGGATCGCGACAGCGTCAGCGCCGCCAGCCATCACTTCCTGATGTACTCGGGCTACGTCACCATGGCGTACTTCTGGGCGCTGCAGGCGGCGGTGGCCAGCGACAAGCTGGCCAAGGGCGGCGACGAGAAGCCGGAGTTCTACAAGGCCAAGATCGCCACCGCGCGGTTCTACTTCGACCATCTGCTGCCGCGTGCCAAGGGCCATGCCGTGTCGATGATCAAGCCGAGCAAGTCGCTGACCAAGCTGCCGGTGGACAGCTTCGTGTTCGAGTAAGGCGCGAGCGGCTAGTGAAAAAGGGCGCCATCGGCGCCCTTTTTTTGGCTTCGTTCGCCGTCACTGCAAGCGGGGGCGCAACTGCAAGCCCAGCCAGCCGAGCAGCAGCACCGGGCCCCAGATGCCCAACAGTTCGATCGCGACCGAGCGGGTCGGCAGGCCGAAGCTGCCGTACTCATACAGGTGATGCACCGCGTGCAGTCCCGACAGCAGCAGGGCAACCATCACCAGCGGATAGGCATAGGCTGGTCGCAATGCCGCCCACAGCAAGGCTGCGCCGAGGGTGATGTAGGCGGTACCGACATCGGTGACGAAATGCGCGTTGTACAGCGCCGCGCGGGCCGGAGTGACCAGGCACAGATACCACTGCTCGGTGAACAGCACCATCAGCGCGCCATTGGCCCGCGAAGTGCCGGCGACAAACAACAGCGTCAGGAAATGCAGCGGGCGGTGTGGCGATGCGGGCGTCGGCATGGTGAGTCCCCCGGAAAGCCTGCAGCCTAAGGCATCTTGGTCGGGCGGCAGAAATGGAAATGGCGGGTGCCGATACCGGCACCCGCTATTTCCTGCTCCAACCGCCAAACAGTGATCGGCCGCGACTTTAGCCGCGCGGTCCGAAGTTGTAGCGGACGCCGACTTCGATGCGGTCGTCATCGCCGCCCTGAAGCGCGGCCTGGATGTCGAGTTCCTTGGTGACCGCGAACAGACCGGCCAGACGCAGGGAGGTGGCGCTGTCGTTGAACACGTCGATGTAACGGATTTCCGGATTCATCTCGATGTACGGCGTCAGCTGCCAGCGCAGACCGGCGCGCAGGCCGAAGCCGCTGTCGTCGACCGGACCCGCTTCGACGTGTTCGAACGAGGCGCCGAGATTGAGGTCGATCACCTTGTTCAGCGGCATGTGATACAGCGCACCGGCGGTGATCTGCTCGAGACGACCCACGTCGGAATATTCGCCGAACAGCGCGACGTTGTCGGTGATCGAACCGGAGCCGGCGATGCGGAAGCCGCTGTCGTCCTCGTTGCCGTAATCGCGATCCAGGAAGCCGCCTTCCAGGTAGGTGTAGTTATGCGCCATCGCGGCCATCGGCAAGCTCAGCGCCGCAGCGGCCACGCTCTTGATCAAGGGAGATCTGATCATCGTTCTAGCCTTTGCTTTGTGTTCCATCTTGAGTTTCTCCAGTGAGACTATTGAACAGCGCGCGTCATCGTCGGCGAGACACGCAATATTGGAATGGGTCACCGGCAGGCCGAGCCTCCTTGCTCTGCCGCCGGTTCCGTAGCGAATCCTTTCGCGGTACGCCGGGTATCAAGGCCGCCCTGCGCGACGCTGATCGACGAGGTCGAAAGCATGCATGCGCTTGCCTGAACTGGCTCTGAATTCGCGGTGAATCCGGGTGCTTGTTGCACTCGCACGATGGTTGCGGTTCACTGCGGGCCCGTGCGCGTGCAGCGCCATCATAGATGGAGTCTTCAGATGAATGTTCGGCCCTTGCGTCTGACAGCCCTGGTGCTCGCGCTTGCTTGCACGGCTTGTGCCGGCGACTGGCAGGGCGAGGCCGGGCGGATTCTGCAGCAGGTGCAGCAACAGGGGGCGACCTCGACCTTGGGCGAGAACGAGATCGTCGCCGGCCTGCGCGAGGCCTTGGCACAGGGGACCACCAATGCCGTCAACCAGCTGGGGCGCACGGATGGTTTCTGGAAGGACGCCGCAGTCAAGATCCCGCTCCCGGCGGCGCTGGGCAATGTCGAGAAGACGCTGCGGCAACTCGGCCAGGGGCAGCGGCTCGATGAGTTTCAGCTGACGCTGAATCGTGCGGCAGAAGCGGCGGTACCGCAGGTGGCGGATATCTTCGGCGATGCCGTGCGGCAGATGAGCGTGCAGGATGCGCGCAGCATCCTCGGCGGCAGCAACGATGCCGCGACCCGCTATTTCGAGCGGGTGTCGAGCAGCTCGTTGCGCGACAAGATCCTGCCGATCGTGCAGAACGCCACCGCCAAGGTCGGGGTGACGCAGAGTTACAAGCAGCTGACGGCGCAGGCCGGGCCGTTGATGCAACTGGCCGGCAAGTCGATCCCGGATCTCGATGCCTACGTCACCGAGCGCGCCATGGCGGGCCTGTTCACGACGATTGCCGAGGAGGAAGCGCGCATCCGCGAGAATCCGGCGGCACGCACCACGGAGGTGTTGAAGCGGGTCTTCGGCAGCCGCTGAATCCGAGCCCGCAAGCGGCGATGAACACGCTGGTCTCCACGGCCTGGTTGCAAGCCGCGCTCGGCGATGCGGATCTGGTCGTGTTCGATGCGACCTACTATCTGCCGACCGAGCAGCGCTCGGCGATCGAGGCGTTCCAGCATGCGCGCATACCCGGCGCGCGATTCTTCGATATCGATGCGATTGCGGATGCCGGCAGTTCGTTGCCGCACATGGTGCCGACGGCGGCGCAGTTCGAGCGGCAGATGGCGGCGCTCGGCGTCTCCAAAGATTCGCGCGTGGTGGTGTACGACCAGAAGGGACTGTTCTCGGCGGCGCGCGCCTGGTGGATGCTGCGGCTGTTCGGCCACGCAGAGGTGGCGGTGCTGGATGGGGGCTTGAAGAAGTGGCAGGCCGAAGCGCGCCCGCTGGAAGCCGGTTCGCCAGCGCCGGTCCTGGCAGGAAATTTCACGGCCACCTTGAGGCTGAGCAGCTGGCGTGGCATTGGCGATGTGTTGGCCAACCTGGAATCGCAACGCGAGTGCGTGCTCGATGCCCGCGCGGCCGCGCGTTATGCGGGCCATGCGCCGGAGCCGCGTGCCGGTGTGGTTCCCGGGCATATTCCCGGCAGTATCAATCTGCCGTATACGGAACTGCTGCAGGCCGATGGCACGCTGTTGGCCGCAGAGGCGCTGCGCCAGCGCTTTGCGCAGGCCGGGGTCGACGCGCATAGCGCGGTGATCGTCAGCTGCGGCTCCGGCATTACCGCCACGGTGCTGGCGCTGGGACTCCACGTGGCCGGCTATGCCGATGCCGCGGTCTATGACGGCTCGTGGAGCGAATGGGGTGCACGCGCCGATACCCCCAAGCGCAGCGGCAGCACGCCGTAGCTGCGCACCCGATCAGATGATCGCGTGCGGCACGAAGCAGCTGCTGTTCTGGGTAATCAGGGTGCGGTCTTCACGGATACCGATGCCGGCCGCCTGATCGCCGATCACCCAGCTGCCGACCAGCGGAAAGCGGCCGTCGAAACTGGGCAGCGGATGAAAGGCCTGATCGACCGTGGGGCCGCCGTCATAGGGTCCCGGTGACTGCAGCTTTTCACCCTGCGGCGTGATCAGCGTGATGTTGGCGCCTTCGCGAGAGAAGAACGGTTTGCGCACGCGGCCGGGATAGACCACCGGGCCCTGCGAGAATTCGGCACGCAGCAGGTTGGGGTGGTTTTGATGGCGTTCCCACAGCAGCGCGAGGATGCCCTTGTTGCTGAGGATCGCTTTCCACGGCGGTTCGATCAGCTGCACGCCGGAATTCGGCAGCGCGGCACCGAAGCTCTCCTCGAACATCGTTTCCAGCGGATAGAGCTTGAACAGGCTGTCGATGCGCTGATCGTCGAGGTCGGTGAAGCGGCCGTCGCTGCCCAGTCCGATATCCTCGATCGCGATCTCACGATGCGCGATGCCGGCCTGTTCGGCGCAGTCGCGCAGGTAGGCGACGGTGGCGAGGTCTTCGGTGGCATCACGTACCGCCGAGAAATAGATCGGCTGCGGCAGCAGGCCGCCGATTTCGCCGAGGCGCGCCACCAGTTGCTCCTGCAGCGAGTTGAACTGATCGGCAGCAGCCGGCAGGGTGCCGCGCTCGATCTGTTCCTCCAGCCACAGCCACTGGAAGAACGCCGCTTCATACAGCGACGTCGGCGTGTCGTAGTTCAGCTCGTAAAGTTTGGCCGGGCCCTGGCCGGAATAGGCGAGGTCGAGCCGGCCGTAGAGGTGGGTGCGCTCCTGACGCCAGGAGTCGCGAATCCAGTCCCAGTACAAGGACGGGATCGCGAGCCGGCCCAGCAGTTCCTCACGGTTGACCACTTCATCGACCAGCGCCAGCGCCATCTGGTGCAACTCTTCGGTCGGCGCTTCGAGATCGTTCTCCACCTGCTTCAGGGTGAACGCGTAGTAGGCCGATTCGTCCCAGTAGCGCTCGCCGTCGATGGTGTGAAACGCGAAGCCGTATTCCGCGGCCTGCTGGCGCCAGCCCGGGCGCTCCTGAATGCTGATTCGCTGCATGGAACTCCGATCAGCCGCCGCTGCGTGCGGTGTTGTTGCTGCCGAAGCCCGAGCGCGCCTGGGTCACGATCTTGCCCTGCGGCGGAGGCGGCAGGCTGGTCGGTGCACCGGGCTGACGTACCGGATTGCTGCCACCGGACCAATAGTTGCCGGCGCCGGGGCGCACGGTCTGCTTGTTGCTGTCGGTATAGGCCGGGCGCGCGTAACCATTGTTGAAGGCCCGGCCCATCAGCATGCCGGCCATGAACGGCATGAAGCTGGAATGGCTGGTCTGGGTTTCATTGTCGGTGGCCTCGCTGCCGGCGAGGCTGCCGCTGGCGCCGCTGCTGACTTCCGCGCAGCTCCTGTCGCCGTACTGCTGTGCGCATTCTGCGCGCGTGGCAAATGACGGTGCGCTCTTCTGATGTTCTTCCAGCGCGGCGGCAAACGCGGCGTTGCAGTCGGCGCGGCTGAAGTCGCCGCTGGCGATGCAGGCGTCGGCGTTCGGGTACAGCCGTTCTTCGCCCGGCTGCGGGCGGCCGCCCTGTACCGAAGGGTTGCAGGCACTGAGGATCAGCGGGCTGATGCCCATCAATACCAGACGGATGGTGCGGGTTCTTTTCATGGTGGATTCCGGAACTCAATAACTCATCGCGGCGGCGTTGAGCAGGCCGACGCCGATCGCGACCGCGGCGGCGAGTATCGCCGGTGCCAGCTCGTTGTTGTCGATCCGTGTCGACAGATCGCGAATGATCAGTCGCACCGCGAAATAGGCCAGGACCTGCACCACCAGTGCGACGGCCCCCCACACCGCGCAATCGATCAGGCTGACCGAGTGGCTGACGGCGGCATGCAGCGGCAGGCAGAAACCGAGGATCGCGGCGCCGAATGCGACTGCCGCGGCGACATTGTTCTGGCGGATCAGCGCGAACTCGTCATGCGCGGTGATACGCACATAGATCAGCACGAACAGCAGCAGCAAGCCGCAGCTGACGGCGAGATAGGCAAGGAAGGCGGGCAGGCCGCTGAGGAACTGGATCGGGGTCATCGGGATGGGCCGTGGGGGAACTGGTTAGCGTGGCAGCGGCAGGTGGCGTTGCAGGAACTGGAATACCCCCTGGTTGAAGGCATCGTTCTTGTCGCCCGCGACCATGTGGCCGGCGCCGGGCACATCGAACACTTCGAGCTGCGGCAGATGCTGCCGGAAATCGGCGACCCCGGCGTCGGTGACCAGATCGCTGTTCAGGCCGCGCACCAGCAAGGTGGGGATGCGGATATGGTCGCAGGCGGCGACCAGCCGATCACCAAAGGTCGGTGGCTCGAGTTCATCAGGGCCGCGCAGGAACGCCGGGTCCCAGTGCCAATACAGCCGACCGTTGTCGCGGCGGCGCAGGTTCTTCATCAGGCCCGTGAGGTTTTTCGGTCGCGGCCGATGCGGATTGTAGGCGCTGACTGCGTCGGCGGCGTCTTCCAGCGTTGCAAACCCGTCGGGATTCGCCTGCATGAACGCCTGGATCTTGGCGGCACCGCTGCGATCGATACGCGGCACCACGTCGACCATCACCAATGCGGATGCCAGCGCGTCGCTGGAATTGCCGACGGTATACAGCGCGGTCATGCCGCCCATCGATGCGCCGACCAGCGCCGGCTTGCTGGCCAGCGTCGCGATCACCGCGCGCAAGTCGGCAGCCATGCCTTCGAGGCCGTAGCGGCCATCCGGCGACCAGTCGCTGTCGCCGTGTCCGCGCGCATCGAGGCTGATCACGTGATAGCCGGCCGCGAGCAGGTCGCGCATCGCGCCACCCCAGGAATGCCGGGTCTGGCCACCGCCGTGCAACAGCATCACCGCCGGTGCCGCAGGATCGCCGCCGATATCGGCGGCGAGATTCAGGCCGTCTGCGCCCTGATAACGGTGTTGCCGTACTGCCACTGCCTGAGGACTCATGGACGTGTCCGTAGCGAACCTGCAACGACCGCGGCGTCGCGTCTGCTCATCCGCCGCGGGGTGGCGCTGCATCGCAGGCCGTGAATGAAGTCCGCATTATAGGGTCGCGGCGAGTCGCGAACCCTGATTGATCGCGCGCTTGGCATCCAGCTCCGAGGCGACATCGGCGCCACCGATCAGGTGCACGCTGACCTCGGCGTTCTTGAGCGGTTCGTACAGCTCGCGCAAGGGTTCCTGGCCGCTGCACAGGACAATGGTGTCGACCTCGAGCAGCGTCGCGTTCTCGCGCTTCTCGCCATAGCTGATCAGCAGGCCGCGCTCGTCGATCGCTTCGTAGTTGACGCCGCCGATCATCTCGACTTGCTTCATCTTCAGCTGTGCGCGATGGATCCAGCCGGTGGTCTTGCCGAGGCGCTTGCCCAGCGATTCGGCCTTACGCTGCAGCAGCGTCACCTGCCGTGCCGGCGGTGCGATCTCGGGCCGGGTCAGGCCACTGCGCATGAGCTGCGGATCGGCCACGCCCCATTCCTTGTTCCAGGCGGCAAGATCCAGTGTCGGCGAATGTCCGTCGCTGACCAGATATTCGGAAATGTCGAAACCGATGCCGCCGGCGCCGATCACCGCCACACGCTGGCCGACCGGCTTGCGGTGCTGCAGGACATCGATGTAGCTCAGTACCTTGCCGGTTTTTTCCTGCTCGGCCTGGCCCGGGATCTTCGGGTTGCGCGGTGCGACGCCGGTGGCGAGCAGCACTTCATCGTACTTGCCGTCGATCAGGAACTCGGCGCTGATGCGGGTGCCGAGATGGACCTTGACCCCGGTGGTCTCCAGCTTGCGCCCGAAATAGCGCAGGGTCTCGTGGAATTCTTCCTTGCCCGGCACGCGCTTGGCCATGTTGAACTGGCCGCCGATCTCGTCGGCGCTGTCGAACAGGTCGACCTGATGTCCGCGTTCGGCCAGCACCGTCGCCGCCGCCAGCCCCGCAGGGCCGGCACCGACCACGGCAATGCTCTTGCGCGTCGTGGTCGGGGTGTAGTTCAGCTCGGTTTCGTGGCAGGCGCGCGGATTGACCAGACAGCTCGCGGTCTTGGCCTGGAAGGTGTGG
>JBEBWZ010000040.1:0-25194 GCA_040391865.1 Solimonas flava
AATCCAGACGCGATGCAGCTCGTAGCGGTTCAGATCCTGATTGACGTGACCCTTCTGGATGATGTCGCGGATCTTGTGCTTGTCGCTGTGCACTTCGTAGGAGTTGTACGGAATGTACATTTCCTTCTTGCCCACGATCTTCCAGGTGTAACGATCGGTCGCACCGTTGAAGGTGTCGGTCTGGTCGTTGGTGCGCAGACCGTCGGCACCGGTACCCGGGTTGTCGTACGCCACGTTCGGCGCGCGACGCAGACGACGCTGGCCGGGGTTGTACTGCCAGGCGCGGCGCGGTTCCTTCACCTGATCCATGGTCTCGTGGACCAGGGTGATGGTGCCGGCCAGACGCGGCGGCTGCGTCACCACCTGCAGGAAGTAGATGATGACGTTATTGAGCGAATCCGGCGTCGCGCCCTTGCGATTGTAAGGGAACAGCAGGTCTTCGCGCAGCTTCACCAGGTTGTAGTCGCCCGAGGTGGTCACGGCCACCTGGGTGTTCCAGCGCTGGCCGCTCTGGCCGCGATAGCGGACCTTGTGGTTCCACACCGGCTCGACACCGCTCTTCGGGATCGGGAACGGCAGGCCGACGACGGCATTCACCAGTGCTTCGCCACCACCGCCCAGTTCGCCTTCGAGCGCGTTCTTGTGCGTTGCCTCATAGACATAGGTCGGGAACGCGGCGGTACGGCGCGTTTCGTACACGTTCATCTTGTACGTGGCCGACTTCTCGAGCATGGCCAGCTGGCCAGCCGAGAGCTTGTCCTTGTACTGCGCCATGTTGGCGCCCGTGATCGTGAACTTCGGCTTGTCACCGGGGAACGGATCACAGTAACGCGAGCCTTCACCCTTGTAGCAGGCAGGCGCCTTGGTCAGACCACCCTCCCATGCCGGAATGGTGCCGTCCTTGTTGGCGGCGCGCTCTGCGCCGACCGGCGTCAGGGTGGTTTTCAGCTTGGCAGCCTCATCAGGGCTTACCTTTGCGGCCGCGGGTAGCGCCGCGAACAACAGGACCAGCGCAACACGCGATGCGCACTTCATGGGTGATCTCCTCCTCCAAAACGAACCGTAACGATAGAGCAGAAAAGACACGCTCGCCAGCCACTCTATTGCTCTGTACCGACGAAATGACGTCTCAGGCGGACGCCCGGCGCCCCATCATCGTAATAGGCCGGCAGCAGAGCGTGTTCGAGGTAGCCCAAACTGCGGTAGAGGCTGCGCGCCACCTCATTGTCGGCACGCACTTCCAAACTGACGCCGGCACAAGCATTTGCACGCGCTTCGCGTTCCGCACAGGCCACCAACCGTGCACCCAGTCCGTGACCGCGCGCGTGCGGTGCGACCACCAATGAGTAAATACGACCCCATCGGCTGTTCCGGCGCAGGAACAGGACGACGGAGCCTGCGATGCGCGCATCCGCAGGGGGCGAATCGGCCACCCAGACCCGCGCGGTTGCGGACTGCAACAGACGGCGCACGGTGCGCGCACTCATGCGGTCACCCGGAAACAGCTGCTCCAGCGCCAGGATGCCGGCGACGTCTTCACTTCCGGCCCGGCGGATAGGCAGATCCGGCTTTCGGGCCCGGTGCGCGCTCATGTGCGGGTACGGGCCTCGAGACGACGGATGAAGTGTTCCATGATGCGCCGGTAAAGCGCGCCCTTGAGCACCAGATCCTCGACCCCGTAGTCGATGTTGGGGTTGTCGTTGACCTCGATCACCTTGACGACCTTGCCGAACTGCTTGAGATCGACACCATACAGACCGCGGCCGACCGCGCGCGCCGCCTGCACCGCGATGCTCAGCACCTGCTTCGGCACGTCCTTGACGTCCAGGGTCTCGTGCCCGCCTTCGACGATCGCGCCGTTGCCGGCCCGCTTGACCACCTGCCAATGGTCCTTGGCCATGTAATAGCGGCAGGCATACAGCGGCTCGCCATCGAGCACGCCGACCCGCCAGTCGTAATCGGTGGGTTCAAACGGTTGCGCGATGATCAGATCGGAACGCTCCAGCATGTCGGCCGCCTGACGTTTCAGCTCCGCCTCGGACTCGACCTTGATCACGCCTTTCGAAAACTGCGAATCCGGCTGTTTCAGCACGCAGGGAAACCCAAGCTCGCGTCCGACCTGCAGCACGTTGCGCGAATGCATCAGCAGCGTGCGTGGCTGTGGAATGCGGTGACGTTCCATCAGCTGCGCCAGGAACACCTTGTTGGCGGCGCGCAGGATCGACAGCGGATCGTCGACCACCACCAGGCCCTCGCGCGCGGCGCGGCGCGCAAAGCGATAGGTATGGTGATTGACCGCCGTGGTCTCGCGGATGAACAGCGCATCGAACTCGGCAACATGGCCGTAGTCGCTCTTGTCGAGAAACTCGACCTCGAAGCCCAGATCCTCGGCGTGCTTCTCGAACAGCTTCAGCGCGCGCGCATTGGACGGCGGCTCCTTCTCGTCCTCGTTGACCAGGATCGCGAGGTCGTAGCGTGCTGCGACCCGGCGCGTGCGCGGCGGGCGCTTGCGCGCAAAGTAGTTGCGTGCCGATTGATACAGCAGTTCGTGGTGCGAGGCCGGCACTTCACCGAGTGCGATCGGACCCAGCGTATCGACGCGCCACTCGTCGCCGTGATAGGTGAAGCGCGCCTGCAGCAGCGGCGCCGGAAACAGGTTGAACAGCGCCCGCGCGAGACGGTCGTGACGCTTGGCGAGGCTCTCGCCGAAGTACACGTTCATCACGTACTCGGCGGAGCCGATCCGGGCCAGCGAGCGCTGGATCAGCTCCTCGACCTCGTCGTTGATGATCCGCGGCGACTCGGCCAGCTTCAGGTCCTGGATCGTGGTGATCTCAGGCAGGGGTTTGTGACTGCGCGCACCAGCCAGCAGTGACACGTAGTAGCCGGTGGACTGGTACGCAAACGAACGGCACATGTTGTAAACCCGCACCTGGCGGGTACGGGTATGCATTTCGTGCGTGAGGTAATCCCAGGCGGTGACCACGTCGATGCCGGGAATGTCCACCGGCCAATCGTTGCGCTGATCGACAACGACAATGCCGCTCATGGCACGCCGTTCAGGCGAGGAGTGGCAGGCAGGGGGTCAGCGGGTTCTTCGGTATCTTCGGGCATGCGGGACGCGACTGTATGGGGTGCTTAAACCGCTGGCGCATCCTAGCACGCAGCCTGCGGACCGGACGTCGATATATCCACCCAGCCGCGCGGCGAGCACACACGAAAAAGGCCAGGCGGATTCGCCTGGCCTCGGCCTCCGGTCGCGCGGCGCGGCGCGCGGCGGGGACTGCTCAGTCGTCGCGGCCCGAGCGCTTGCGCTCGTGCTCTTTCAGGAACTTCTTGCGGATCCGGATCGACTGCGGGGTCAGCTCGACCAGTTCATCGTCATTGATGAACTCCAGCGCCGGTTCCAGCGCGAACTTCACCGCCGGCACCAGAATCACGTTCTCGTCGGAGCCCGAAGCGCGCATGTTGGTCAGCTTCTTGCCCTTGAGCACGTTGACCACGAGGTCGTTGTCGCGGGAATGGATGCCGACGATCTGGCCTTCGTAAACTTCATCGCCGGGCGAGGCCATCATGCGGCCACGGTCCTGCAGGTTGAACAGCGCGTAGGCCAGCACCTTGCCCATTTCGTTCGAGATCAGCACGCCGTTGTGGCGCTGGCCGATGTCGGTGGATTCGGCCTTGGGTCCGAAATGATCGAAGTTGTGGAACAGCAGACCGGTGCCCGAGGTCATGGTCATGAACTGCGTCTGGAATCCGATCAGGCCGCGCGACGGCACGATGTATTCGAGACGGACACGACCCTTGCCATCCGGCATCATCGTCTGCATCTTGCCGCCGCGTTCCGCGAGGCCCTGGATCACGCCGCCCTGGCTGCTTTCCTCGACGTCGGCCACCAGTGTTTCGTAGGGCTCGCAGATCTCGCCGTCGATTTCCTTCAGGATCACCTGCGGACGCGAGACGGCGATTTCATAGCCCTCACGACGCATGTTCTCGAGCAGGATGCCGAGATGCAGCAGGCCGCGACCGGAGACGCGGAACTGGTCGCCGGTGCTCATCGGCTCGACGCGCAGCGCAACGTTGGTCTTCAGCTCGCGCTGCAGACGGTCGCCGATCTGGCGCGAGGTCACGAACTTGCCTTCCTTGCCGGCGAACGGCGACTTGTTCACCTCGAAGATCATGCTCATGGTCGGCTCGTCGACCTGCAGTGTCGGCAACTGCTCCGGATGCTTGGCATCGCAGATCGTTTCCGAGATGCCGAGCTCTTCGATGCCGGTGACCGCGATGATGTCGCCAGCCTGTGCTTCCGGCACCTCGACCTTGTCGAGGCCCATGAAGCCCAGCACCTGCAGCACACGGCCCTGGCGCACCGAACCATCGCGATTGACCACCGCGACCGGGCTGTTGGTCTTGATCTTGCCGCGCTTGATGCGGCCAGTGCCGATCACGCCGACATAGCTGGAGTAAGCCAGCGAGGTGACCTGCATCTGGAACGGGCCATCGACATCGACCTGCGGTGCGGACACCTTGTCGACGATGGTCTCGAACAGCGGCGTCATGTCGCCTTCGCGGATGTCCGGCGAATCGCCGGCGTAGCCATTGAGGCCCGAGGCGTAGATGAACGGAAAATCCAGCTGCTCATCGGTGGCGCCGAGGCGATCGAACAGCTCGAACACCTGATCGACCACCCAGTTCGGACGCGCGCCGACGCGATCGATCTTGTTCAGCACCACGATCGGGCGCAGGCCCATCGCAAACGCTTTCTGGGTCACGAAGCGGGTCTGCGGCATCGGGCCGTCGACCGAATCGACCAGCAGCAGCACGCAATCGACCATCGACAGCACGCGCTCGACTTCACCGCCGAAGTCGGCGTGTCCGGGCGTGTCGACGATGTTGATGCGGTAATCCTTGCCGTTGCGCTTGTCGTGCCAACGGATCGCGGTGTTCTTCGCGAGGATGGTGATGCCGCGCTCGCGTTCGATGTCGCCGGAATCCATCACGCGCTCACCGAGCTGCTCGCGTGCATCGAGGGTCTGCGACTGTCGCAGGAGCTTGTCGACAAGCGTCGTCTTGCCGTGGTCGACGTGGGCGATGATGGCGATGTTGCGAAGATTCTCGATCATGGTCCGACTGGCGTTTTGTTGCGCCGCATCAAAATGGGCGCGCATTGTACGTGAGCGCGGCCCTGCCTGCATGGGCCGGCGGCGTTGCCGACCGCCCCCATCATCCCGCAAAGGCGGCGGCGGCGAGCAGCGAATGATGAAAAACGGACATTTCCGCAGGGTTTTTCAAGAATCGGCACCCGCCCCGACCCCGGCCGCGCCACGCGCGACCGATTCGCGTCAGAGCGACCGGACCCTGGCGGCTGCGCGGCAGGCCTTGGCGCGCGCAGCGTCGATCGTCTGATCCAGTGCCAGCGTCACCCCCATGCGGCGGCGGCCGGCAATTTCCGGCTTGCCGAACAGGCGCAGCTGCGTATCCGGCTCGACCAGCGCTGCGGCCGCATCGGCAAACCGCGGCGCGCGCTGATCGCCCTCCAGCAACAGTGCGCAGGAGGCCGCGGCGCCACGCTGCCGGATATTGGGAATCGGCAGTCCCAACACCGCCCGCACGTGCAACGCAAACTCGGACAAATCTTGGGAAATGAGCGTGACCAGGCCGGTATCGTGCGGGCGCGGTGAGACTTCCGAAAAGATCACCTCGTCGCCATTGATGAACAGCTCCACCCCGAACACGCCGCGACCGCCCAGCGCTGTGGTGATCGCCGCGGCCACCGCTTCGGACTTGCGCAGCGCCGTGGGGCTCATTGCATGCGGCTGCCAGGATTCGCGGTAGTCGCCATCGATCTGCAGATGCCCGATCGGCGCGCAGAACGACGTGGTGGTCGCCCCATCGGCACCGGCATGGCGCACGGTGAGCAGCGTGATCTCGTAGTCGAACGACACGAAACCCTCGACGATCACCCGACCGGCACCGGCGCGGCCACCGGCCTGCGCATAGTCCCAGGCCTTGCGCACATCGGCCTCGCTGTGGACGGTGGACTGACCCTTGCCCGACGACGACATCACCGGCTTGATCACGCAGGGCATGCCGACGATCCGGACGGCCGCCAGATAGTCCTCGTAGGTTCCGGCAAAGCGATACGGCGAGGTCGGCAGCCCCAGTTCCTCGGCCGCGAGCCGGCGGATGCCTTCGCGATCCATCGTCAGCCACGCGGCGCGCGCGGTCGGCACCACGGTATGTCCCTCGGCCTCGAGTTCCAGCAGCGTCGGGGTATGGATCGCTTCGATCTCCGGCACGATGAAATGCGGCTTTTCAAGTTCGACCACGCGTCGGATCGCAGCGCCGTCGAGCATGTTGATCACATGACTGCGATGCGCGACCTGCATCGCCGGCGCATCGGCATAACGGTCGACGGCGATGGTCTCCACCCCCAGCCGCTGCGCCTCGATCACCACTTCCTTGCCGAGTTCGCCGCTGCCCAGCAGCAGCATGCGGGTTGCGCCGGAAGACAGCGGCGTGCCGAGAGTCACCATGATTTGTTCCTTGCAGTTGTAAGAGCGGCAGCACGCGATTCGGATCGCATTCCACCGGCACCGGTTACCTCCGCGTCACCACGAAGTCATGGCGGCGAGGTAAGCTCATTCTATTCGGAGAACACTACGCATGATCCGCCGCACCAAGATTGTCGCCACCCTCGGACCCGCCACCGACGACCCGCAGATTCTCAAAAGAATGCTGGCGGCCGGTGTCGATGTGGTCCGCCTCAATTTCTCTCACGGCAAGGCCGAGGACCACGCCCGGCGCGCGCATCAGGTGCGCACCGCGGCGGCGGAACTGCGCATTGACGTCGGCATCCTCGCGGACCTGCAGGGGCCGAAGATCCGCATCGAATCGTTCGCCAATGGTCCGGTCGATCTGCAGGAAGGCCAGGCCTTCACCCTCGACACCGCACTCGGAGCCAATGCCGGTGACGCGACCGTGGTCGGCTGCGCCTACGAAAGCCTGCCGCAGGACGTGGTGGCTGGCGATACGCTGCTGCTCAACGACGGCGCGATCAGCATGCGCGTCGATCGCATCGACGATACCCGTGTGCATTGCACGGTGCTGCTGGGCGGCGTGCTGTCCAACCGCAAGGGCATCAACAAGCAGGGCGGCGGCCTGTCGGCGGCGGCGCTGACCGACAAGGACAAGCAGGATCTGCGCACCGCGGTGGGTCTCGACGTCGACTTCATCGCGGTATCGTTCCCGCGCTCGGCAGAGGACATGGAAGAAGCCCGACGCCTGGTGGCCGATGTCGGCGGCACCGCGTTCCTGGTCGCCAAGATCGAGCGCGCCGAGGCGTTGCCGGTGCTGCGTGAACTGATCGGCGCCAGCGACGCGGTGATGGTTGCGCGCGGCGATCTCGGCGTGGAAATCGGCGACGCCGAACTGCCGGGCTGGCAGAAGCGCATCATTGCCGAGTCGCGCGAGCAGAACAAAATGGTGATCACCGCGACGCAGATGATGGAGTCGATGATCACCAGCCCGATCCCGACCCGCGCCGAGGTCCTGGACGTGGCCAATGCGGTCATGGACGGTACCGATGCGGTGATGCTGTCGGCGGAAACCGCCGCCGGCAAATATCCGGTGAAAGTGGTGGAAGCGATGTCGCGCGTCTGCGTCGGCGCCGAAAGCCACATGGACGTCACCCTGCGCCGCGACATCCGCCGCGTCGACACCCACTTCGAGCGCACCGACGAAGCGATCGCCATGGCCGCCGCCTGGACCGCACGCCACATGCATGCCAGCGCGATCATCGCGCTGACCGAATCCGGCGCGACCGCGATGATGATGTCGCGCGCAGAAACCCAGATTCCGATCTACGCCCTGACCCCGCACGAAAAGACGCGGCGCCGCATGGGCCTGTGCCGCGGCGTGATTCCGGTGGCGTTCGCGCCCAGCCAGCCCGACGGCCCGACTCCGGTCCGCGAAGCCCTGGACTGCCTGAAAGCCCGCGCCGCGCTGGTCGACGGTGATCGCGTGCTGCTGACCAAGGGCGACAGCAGCGTTTCCGGCGGCACCAACTCGATGAAGATCGTGCGCGTCGGCGAGGTCTGACGCGCCTTCGGAGAACGCTCATGTCGGCCCCGTCCAACCCCGGCTTCACCGTCATCGGTCATCGCGGCGCGCGCGGTCACGCGCCGGAGAACACCTTGCTGTCGATCGAGACCGCGATCCGCCTCGGCGCGCACTGGGTCGAAGTCGACGTGCAGCACCACGCCGGCGAACTGTGGCTGATGCATGACCTGCGGCTGGAGCGCACCACCAATGGCCGCGGCCATCTGACCGATCACACCGCCGCCGCCTTGCGTCAACTCGATGCCGGACGCGGCCAGCCGATCCCGACGCTGCCGGAAGCGATGGATCTGATCGAGCAGAAGGTCGGCCTCAACATCGAACTGAAAAGCTGGAACGGCTGCGCGGCTGCGGTGGCCGACTGCCTGCGCAACTACCTCGCCGAGGGCTGGCCAGCCAATCGCCTGATGGTGTCGTCGTTCCATCTGCCGGAGCTATGGGAATTCCGGCAGATCCTGCCGGAGGTACCGGTCGCAGCGCTGTATTGCGGCGTGCCGCTGGACTGGGCCGGCATCGCGGTCGAACTGGGCGCGCGCTGCCTCAACCTGTCCGATGAATTCGTCGACGAGAAACTGCTCGCCGATGCACACGCCCGCGGTCTGCGGGTCAATGTCTACACCGTCAACGATCCCGAAGAACTGCGCCGGATGCGCGATCTGGGCGTCGATGGCGTGTTCACCGACTACCCCGATCGGGCGCTGCCGCTGGTCTGAATCGCCGGCGCTCAGGCGCCCAGCAGTTGCCGCACCATCGGCTCCATGGCTTTCAGTCCGGCGGCACGGCCGATCTCCAGCGCCGCTTCGGCGCTCTGTCCCTGCAGATGGAACGCGCGCAGCGCGAACAGCGCGCCGACACGGTTGCTGCTGGCGCAATGCACCAGCACCGCCCCCTCGGCATCGGCCAGCGCCGCATCCAGCGCACGCGCGTTGTCCGCCGTGAGATCGGCGGCGCCCGCGATCGGGATGTTGCGGTAATCGAGCCCGAGCTCGGCGATCAGCGCGGGCTCGTCGTAACCGCAAGGCTCGGTGTGCGGACACAGGTTGATGACACGCCGCACGCCGCGCGACTTGGCCAGCGCGAAATGCTCCGCGCCGGGACGCCCGGAGGTGGCGATGTTCGGAAACGGCATTCCTGCCTGGGGCAGTTCGGGCAGCAGCGCAGTGGTCATGGTCGCATTCTCCGGTGAAGAGGCGGCAGCATAGCCGCCGCGCATTTGCGACACCATCGCGGCAGTCCGCGCATCACTTGAACCCGGCTCCGGGCGATCCCTCGTGCTGCGTCAGCAGGTCTTGCGCGACGCGATCACAGCAAGCGGCTGAGCTCGCGGCGCGCCGGATGCGAACCGACCAGTTCGCGCTCTGCGGCCGCTTGCAGCTGTCGCGCCGCGGCACGTGCTTCAGCATCGCGGCCCAGGGCCGCGAGCACGGTGGCGCGCTCGATCCGCAGCACCAGCACCGTCGGCGACTCCGGATGTTCGTGGCGCTGGGTGGCGGTCAGCGTGCGCTCGAGCAGCGCGAGGGCCTCCGGATACTGGCGCTGCGCGAGCAGCAGGCGCACGCGCCCGGCATCGATGCTCGCGAACATGCGGTGATCGGCCGGCAGGAATTCGAGGAGCAGGCGCTCGGCCTGTTGATAGGCCGCCAGCGACTGCGGAAATTGCCCCAGCGCGGCGTAGGCATTGCCCAGTTCACGCAAACGCCGGCCACGCAGTAGTTGCGCCTGCTCGCCTTCGAGCGCCGCGGACACTTCCGGCAACAGCCGCTTCAGCCCTTCCTGGGGCTGGCCGGACAAGGTCAGCATGCGCCCGAGGCTGATGCGCTGCAGATGCGATTTGAGATTACTGTCGCCGTAATGGCGATAGGTCAGGGCATACGCGGTGCGCAGGTTCGGCAGCGCGGTTGCATAGTCGCCGCTCTGTTCCTGGATCTGCGACAGATTGGCCAGGGTCAGGGCGTAGTCGGCGCTGTCGCTGTCGCCGCGCGCACGGGTGGCATCGACCGCCTGCTGCATCCATTGCGCCGCTTCCCGCACCCGCCCCAGGCCATGCAGGATCGACGCGAGATTGTTCTGGGCATTGATCGTCGGCTGGCCGCCGCGACCGTAGAGACGCAGATACCCCTCGACCACCTGCCGCTGCACCGGCTCGGCATCGGCATTGTTTCCGGCCTGCCACAGCAGCGAGCTGTAGCCATCCAGAGCCTCGTAACGGTGCAGATGCTGCTCGCCGTAGTGCGCCTGTGCGCGGCGGATGCGCTGCTGCGCCAGCTCCATCGCCTGCGCCTGCTCACCGGCATCGAACAGGCTGTTGGCCAGCGAGCCGAGCACCGAGATCGACAGGCTCATGTCCTGCTCACGCGCGGTCTCCGGCAACTGTTCGATCAGACCGCGGGCGCGCTGCAGCACCGCCAGGCTTTCACTGTTTTTCTGCTGGTACAGCAGCATCTGCCCCAGCTGATTCAGCGTCGCCGCCAGACGCAGATCGCCGCTCGGCAGCCGGGCTTCCTGCAACGCCAGCGCACGCCGCAGCTCGCGCTCGGCATCCTGGTACAGCCCCTCATCGCTGGACGCCTGTGCCCGCTGTGCCAGCAGTTCCGCCGTCAGCAGCGGATCGGCATGGTCGCTGGCGTCCTGCAGGGCCAGCGCCTGTTCGATCTGTTCGCGGCACTCCTGCGGCAGGCCCATGGTGCAGTACAGCCCGCCCAGGGTCGCCAGCATCCGCACCCGCACCAGCGGTTGCTCGCCGAAGTGCTGCCCCAGCTGTTCGCGGCCGCGATCGACCAGCGCCCGCGGCGCCAGCGTCGCGCCACCCGCCGCCTCCGGCGCCGCGGCGTCGAACAGGGACACCACATAGGCAGTGACCTGACGCGACGCTTCGGCTTCGTCCTGGGCCTGCTGCAGTGCCGCCACCCGCGCACGATTGGCGCTCAGCAACTGCCCGTACAGGAGCAGGGTGACGATCAGGCCTACCACCAGCACCGCGGCCAGGGTCAGTGCCCAGCGGCGCCGGACTTCAGCGCGTTGCAGTCGCTGGCTCAGCACCAGCTGACGCTGGGCCTCGTCCCGTTCGCGCTGCAGCTGCGCACGCCGCGCCGGCAGGTGACGCAATCGCCGGGCAAGATCGGCGGCATCGGCCAGCCGCTGACTCGGATCGCCATCGACCGCCGCGGCGATATCGCGACGCAGCACCTCGTCGTCGATCTCGCGCTCCCAACCGGGGGCCAGCGGCTTGCGCCAGTTGCCGATCACCGCCTGATACAGCATCACACCCAGCGCATAGATATCGCCCTGCACCGTCGCCGGCTGGCCCGCCTGGATTTCCGGGGCGAGATACAGCGGCGTGCCGCTGCTGTCGAGCGCCGCGACGGTGGCAGTGAAACCGAGCCGGGTGATGCCGCGCAGCCGCGCGGCGTCGAGCACGCCGCCGCTGCCGGCGCAGGTGGGCGTGGCGCGCGGCGCCTGGCCGGGCTCGGCCACGATCAACACGTTGGCCGGCTTCAAGTCCTTGTGCAGCACCCCGACCGCATGCGCCGCCGCCAAGGCTTCGGCGCATTGCGCCACCAGCGCCAGACGCAGGTCCAGATCCGGCGCGGCCTGCTGCGACCACTGCAGCAGGCTGCCCTGCGGCAGGTATTCGAGTTCGACGAAGAACGGTGACTGTTCGAGATTCCAGTCCAGCACCCGCACCAGATCGGCCCGGTCACCGAGTGCGTCCTTCAGGACCCGGTAGAGCGTGATCTCACGCTTGATCGCGCGCAGGCCGGGACCATCGAGCGCGAACTTGCAGACCCGCAGTTCGCCGGTCTTGTCCTGGCGGACCTTCCAGACCTCGCCGCTGCCACCGGCGCCGAGCTGCTCGACCAGGCTCCAGGTCGGGCGCAGCGGCGGGTGCTCGCCAGGCTGGAAGGCGAGACGCGGCAAGGGCTCGTCGCCCAGCAGCTCGACCGAGACCGGCGCCTGCAGGCGGTAGCCATAGCCGTGGACGGTCTTGATCAGCGCCTGATTGTCATCCCCCAACACCGCCCGCAGGCGGTTCAGCGTGGTGCTCAGGACCGTGTCGGACAGGATGCGTCCGGGCCAGCAGGCTTCGGCCAGTTCGTCCTTGGTGACCACCTCGCCAGCGTGCTGCAACAGATGCAGCAGCACCTGCATCGGCTTGCGGTGCAGGCGCAGGACTTGCCCCTGGCGCGACAGCTCCAGGCTGCGCTCGTCCAGCACCAGATCGGCAAACCGCCAACGACGCAGGCTGTCGCCTGAATCGCGCGGGGCATCCGCCTCGGCCACGTGAGCTTCCCCTTCCCCTGATGTGCGCGGTCGATGCCGCCGATGACGATGCGGAGTATGGCAGGCGGTGACCGCCGATTCAGCCGTCCGAAGTGCGACCGGGATCACGCCCGTGGCGCCAAAACCTCGCGCTGAAGCGATTTGTGAGGAAGATGTGAGGAATTTTTCAGGACTCCCTGGCACCCGGCGGCGATCCTGCCTGCGCTTGCTGACCGGCCCCGGACGCCCTTCGCGAACGCCCCGGCAGCTCCTATCGATTGCCATGGAGATGACGATGTCCACCCTCACCGCTCGCGCCCGCTGGCGCCACTGTCTGGCCGGTCTGCTGGCGCTGTTCGCCGGCACGGCCCAGGCCGCCGCCCCCCAGATCAGCACCATCACCGGCAACCCGCTGACCATCCGTGTCGGCGACGATGCCTCGTTCCAGATCCTCAACAGCGAGGTTCCGGGCATCGGCCAGATCTATCCGTCCAACAGCGAGGGCACCGCCGACCTCGGCTGGTTCGTGCGCGTCGGCACCACCCTGTACGCACCGCGTTTCGATGAACACCCGGACGGCAGCGCCACTTCGCAGCTCGGTGACTTCACACCGTTCACGCCGGTCTCGATCAGCGCGATCACCGGCACCGGCACCAGCCAGAACCCGTTCCGCACCACCGTGGTCAACGACCTCGGCACCAGCGGCCTGCGCGCCACGCTGCAGGTCAGCTACATCACCGGCAGCAACTATCTGACCCAGACCTGGACCCTGCGCAATACCGCCGCTGCGGCGCAGAACGTCCGCGTGTTCTACGCCGGTGACATCTATCTGGCCGCCGACGATTCCGGCATTCCTCACCTGGCCACCAACTCCGGCAGCCCCGGCGGCAAGAACTGCCCCGGCGCCGACCGTGACTACTATGTGCTGCTGATTCCGCAGACCCCGGCCGATGCCTACAGCGCCACCGGTTACAGCAACATCTGGGGCCAGATCGGCGAAGGCCAGCTCGACAAGGTGGTCACCACCGAGTGCATCGACAATGGTGCCGCCCTGCAGTGGAACCGCAACATCGCCGCCAATGCCAGCACGGTGATCCAGGCCGCGACTTCATTCGGCAACGTCCCCGCGATCGCACAGTTCAACGTCACCGAAGTGACCCCGAACAGCGGCCAGGCCGGACAGACCGTCAACGTCACCATCACCGGTATCGGCTTCATCGCCGCATCGACCTTCGACTTCGGTCCCGACATCACCCTCGGCAACCTGACCATCGTCAATGCCACCACCGCCACCGCAACCCTGACCATCGCACCGACTGCAGCCACGGGTCCGCGCGACGTCGGCGGCCGCGAACACAACGAAGGCGTCAGCGCCACCCTCGGCAACGGCTTCACCGTGCTCGCGCCGGGCGCGCAACCGCCGGGCACCCTGCAGTTCGGTGCCACCTCCTACAGCGTCAATGAAGGCGCCGGCACCCTGACCGTCAGCGTCACCCGCATCAACGGCAGCAGCGGCGCGGCCAGCATCCAGTACGGCAGCACCGACGGCAGCGCCACCACGGGTGCCGACTACACCGCCGCCACCGGCACCCTGCAGTGGGCCGCAGGCGATACCGCGGCCAAGACCTTCACCATCGCGATCACCGACGATCTGCTGCAGGAAAGCAACGAGACCTTCACCCTGACCCTCAGCAACGCCACCGGCGCCACCGCCGGCACCCCGACGACCGTCACCGTGACCATCATCGACAACGACAGCCCGACGGTCCCCGGCAGCGACGGCAAGATGACCAGCGGCGGCGCATTCGGCAGCGTGCTGCTGGCCGTGTTTGCGGCGGGCGCGGCCTTGCGCCGCCGCCTGCGCAGCCTGCTGCCGCTGGCGGCGATCGCTGCGGCACTGGGCCTGCCCGGCATCGCCAGCGCCGACACCGGCGACTGGTATCTCGGCTTGCGCGCCGGCGTCGCCCAGGCCAGCCACGACAGTGCGCAACTGACGCGGGAACTGCGCAGGCGCGGCAACGCGGTGACCGCGGACGTCGACGACAAGGATTTCGGTGGCGTGCTCTACGCGGGCTATCGCGTGCATTCACATGCCGCCGTCGAACTCGGCTACCTGCGTCTCGGCCGCTACGACACCCGCCTCAGCGGCGACCTCAGCCAGCCGCAGGCGCTGCTCGACGACAGCGCCGAAGTCTTCCAGGGCAATGGCAACGCACTGCTGCTGGCGCTGCGCTTCGACCTGCCGCTGTACGGTCCGGTGTCATTCACACCGCGGCTCGGCGGCTACTGGTGGACCAGCGAAACTGAGCTGAACACCGCGGCCGGCACGCTCGACCAGCGCAAGGACAGCGCCGGCCTCGAAGTCGGACTGGGCTTCGCGGTGGCACTGGGCTCGCAGCTCAAGCTCGGCCTCAACAGCGAGCTGCTGCGCGGCAGCAACCACGGTAGCCAGGGCCTGCATACGCTGCAGATCGAATACGGCTTCTGAGGGCCGCAACGAATCCTTCCGGAACCGGCCCGAGCCGTTCCGGAAACGCATGACACCGTTCCCCCCATTCCGTCGCACTCGCCGCCCTTCTCCTCGGCGGGTGCGGCGGCCTTCAACCCCGGCGAAAACGCTCAACGCCCCATCCAGCGCAGCGTTTCCGCCCACAAGGTTTCACGCTGCGCCTCGCGGAAATAGCCGAAGTGGCCGTAGCTCTGGCCCGCTGCCGGCACCACATGACGATGCTCGATCCGTGCTGCGGGATAGTGCGTGTGCAGCGCCGCGACAGCCGCTTTCGACGCATAGCCGTCGTCGGCAAAACTGAACGCCAGCAGCGGCAGCGCCAGTCGCGCATAGCGTGCGGTATCGAGGCGATGGCGCGGATCGAACAGATAGTCCGGGGTCAGTCCCCACGCGGCCCACTGCCGCACCACCGATGACGGCAGGTCCAGCGACGCGAAGCCGACACGCCGTGCCGGAAACATCGGGCCGCGTGCCAGCAGCGGCACCAGCACCCGCCACATCATTTCGATCCGCACCCGGTCGCGCAGCGGATAACGGCTGGGATGCGGCGCCGACGCCGCCACAAGCACCAGGCCATCGAGCGTTTCCGATGCCGCGGCCAGTCCCGGAATCTGACCGCCGATGCTGTGGCCCACCAGGAACAGCCGCTGCGGCGAGAACTGCTCGCGTGCACTCAGCAGCGCCGCCTGCAGATCGCGCTCGCCCCAGTGCTCAAGGCGGATATCACGCAGCGCCACTTCGGCGCCGGCCCCCTCGATCCCGCGATAGTCGAAACACAGCACGTCACAACCCTGCTGCGCCAGATGCTGCGCGTACTTGCCGTAGAACTTTCGCGGCACGCCCAGGGCGGGTGCGATCACCACGGCGGTGCCCGCAGGCTGCGCCGCGCGCCACACGGTGGCCGGAAGGGTCACGCCATCGATGCACTGCAGAACAATGCTGGAACTCATGCCGGATTCCCTGAAATCAGTCGCAGCAGATCGTAACCGGCCACCAGCAGCAAACCCATACTGGCAACGAGATCGATCTTCAGCACCCTCAGGATCGCCGCATTGCCGCCGCCTTCGAGCAGCGCAATGACGATGAAGCTCAGCATGCTGATCAGACCGATCGCCACCGCCGGCCCGCGCCAGGCCGGTTGCAGCGCGGCCAGCAGCAGCGCCACGCCGATCAACGCGAACAGCACCGCACGGTGGCGCAGCAGGATCGCGAGGCTGTGATCCTCGACCGCAAGCCCGTACAGGGCCTGCAGGCGCTCGCCGCCCAGCACGCCGGTCACCGGCAACAGATGCAGCAGTCCGACGGCCAGCAGAATCAGGGCGGCGAGCTTGTCCATCGTTCAACGCGCCGCCGCGCCGGCAAGCAGCACCGGCCGCCGCGCCGGCGCGCCGAGCAACCCGATCAGCAGATAGGCCAGCGGACCGAACGATCCCGTGAGCAATGTCGCCACCAGATACGGCCAGACCACGCGGCCGCTGCGGCGCGCATCGGCCACCATCCATACCATCGCCAGCAGGCAGACGATCACCAGATCGGCGAGTACCTGCCAGCCGGCACTGTTGGTGAACTGGTTGGTGAACAGACCGATATAGCCGTGCTGCATCATGGCGTAGGCACTCAGCACCGCGAAATCGACGGTGATCAGGACGAGAAGAAAGATGGCGAGCTTGCGATTCATGACCGTCTCCGTTGGTTGGGAAGCGCCGCCACCTTGCGCCCCGGACCGAAGCCGCTCAATTACGTCGCAGGTAATCGCAAAGCCGCGGCGCGGTGCCAGAATGAGCCCATGCAAAACCACGGCTCCGACCAACCCGCCTTCGGTGCGCTGCTGCGCGACGTGCGTCGTGCGCGGCGGCTCTCGCAGCTCGATCTCGCGCTGCAGGCGGAGGTTTCGCAGCGGCACCTGAGCTTTCTGGAATCCGGGCGCGCACAGCCCAGCCGCGAGATGGTGATCCAGCTGGCGCAGGCGCTGGATCTGCCGCTGCGCGAACGCAATCGCCTGCTGCATACCGCGGGCTTCGCCGGCATCTACCCACAGCGCAAACTCGAGGCCGCCGACATGCAGCCGGTGCGTGCGGCGCTGGATCTGATGCTGCGGCATCACGAACCCTATCCGGCGGTGGTGGTCGATCGCGCCTGGAATCTGTTCATGGCCAATGACGCGATGACGCGCCTCACCGCACTCGCCGGCGATGCCGATGCGATGTGGCAGCGTGTCTGCGGCAACGGCCCGCGCAATCTGTTCAAGCTGACGTTTCACGCCGAGGGCCTGCGCCCGATGATCGCCAACCTCGACGAGATCGCACCGCCGTTCCTGGCGCGCACCGCGCGCGAAGCGCTGGAGCATCCCGAGGTGCAGGATGTGCTCGACGAAGTGCTGCGCTACCCCGGCCTGCCGTCGAGGCTGCGCCATATCGACCTCGAAGCGGGCCGTCTGCCGGTGCTGCCCACGCATTTCCGCCTGGGCAACATCGACCTGCGCATGTTCACCACCCTCACCACCTTCGGCACGCCACAGGATGTGACGGCGGATGAATTGCGCGTGGAGAGCTTCTTTCCGGCGGACGAGGCTAGTGCCACGCTGCTGCGGGCGCTGGCGGCAACGAAATCCTGAGTCTTCGGCCCTGGTGCTGCGACGGATGAGCACTGCGCCGCCTCGCCTCACGCGATCTGTTCAGGTCGAGTGCCCGACAAAGAGACTTCAGTCGTCATCCCCCCAACCCGGATCCGTGATCTTGCGCGTCAGCCCACCGCGTCGCTTGCGACGCGAGTCAAGCTGTCGAATACGCTGACGCGCCCCGAATCACGCAAGGGGACACCAGCTCAGTCGTCATCGCCCAGGCCTAGATCCTTGATCTTGCGCGTCAGCGTATTGCGGCCCCAGCCCAGCCGTTTCGCCGCTTCCTGACGTTGACCGCGGGTGGCGATCAGCGCGGTTTCGATCATGGTGCGCTCGAACAGCGGCACCGCGGTCGCGAGCAGATCGCTGCGTCCCGCCCGCAGCTCGCGTTGCGCCCACAGGCGCAGCTGTTCGTGCCAGCCTTCGCCGCCGCCGGCCGCAGCGGGCGGCGGCGATGTGGGTGCGATGGCTGCGGCAGGCACTTCCGCCGCCACGGCGGATCTGGCGCCCGGCACGGACAGGCGCGCACCGCTCGCGGGCGCTTCCTGCATCTCCGGTGGCAGGTCCTGCGGATGCACGTCCTGTCCCGGTGCCATCACCGTCAGCCAGCGACAGATGTTCTCCAGCTGGCGCACGTTGCCGGGCCAGTGATAGCGCTTGAATTGTTCCAGCACCTCGGGACGCAAGCGCTTCGGTTCGGTCTTCAGCTCTTCGGCGGCGCGCGCCAGGAAGTGCCGCGCCAGCTGCGGCACGTCGGCCGCACGTTCGGCCAGCGTCGGGATGCGGATGCGGATGACGTTCAGGCGGTGATACAGGTCTTCGCGAAATCGGCCTTCGCGCACCAGCTGATCGAGATCCTGATGCGTGGCTGCGATCACGCGCACGTCGACCTTGATCGGCGCCACGCCACCGACGCGATAGAACTCGCCGTTCTGCAGCACGCGCAACAGGCGCGTCTGCAGATCGGCCGGCATGTCGCCGATTTCATCGAGAAACAGCGTGCCGCCATCGGCCTGCTCGAACCGGCCCTTGCGCTGCGTCGCCGCGCCGGTGAAGGCCCCGCGCTCATGGCCGAAGAATTCGCTTTCCAGCAGATCCTTGGGGATTGCTGCGGTGTTGATCGCGATGAACGGGCGATTCGCACGCGGACTGTTGGTGTGCAAAGCACGCGCCACCAGTTCCTTGCCGGTGCCGGATTCGCCGGTGATCAGTACCGTGATGTTGGACTGCGACAGGCGCCCGATGACGCGGAACACATCCTGCATCGCCGGCGCCTCGCCGATCATCGCCATGCCTTCCGGTGCCGGCGCGGCCTCGGCGGTATCGCGCTTCTGGGCGGCGCGGCGCACCAGTTCGGCCACACCATCGACATCGAACGGCTTGGGCAGATATTCGAACGCACCGCCGCGATAGGCGGCCACTGCGGCATCGAGATCGGAATGCGCGGTCATGATGATCACCGGCAGTTCCGGCTGCAGACCGTGCACCCGCGACATCAGCGTCAGGCCATCGACGCCCGGCATGCGGATATCGGTGATCAGCACATCGGGCTTGGCCTCATCCAGTGCGTCGAGCAGTTCCGCGGCGCCCGGAAAGCAGGTCACGTCCATCCCGGCGCGCGCCAGTGATTTCTCGAGAACCCAGCGGATCGATTCGTCGTCGTCGACGACCCAGACAGTGAGCGTGCTCATGCGGTTTCCAGAGGCAGAAAGATTGAGAAGACGGTGCTGCCCGGCCGGCTTTCGCATTCGATTGCGCCGCCATGGCTGTGCACCAGATATTGCGCGATCGGCAGCCCCAGCCCCGTCCCTTCTGCTCGCGTCGTCACCATCGGGTAAAAAATCTTGTCGAGCAGCGACGATGAAATCCCGCCACCGCTGTCCTCGACATCAATCTGCGCCAACAGCCGATGTCGCACCCCGGCGATCGTGTGCTGGCGCCGTGTGCGCGTGCGCAGCAGGATCGTCCCCGGCTGCGTACCGATCGCCTGCAAGGCATTGCGGGTGATGTTCAGCACGGCCTGGATCATCTGTTCGCGATCGACGCTGATCTCGGGAATGCTCGGATCGTAGTCGCGCAGGATGGTCACGTGGTTCGCCGCTTCCGCCTGCACCAGCTGGCGCACGTACTCGATCACTTCATGGATGTTGATCGTGGTCTTGTCGGGCACCCGATTGGGCCCGAGCATGCGATCGACCAGGCGTTGCAGGCGGTCGACCTCCTTGATGATCACGCCGGTGTATTCGCGGTGCTCGGAGTCCGGAAACTCGTGCGCCAGCAGCTGCGCAGCACCGCGGATGCCGCCGAGTGGGTTCTTGATCTCGTGGGCGAGACCGCGGATCAGCTCGCGGCTGGCATCGAACTGCGCGGCAAACTGCTCCTCGCGGCTGATCCGCCGCTGCCGGTTCAAGCCCTGCAATTCAATCAGCAGTGCCGGCCTTCCGGCGATCTGGTACGGCGTCACCACCCAGTCCAGCACCAGCACGGTTTCGGTCAGCCGCCGCAGCTCGGTCTCGCGTTCGATGAAGCCGGTGGCGGTGGCAATCGCTTCACGCAGGCGCGACTCGTAAACCGCCAGCTGCGGAATCGCGTCGCTCAGCATCAGGCCCAGGCCCAGACGCCGCGAGACGCCGAACAGGGATTCGCAGGCCGAGTTCATCGACATCACCGTCAGCTGCTCATCCAGCGCGATCACCGCGGTGGTGATGCTGTCCAGCACTTCTTCGGCTGCGATCTGGCGCGCGATCCCTCGTTTCATGACCCCACCGACGCAAGATGTAGGCCAGCCCAGGGGGCGGACCAGCGGACGTTACGGTGATGTTATTGCACACCCATGGTGCGCGCGCACCATTACGGCGTGTCGTGCGCCGATTCGGATCGCCCCGCGCCATCGAAGCTGGCCAGCTCCGAGCGCGCGACTTCGTGCCCCTGGGCGTTCAGCAATACCACCTGCAGTTCATGCGGTCCGGGCGCCAGCTCCGGCAAGGGCAGACTCAGGTCCTCGACCGGCTGCGCCGTCAGCGGCCGGCCATCGAGGTGGTAAACCAGGCGAAAGCCACGCACCAGCCCCGGCATCACGCTCACCGCCGCGACCAGCGGCTGCCCATCGCGCTGCATCTTCTGGCCCGGCGTCGGCGATTCGATGCGGACCGCAAACCGGGCGGCCTGCCGCAGCAGTTCCGGGGAGTAAAACGCCGCCGCCTTCTTTACGGGGGCCGAGCTGCCGGATACGGGGCCCAGATTCAAGGGCTTGGCCTTCTTGTCCGGCGCACGATCGGTGTAATGCACCGACCCGTCCGCCGCGACCACGCGATAGATCTCGTCGGCCAGCACCGTACCGGCCGCACACCACAGCATCAGAAGGAGAAGAAAACGCATGGCACCAAGGATAGCGCGCTGCATTGGACAGCAGGCAAAAAGAAACCCCGCCGCAGCGGGGTTTCTCTCACATCCAGTCCGACTTACAGCGAATAGTACATTTCGAACTCGATCGGATGCGTGGTCATGCGGAAACGCGTGACTTCCTGCATCTTCAGATCGATGTAGGCATCGATCAGATCGTCGCTGAACACGCCGCCACGGGTCAGGAACTCGCGATCCTGATCGAGGGCTTCCAGCGCCATGTCGAGGCTGTGGCAGACGCGCGGGATCAGCTTGTCCTCTTCCGGCGGCAGGTGGTAGAGATCCTTGTCCGAGGCTTCGCCCGGGTGGATCTTGTTCTGGATGCCGTCGAGGCCTGCCATCATCAGCGCGGTGAACGCGAAGTAGGGATTGGCGGTCGAGTCCGGGAAGCGCACTTCGACGCGGCGCCCCTTCGGGTTGGCGATGTACGGAATGCGGATCGAGGCCGAACGGTTGCGGGCCGAGTAGGCCAGCATCACCGGCGCTTCGAAGCCCGGAACCAGGCGCTTGTAGCTGTTGGTGCCCGGATTGGTGAACGCGTTCAGCGCCTTGGCGTGCTTGAGGATGCCGCCGATGTAGTACAGCGCGGTCTCGGACAGGCCACCGTACTTGTCACCGGCAAACAGGTTCTTGCCGTCCTTGCTCAGCGACATGTGCACGTGCATGCCGGAACCGTTGTCGCCAACGATCGGCTTGGGCATGAAGGTCGCGGTCTTGCCGTAGCTGTGCGCGACGTTCTGCACCACGTACTTCAGCTTCAGGACTTCGTCGGCCTTCTTGGTCAGAGTGCCGAACTTGACGCCGATCTCGCACTGGCCGGCGGTGGCCACTTCATGGTGATGCACCTCGACGCCCATGCCAACCGCTTCCAGCGTCGAGCACATGGCCGAGCGGATGTCCTGCAGCGCGTCGACCGGCGGCACCGGAAAGTAACCGCCCTTCACACCCGGACGATGGCCGGTGTTGCCGGTCTCGTAATGCTTGCCCGAGTTCCACGAGGCGTGCTCGGCGTCGATCTCGACAAAGCAGCCTTTCAGGCCGGAATCCCAGCGGATGCTGTCGAAAATGAAGAATTCGTTTTCCGGGCCGAAGAACGCGGTATCGGCCAGGCCGGTGCTCTTCAGATAGGCCTCGGCGCGCTTCGCCAGCGAGCGCGGGTCACGGCCGTAGCCCTGGCCGGTGGCCGGCTCGATCACGTCGCAGCTGATCACCAGCGTGCTGTCTTCGAAGAACGGGTCGATGAACGCGGTGCTGGGGTCCGGCAGCAGGATCATGTCCGACTCGTTGATGCCCTTCCAGCCGGCGATCGACGAACCATCGAACATCTTGCCGGACTCGAACACTTCGGCATCCACGCTATGCGCCGGGACCGTGACGTGCTGTTCCTTGCCGCGCGTATCGCAGAAACGGAAGTCGACGAACTTGACCTCCTCATCCTTGATCTGTTTCAGGACATCTTGACCCGACATGGGGTGTCTCCTAACTGGTGTAAACGATGGGTCGCCGGGCAGTTTTGACCTGTCGAGCGTGCGCCAAAATGAAGCACGAACCATGCCAGAGGAACACTTCCCGGGGCAGTCGGGCCGATGGGGCGCGATATGCTAGCTGAAAATCCCGGCCAACTGCCTCGCTTTCTACTGAAAATTCGCGGTGCCGCGACGTTTCAGCGGAACAGCGACTCGACCGCGGCCGCGTAGCTGTCGGTCAGTTCGTCGGGCCCGGAAATGGTCATCCCCAGATCGCGCAGGCAGCCATCGTTGAGCCCGTAGACCCAGCCGTGGATGTTGAGTGGCTGGCCCCGCTCCCAGGCGTCGGCAATCACCGTCGACTGGCAGACGTGGCGCACCTGCTCGATCACGTTCAGCTCGCAGAGCCGGTCATGCCGCACCACTTCGTCGTTGATCGCGCCAAGCGCCACCGCATGGCGATCGGCGATGTCGCGCACGTGGCGCAGCCAGTTGTCGACCACGCCGACGCGGCGATTGTGCAATGCCGCGTGGACACCGGAACAACCGTAGTGCCCCACCACCATGATGTGCTTGACCCGCAGCACGTCGACGGCGAACTGCATCACCGACAGACAGTTGAAATCGGTGTGGACCACGACGTTGGCGACGTTGCGGTGGACGAACACCTCGCCGGGCGGCAACCCGAGGATCTCGTTCGCGGGGACCCGGGAATCGGCGCAGCCGATCCATAGATAGTCGGGCTTTTGCTGGGAGGCCAGACGCCGGAAATACTGGTCGTCCTGCTCCAACTGCTTGCGGGCCCAGGCCTGATTACTGTCGAACAACGGTTTGAGTGAGCGCATTAACCGTCACTATACGCCTCAAGCGCGGCTCACCCAAACCCCCGCGCCCGATCCCTGCGCTGCCGCGCCATTGACGCTGCCGCTACCGCCGTGACAGCGTTGCGCCCTTTTCTCCCGGCAGATCATGCATAAATCGGCCTTTTTCTACCTTGGCGCCCTGCTGCTGACCGTGGCGGCGGTCGCGGCACTGCTGGCGCTCGGCAAATTCCTGCACCCGGAGATTCTGGTCGCAGCGCTGCCCGGCCGCGCCGATGCAAACCATCCGCTGGCCCTGCTGCTGCTGCAGATCACCGTGATCCTGCTCGCTGCGCGCGCCACCGGCGCGCTGTTCCGCTACTGCGGTCAGCCGGCCGTGATCGGCGAGATTGCCGCCGGCCTGCTGCTCGGCCCGTCGGCGCTGGGTCTGGCCTGGCCGGAGCTGATGTCGGCACTGTTTCCACCCGCCTCGCTGCCGCCGCTGCAGTGGCTGAGCCAGATTGGCGTGCTGCTGTTCATGTTCTGCGTCGGCACCGACATCGATCTCGATGAACTCCGCCACAAGGCGCGCGCGGCGCTGGTGATCAGCCACACCAGCATTGCCCTGCCGTTCGCCCTCGGGGTGATGCTGGCGCTGATCGCGTTTCCGCTGCTGGCGGCACCGGGGGTCAGCTTCCATGCGTTTGCCCTGTTCATCGGCATCGCGATGAGCATCACCGCGTTCCCGGTGCTCGCCCGCATCCTGCAGGAGCGTGGCCTCAACCACACCGCGCTGGGCCGCACCGTGGTCGCCTGCGCCGCGGTCGACGACGTCACCGCCTGGTGCCTGCTGGCCCTGGTGATCGCCCTGGCGCAGAACAGCAGCATGGCAGGCGTCGGCCTCACCGTGGCACTGGCCGCGGGCTTCGTGGTGCTGATGCTGGCGCTGGTACGGCCGCTGCTGGCACGCCGCGCCGCGTACTGTCCGCCGGAGCGTCATCGCGACGCGCTGGGTCTCACCACCATCCTGCTGCTGTTGTGCGCGGCCGCGGCGGCCACCGACTGGATCGGCATCCATGCACTGTTCGGCGCGTTCATGGCCGGCGTCGCGATGCCGGCGATCCCGGCCTTCCGTGCAGCACTGCGCGAACGCCTGCAGGGCCTGGCCTCCGCGCTGCTGCTGCCGCTGTTCTTCGCCCTGACCGGGCTGCGCACCCAGATCGGCCTGATCGACGGCGCCCAGGACTGGCTACTGTGCGGCGCGATCATCGCGGTCGCGATCATCGGCAAACTCGGCGGCGGCCTGCTCGCCGCGCGCTACACCGGCTCCAACTGGCGCGAAGCGTTCATGGTCGGCGCGCTGATGAATACCCGCGGTCTGATGGAACTCATCGTGCTGAACATCGGCTACGACCTCGGCATCCTGTCGCCGCGCGTGTTCAGCATGATGGTGATCATGGCGCTGGTCACCACCTGCATGACCGGCCCGCTGCTGTCGCTGGTCCAGCGCCGGCAGCGCCGCGTCAGCCCCATGGCGGCCGGCCCGGCGACGAGCGATTGATATACTCGCGCCCCTCCTTTTCCGTAGTGCTTGCGACCGGCCGATGACGTTCCAGGACCTTATTCTCAAACTGCAGGCTTTCTGGGCCAGTCACGGCTGCACCATCGTGCAGCCGATGGACATGGAAATGGGCGCCGGCACCTTCCACTGGTCCACCTTCCTGCGTGCGGTCGGCCCCGAGCCGTGGAACACCGCCTACGTGCAGCCCTCGCGCCGCCCCACCGACGGCCGCTATGGCGAGAACCCGAACCGGCTGCAGCACTACTACCAGTTCCAGGTGCTGATGAAGCCCTCGCCGCCGAACATCCAGCAGCTGTATCTGGATTCGCTGCAGATGCTGGGCTTCGATCCGCTGACCCACGACATCCGCTTCGTCGAGGACAACTGGGAGTCGCCGACGCTGGGCGCCTGGGGCCTGGGCTGGGAGGTCTGGCTCAACGGCATGGAAGTCACCCAGT
>JBEBWZ010000041.1:0-24481 GCA_040391865.1 Solimonas flava
TGAACGCATGGCCGCCATTGCCCTGGCCATACATGTGCGTGTTGTAGATCTTGCGCTCCTCCAGCTGCTGGCTGCGCGAGGAGCCCATGCCCAGATACCAGAGATACGGGTTGCTGGAGTTGAGAATGTTCAGCAGCGCCTGGAATCCGGGGTCGGCGCTCTGTTCGCTGGCATTGCAGTTCAGATACGGCGTGGTGCCGGCTTCGCCGCAGGCGATGACGTCGTACTTCCAGCCGAGTTTTTCGTGATCGTAGGCGCGTTGCAGGTTGGTGTCGTAGCCCATCACCACCTGGCCGAGCTGGTCGAGGCGTTCAGGTGTCGAGACGCGGCGCCAGACCGGCTTGCGGGCTTCCGGCTGCAGCACTTCCCAGACGTTCGGCACCGAGCCGTTATGGAAGTACGGCGCGCTGGCCCATACGCCGTGCAGCGGCGGTGCCAGATAACCATGCTCGCGGCCCTGGCGGATTTCACTGCGGTTCTGGGTGCTGCAATCGAGCGCGGGATCGGCGTTCAGGGTTTCCGGATAGGCAAAGAAATTCTTGCGCCCGTACTGTTCGGCGGCCTCGTTGTCGCTGTCGACACGGCGTGGATCGGTGTCGATCAGATCGCGCGGCACGATGTAGCTCGCCACCCCTTCCAGCAGCGGATTTTCCAGATACGCGGGGTCATGCGCGTAGTGCTGCGAATAAACGCCGTGGCAACTGGCGCAGGAGCCGTTGCCGCCTTCGGGCCGCGGCGTCGGGTTGTCGAGTTTTTCGGCCCACAGATCCTTGCCATGGAACAGGATCGCGCCCTGTTCGGCCAGCGCAGTGTCGATCGCGCCCGGATACGGCGGCGATTTCAGCGACATCAGATAGGTATCGCCGGCCCGCGCGTGCTGCTTGACCCACTCGAAGCCACCGGGCCCCGGCCCGGGCAGGTAGAAACCGAGATCGGAACGCAGCGCATCCATCGCCAGGAAACCATCCTGGAACTTCACCGGGCGCGAACCCATGTTCCACCATGCGGGCGTGTCCAGCGAACCGCCATTCGGCGTCAGCAGTGCAAAGCCGAGGAAATCCGGATCGAGCGGACGGATGTCGTAAGACAGCAGCAGGGTGATGATCTGCAGCGCCAGCGCATTGTTGGTGCCACGCGTCTTGCCCACCACCAGCGGCACCGGGAACGGAATGCCCGGCACCACGCCGCGGCCGAGATCGGTATCGATCTGTCCGAACTCGCTGAGGCTGTTGGCGTTGCCGATCACCGCACCCAGGCCCGGGCCATCGGCCTCGGTACCGATCTGGCCGCTGTGGCACACGTGACAGGTGGTGCCGAGCTGGCCGCTCCAGCGTCCGTCGGCGCTGCGCAGCTGCGTCAGCCCGGTGGGCAACTGGCCGGAGCCACCGTCACTCAGATTGGGATCTTCACCGGGCAGCGGGTAGGGATTGCGCGTCGCGCCCAGACCCATGCCGTAGCGTTCCGCGGCGAGCTGATCGAAGTTGTCGGGCCGCGCCGGCAGGCCCCATTTTTCCCACAGCGTGTTGTAGTCGGCGGCACTCAGATTGCCGTCGGTGCCACTGCCGCCGAAGTAATAGCCGGCACCGATCGCGCCATTGCCTTCGAGCAACGCCTGACCGCGCGCCGCAAACGCGCGCAGCTCGCCGCAGGTGGTGGCCGGCGCGTCTTCACCCACCGCCACCGGATCGCGATGGCAGTCTTTCCAGTAGGCATTGAAGTACACCGCCTTGCCGGCGTTGACGCCGGGCTGCACCAGCGCGCGCGGATCGGTCGGCAAGGCGGTGTCGTCGGGTTTGCCCTCGCAGAAATCGAACCAGTGATGACCACCACGGCGGCTGCCCAGCAACGGCCGCTCCTGCGCCACCGGGCCACCGCCAGCGGCGAACAGCGCCGCGCACTCATCGCCACCGCTGGCAAAACATTGCAGCAAGGCATCCATTGCCTTGTAGGCATCGCTGCCCACCGGCCACGGCGCACCACCGCTGTGCGACTCCTGCCCGGAGGCCATCAGCAGGATGCGTGAGGTGGGGTTGTTCTCGCCCAGCCGGGTCCAGCTGCTCTTGAGGTTCTGCAGATCCTGCGTGCGATCCGCCGACAGCATGAAATCGCGGCCATCGTCATTGACGTCGGCCAGCCCGCCGGGCAGATGACAGCTGCGGCAGAAATCCAGGCGCGGCTGCACGCTGGTGGTGAAGAAGCCGGTGACATCGCTGGGCGCACTGTCACCGCCGCCGGCCCCGTTGCCGGGCCGCGCGGTGCCGCCGCTGTAGTCGCCGGAGCAGGCGGACAGCAGCCAGGCGCTCGCCCATAAGGCAGGCATCAGCATCTTCCGGTCCGCTGCGCGTTTTGCCATGCCCCCCGCACTCCTCGTCCGCGCGAACGGTGTACTCCGCATCGCCGCTTGTTAGGCTAAAGCTAACCCGAGCAAAGGCTCGGAACCACTCGGATTCAGCAAGGCACTGCCAGCACGGCGCCGCCCGGAGCCCCCCAGATGAATCAAGCCGTTGATCTGTCTCTCAAAAAACAGCCGCGACAGGCCCGTTCGAAAGTCACGGTCGGCGCCATCCTCGAAGCCGCGGCTCAGCTCCTGGCACGTGAAGGCTATGAAGCGGTCTCGACCAATCGGGTCGCGGACGTGGCCGGGGTCAGCATCGGCTCCCTGTACGAGTACTTCCCCAACAAACAGTCGATCGTCGCCGCGACCTTGGCACGCACCATGCGCGAGATCGTCGATGAAGTCAGTACCGGCATGCACACCGCGCTGAAGCTGGACCAGCAGCCGCAGCCGCGCGCCGGCATCGATTACTGGATGCGTGCGATGACCACGGCCCTGGAGCAGCGTGGCGACCTGCTGCGCGTGGCGCTGCGCGAAGTGCCGTTCCTGTGGGAGATTCCCGAGGCGCGCGACCTGCATGAGTCCCTGCAGCGCGTCGCGCAGGAAGGCCAGCTGCGGCAACGCGTGATCCACTTCGACGATCCCGAAGCCAGCACCTACCTGCTGATGACCATGGTCTGGGCCGCGATCCTGCAGACCGTGCTCTACCGCCCGGCGCAGATGTCACGCGAGCGCCTGATCAGTACGCTGGTGGATATGGTGCTGAAGCTGCTGTGAGCACCCGTCCCCGCAGATCAATGGAGGCTTGCCATGAGCATCCCGTACAGGCCGATCAGCTGCGAGCTCCACGATCACCTGGAGATCGCGTGCCTGCATCGCTACCGGCTGCTGATCGAACTCACCGATGGCCGCCAGTTCGAAGCGCGGGCGCTGGACACGGACACCGCCGCAAGCAAGGAAGAGTTCCTGGTCGTGGCACACGAGGACATCACCGAACGCCTGCGGCTCGATCACCTGCTGGCGATCACGCCGCTGGATGCCCATGCCCGCTACGGGCGGGTGCGCTTCTGACCGGCGCGGCGTCTCTGTGCCGCGTTGAAGGGCGCGCGGCACTCGCTGCCACGCGCGCCCCCAGACACAACAGCCGCAATACGCTTACTTCGCAGCTTTCAGCGCGGTGTAGCCGGTGATGAGATTGCGATAGTCGGGGATGTGGTTGGAGAACAACGCGCCCAGGCCCTCGACGTCATTGCGCCAGTCACGATGCAACTCGCAGGCCAGACCGAACCAGGTCATCAGTTGTGCGCCCGCGGCGGACATGCGATCCCAGGCGGAGTGGCGCGTGATCTCATTGAAGGTACCGGAGGCATCGGTGACCACGAACACCTCATAGCCCTCGGCGATAGCGGACAGCGCGGGGAACGCAACGCAAACCTCGGTCACCACACCGGCAATGATCAGCTGCTTCTTGCCCGTTGCCTTGATCGCCCGCACGAAATCATCGTTGTCCCAGGCATTGATCTGGCCGGGGCGCGCGATGTACGGCGCATCGGGGAACGCCTCCTTGAGTTCCGGCACCAGCGGTCCGTTGGGGCCATCCTCGAAGCTGGTGGTGAGGATCGTCGGCAGCTTGAAGTACTTGGCCAGATCGGCCACTGCCAGCACGTTGTTCTTGAACTTGTCCGGATCGATATCGCGCACCAGCGACAGCAGACCGGACTGGTGATCCACCAGCAGGACTGCCGCATTGTCCTTGTCGAGGCGGGTATAGGGCTTGCTCATGACCATCTCCTGAATGCAGCTTGGAAGTGCCCTTGCGGGCAAAGAAAAAGGCGCCGAAACCGAAGCCGGTCCCGGCGCCCTGAATCACTCAACGGTGACCGGCGCGATCTTGCCGAAGCTGCCGCTGTTGAAGTCCTCGATCGCTTCGGCGATCTCGGCATCGCTGTTCATCACGAACGGGCCGTAGCCGCGAATCGGTTCGTCCAGCGGTTCGCCACTCAACAGCAACAGCCGCGCCTCGTTGTTGGCCTCCAGCACCACGTCGCGATCCTCGCGATCGAGCACCACCAGCTGCCCTTCGCGTGCGATCTCCGCGCCGTTGACCTCCACCGTACCGCGCAACACCACCAGCGCCAGGGTGCGACCCGCGGCCACCGGCAGCTTCACCAGGCCGTTGGGATTCAGCCGCAGATCACAGACGTCCATCGCGCTGAAGGTGCGCGCCGGCCCCCGATGCCCGTCGTACTCGCCTGCGATCACCCGTACCCGGCCCGCACCGTCCGGCAACGCCACATCCGGAATGTTGCGATCGAGCAGGTTCTGGTACCCCGGCGCCGTCATCTTGTCCTTCGCCGGCAGGTTGACCCAGAGCTGCACCATCTCCAGCGTGCCGCCGCTGCGTGCGAATGCCTCGGAGTGGAATTCCTCATGGAGGATTCCGGAACCCGCGGTCATCCACTGCACGTCGCCGGGGCCGATCTTGCCGCCCGCGCCGGTGGAGTCGCGATGCTCGACCTCGCCCTGGTAGACGATGGTCACCGTCTCGAAGCCACGATGCGGATGCTCACCGACGCCACAGCGGTATTCCGTGGGCGTGAACGGCGCCGGGCCGGCGTAGTCGAGCAGCAGGAACGGGCTCAGCTGCTGGCCATGCGTCTGGTAGGAGAACAGCGAGCGCACCGGAAAGCCGTCGCCGACCCAGTGCCGGCCGGGGGTGGTGTAGACGCCCAGAACCTTCTTCATCGTCCTTCTCCGTTTCAAGGCCTCAAATGAGGTCCGTTTGATGACGAGAGATATTAGTGACGAGACGATGGGAGCAGCAGACGGCCATATTGCGCCGCAGAGTTCTGATATTGGGACAATAGGCCCGCAGGAGCCACCGGAGCGCAAACCGATCAAGGCACCGCAGCAGCGACCGGCGAGTCACCCCGGGCGCGCTCAAATCCAAGGTTTCCGTTGGCGCCTTGCCGCGCCAGCTGCCTGCGTATTGTCCAGCCCCGTGTTGTGGCGCGGAGGCTCCCGGCCACAGCACGGATCGCGTCGTCTTAGTCGCGGCCTCAGCCGCGCAGTTGCGCCACCACCGTTTCCAGACGTTGCACCGCGCCATCGACATCCTGCAGCTTGTCGAGCCCGAACAGGCCGACGCGGAACGTGCGGAAATCGCCGGGCTCGTCACACATCAGCGGCACGCCTGCCGCCGCTTGCAGTCCGCGCGCCGCGAGCTTGCTGACATTGCTGATCTCCGGATCGTCGGTATGGGACACCACCACTCCCGGTGCCTCGAAGCCGCTGGCCGCCACACTGGGATAGCCACGCGCCACCAGCATCGCGCGTACCCGACGCCCGAGCTGCCACTGTGCCTCGCGCAGCGGTTCCAGGCCGATCGCCAGGGTCTCGCGCAGCGCATCGCGCAGACGCAGTAGCACCGCCGTCGGCAGCGTGGCGTGATAGGCGTGGCTGCCGTTCTCGTAGGCCTGCATGATCTGCAGCCACTTCTTCAGATCGATGGCAAAGCTGCTGCTCTGCGTCTCGGCAACCCGCTGTGCCGCCGCGGTACTGAGCATCACCAGCGCCACGCCCGGCGCGGAACTCCAACCCTTCTGCGGCGCGGTCAGCAGCACGTCCACACCGCAGGCGCGCATGTCCACCCAGATCGCGCCGGAGGCCACGCAATCGAGCACGAACAGGCCGCCGTAGGCGTGTACCGCCGCCGCAATGCGCTTCAGGTAATCGTCCGGCAGCAGAATGCCCGAGGCCGTTTCGACATGCGCCGCAAACACCACATCCGGACGCTCGCGCGCGATGCTCGCTTCGACCTCCTCGATCGCCGGCGGCGCAAACGCGGCGCGCGGCGCGCGGCTCTGCGGCTGGGCCTTCAGCACCGTCTCGCGTGACGGAATACCGCACATCTCGAAGATCTGCGTCCAGCGATAGCTGAACCAGCCGTTGCGGATCACCAGGCAATGCTTGCCGGTGGCCAGTTGCCGCGCCACCGCCTCCATGCCGAACGAGCCGCCGCCGGGCACCACCGCCACCGCATCGGCCTGATAGACCTGCTTCAGCGTCGTGGAAATCTCGCGCATCGCCTGCTGGAACAGCTGCGACATGTGATTGACCGCGCGATCGGTGAACACCACCGAATATTCGAGCAGGCCATCAGGGTCCACCGCAGGATAAAGATGCGACATCGCAAGGCTCCAGAAGCAGGATCAGCAGGCCTGCGACCGCAGGCAGACCGGTGATTGTGGCGACTTGCCCCGGGCTAAACAATCACGGACCGCGCGTCGATGCCGCATCCGCCGCCGCGAATCGGCAGCGTCATGCGTGCCGTTTTACCCTTCTGCCGCCTGCTCCAGCGCCGCGATATCCAGCTTTTTCATCGACATCATAGCCGCGAACACGCGCTGCGAGCGCACACCCTCCGGGTCGCGCAGCAACTCGATCAGCCGCGTCGGCACGATCTGCCACGACAGGCCGTAACGATCCTTGAGCCAGCCGCATTGCTGCGCCTCGGGATCGCCGCCAGCCGAGAGCCGCGACCAGTAGTGATCGACTTCCTGCTGCGTCTTGCAACTGACCTGAAACGAGATCGCTTCATTGAACTTGAACACCGGACCACCATTGAGCGCGGTGAATTCCTGACCTTCCAGCTCGAACACCACGGTCAGCACCGAACCCACCGGGCGGCGGTGGATTTCCTTGCCGGCCTCGCCATAGCGCGAAATGTCCAGGATCCGCGAGTTGCTGAAGATCGACAGATAGAACTCGGCGGCGGCTTCCGCCTGATCGTCGAACCACAGGCAGGGTGAAATCTTCTGAGTGCTGCTGAGTTTCATGGCAAAAATCCTCGGAACGGGTAGGGCAGAAGGCCCGCGCCGACAAGTCCGCCGGCGCGCTGCTCTGAAACGACGAATCAGCCGTTCCGAAATCGACACGCACCGCTGCGCGAAAGTTGCGCTAGATGCCGCCCATATCCCCGCGCAGCCTCAGATCCGCGCCCACGCACAGATGCGGCAAGCCCAACTCGTCTAGCCACTCCAGGCCGTCGCGCTCGCCGCGCAGCATCGCGATCGTGGTCGCGGTGCCGGCGATCAGGCATTGCTCGGCCAGCACGCTGACGCCGGCAAAACCCTGCACCGGCCAGCCGCTGCGCGGATCGAGGATGTGGCAGTAGCGGGTACCGGCGTACTCGAAGAAGCGCTCGTAGTCGCCGCTGCTGGCGATTGCGCCGTGATGCAGCTCGAGTGTGGCGATCGGCTGCTCCGGCTGCCGCGGATGGCGCACGCCGATGCGCCAGGGCGCACCGTCCGGATGCGGTCCGACCACGCGGATATCGCCGCCCAGTTCCACCAGCCCGTGGCGGATGCCGGCGGCGAGCAGCATCGCCGCCGCACGATCGGCGGCGTATTCCTTGCCGAAGCCGCCGAAATCCAGTTCCATGCCGGCGCGCGGCAGTTGCAGGCGCGGGCGCTGCCATTGCAGTTGCGACCAGCCCACCAGCGGCAGCAAGGCATCGAGCTGCGCCTGCTGCGGCAGACGCGCGGCCTTGAAATCCCAGGCGCGACGCAGCACGCCGGAGGTGATGTCGAACAGGCCATCGCTTTGCGCATGCGCCGCAGCCGCGTAGTCGAGCAGCGCCGCGGTTTCCGCGTCGACCTCGACACGCCGACCGCTGCCGGCGCTGGCATTGATCCGCGAAATCACGCTGTCGTCGCGATAGCGCGAGTACTTGGCCTCAATGCGCAGCACTTCCGCCTGCGCCGCCTGCAAGGCCCGCTGCGCGCTCGCGTCATCATTCGCATAAAGCTGCAGGCTGCAGGGGCCGCCCATCGCGTGGAATGCAGCGCGAAAAACGGACAGCGGCGCGCTCACAGGCAGCCCCGCCGCGCGGGCGCAAAGGGCTGCGTAGCATCAGGTCCCGGTGGTGGACGGCGGTTCGCTGCTCTCGTGGTCATCACTCCTCCGCGCCGGACAGTGCCGGCTGCGCGTAGGCTGTGCAAGCGCCGCCGGCCACGCTTCAGCGAGGACGGGTTCCTTTGCCTGCGCAGGCAGCGAACGGTGGCGCGGGATATGCCAAGCTCCTGCCCTGATCTGTCCGCCATCCACCGGGAGCATCCATGTCCAGTACCGCCATCAGCGGTAACGGCTTCAGCGATCAAAGCGGCGCGCGCGCCGTGACCCTGATCGCGCTGCTGTCCGGTCTGACCTTGCTCGCGGCCTGGCAGCTGCGCGACAGCCTCCCAACCACGTTGCGATTCATCTGGATCACCGTCGCCCTGATGCCGCCGCTGCTGCTGGGCCTGCTGCTGCGCAGTGCGACCGATCGCCGCAGCTGGTGGCTGGTGGCGCTGCTGACGCCGTTGCTGGCCGGACTTGCCTGGTACAGCGGGCATTCCGGATTGCCGGCCGACGCCCGGAATCTGGATTCGGCATTGCCGGGGCATCTGCTGGTGATCGGCATCGCGTTGTTCCTGTTGTGCCCCTACCTGCAACAGTGGCGCGATGGCGAGCGACCGATCTATGCGCGCCTGTTTCACAACGCCTGGGACAACGCGCTGACACTGGTCGTCGCCGCGGTGCTGACCGGTGCCAGCTGGCTGATCCTGCTGCTGTGGGCGGCGCTGTTCAGGTTGATCGGCATCAAACTGTTCGAGACGCTGTTCTCCGACCCGCTGTTTGCCTATCCGACCGCCGGGCTGCTGCTCGGCCTGGGCGTGGCACTCGCACGTACGCAGGGCGGCGCGCTGCGCAACCTGCTGCGGATCTGCATGACCCTGGGGCAACTGCTGTTGCCGCTGCTGGCGCTGGTCGCGGTGATTTTTCTGCCCGCCCTGGCGTTCACCGGCCTCGAACCCCTGTGGAATACCGGCAGCGCCACCAGCCTGCTGCTGGCGCTGGTACTGGGACTGGTGTCGCTGGTCAACAGCGTCTATCAGGATGGCGAGCAGACCGCGCCTTACGGCCTTGCGCTGCGCCGCCTGCTGAATCTTGCACTGCTGAGCTTGCCGGTCTACGCGGTGATTGCGGTGATCGCCCTGAACCTGCGCGTCGGCCAGCATGGCTGGAGCGTGGACCGGCTCTGGGCCGCGGTGCTGGTGGGTATCGCGCTGCTCTACGGCACGAGCTATGCGCTGGCGGCGCTGTGGCGCGGGCCGGTGTGGCTGGCACCGCTGGCGCCGCTGAACCGCGGCATCGCACTGCTGCTGGCGGCGGTACTGCTGCTGACCCAAAGCCCGCTGTTCGACATGCGCCAGATCAGCGTCAACTCGCAACTGGCGCGGGTCGAGCGCGGCGAGCTGGCGCTCGACCAGCTTGATCTCCGCTATTTCCATTGGGAGCTGGGCCGCAGTGGTCGCGATGCTTTGCTGCGTCTGCGCGATGAAGGGCGCATCAAGCCCGAGACCCTCGCCGCACTGTTTGCACAGAAGCACCGTTGGGACAGCAGGCTCAACGTATCGCCAGCCATGATCGATACGATTCCCGTGTTGCCGGCGGGCACCCCACTGCCGCCGGCACTGCGCAATTTTCTGGGCGGCGCGCGTTCCGATGAGTTTTTCGGCCTGAGTGCCTGCACGCTCGAGACTCGGGGCTGTCGCTTGCTGAATCTCGATCTCGACGCCGACGGCCTCGCCAACGAATGGCTGCTGGTGTTGCCTTATGGCAGCGACTGGCCGGTGCTCGGGGAACAGGACGGTCATTGGAAACAGCTGGGACAGCTGAGCAATGACAGCTGGCCGAAGGATGAAGCGCTGCGCGCGCTGGATGAGGGGCGCTACACCCTCGAAGCGCCGCGCTGGCAGCAACTGGTCATCGACCGGCAGCGCTACAGCGGCCAGCCACGCGAATAGCGCGCTGTCACAAAAGCTTCCGCAAACCGTCATCTTGCCGGCATCGCCGCGCCATACGCTGCATCGCGTATGAACAGAAAAACCAGGATGCGGATCGCTTACGGGGTGATGGGTTACGGCCGCGGCCACGCCATGCGCACGATGTCGGTGCTGCCAGCATTGATGGCGCAGCACGAGGTCACGGTGTTTGCCGGTGGCGATGCCTACGAGGTGTTGGCGCCAAGATTTCCCACCGTGCGCATCCCGATCATCGGTTATCAGTACAGTGCGGCCGGCACGCATTCGCTGCCGAAGACGGTGGCGCGCAACTTCAGCCCGATGAGTGACCTGCTGTTCGGCGGCGCCGGCATGGCCGCGGTCGAACGTGAATTCGTTGCACGCGGCATCAATGCCGTGATCTCGGACTCCGAGGCCTGGACGCATCGCGTTGCGCAGAGGCTGAAGATTCCGCGCATCAGCTTCGATCACGTCGGCATCATCGCCTACTGCAAACCGCATTTCCCGCCCGACCTGTGGGCACTGGGGATGCGCGATGCCTGGGGCTACCGCGCGCTGATGGGCGTGCCGGAGCGCATTCTGGTTTCCAGCTTCTATCCGGCCGAGCCGGCGTATCCGCAGGTGCGGGTGATCGGCCCGATGTTGCGCGACGAGGTGCTGAAGGCAACGCCGAAGAACGGCGACTACCTGCTCGCCTATTTCAACAAGGGCGAGCACCAGTATCTGCCGCATGTCGATCGTGCACTGAAGCTGCTGGACCTGCCGGTGGTGGTTTATGGCACTCCGCATCGCGGCCGCGACGAGCAGCTCGATTTCCGAGCGCCCAGCGTCGAGGGTTTCGTGCGCGATCTCGCCGGCTGCCGCGCCGTGCTGTCCACGGCCGGCAATCAGCTGATCGGCGAAGCGATCCATTTCGGCAAGCCGATCCTGGCACTGCCGGAACCGGCGTTCGAGCAGCGACTGAATGCCCACATGATCGAGCGCATGGGTGTCGGTGCGCGCGGCGAGCTGATGCGGCTGACACCCAGCGACATCGATCGCTTTCTCGGCAACGACAGCTGGCACCGCTCCAACATGGAGCGTCATCGCGGCAACGGCCGTGCGGCAGCGATCGACGCCTTGCAGGCGTATCTCGGCGCGCTGCCGTCACCGCGCCAGCCGCGCCGTTCACGCCCGCTGAACGGTCTTACGCCAGCCAGTTCCGCAACAGCGTGAACATCAGTCGGTTGTTGGCGGCAAACGCGTCGTAATCGCCCAGCACCTGCTGCGCCGGCTGCACATAGGGCGGCGAGGGCGGCGGCTGTTCCTGGGCAAACCAGGCGCGCGCATTGGCGGCAGTGACTTCGAGGTGGAACTGGATCGCCACCACCTGCTCGCCATACACGAAAGCCTGATTCACGCAGGCCTCGCTGGACATCAGCAACTGCGCGCCCGCAGGAATCGCAAAGGTATCGCCGTGCCAGTGAAAGCCGACGAAGCGCCCCGGAAAGCCGGCGAACATCGGCGCGCTGCGGCCCGCATCATTGAGCCGCAGCTCCAGCCAGCCGACCTCCCGGTTGGCATTGCGGGTGACGGCAGCGCCCAGCGCCGCCGCGATCAGCTGCGCACCGAGACAGATGCCCAGCACCCGTTTTCCCTTGGCGATGGCCGTGGCAATCAGCGCCTTTTCAGCGGACAGCCAGGGATAGCGCGCGTGCTCGTCGACATTCATCGGCCCGCCCATGACGATCAGCGCATCGAACTCGTCCGGGCTGGGCAGCGGCTCATCGGCATACAGCCGGCTGCAGCGCAGCACATGACCACCCGCGAGCAGCGCCGGCGCCATGCAGCCCAGGTCCTCGAAGGCGACGTGTTGCAACCAGTGAATGCGCATCGGCGTGGTGCCCGCTCAGCCGCGTTGCGTAAAGGCCAGTGCGGCGGAGTTGATGCAGTAGCGCAGGCCGGTCGGCTTCGGGCCGTCCTCGAACACGTGCCCGAGATGCGCGTCGCAACGCGCGCACAGCACCTCGACGCGACGCATGCCGTGGCTGCGGTCTTCCCGGGAACTCACCGCGTCGTTCTGCGCCGGATCGAAGAAGCTCGGCCAACCGGTACCGGATTCGAACTTGGTGCGCGAATCGAACAGCGCCAGATCGCAGCAGACGCAATGGAACACGCCATCGCGATGGTCGTTCCACAAGGCGCCGCTGAACGCGCATTCGGTGCCGCCATGGCGCGTCACCTGATATTGCTCGGGGGTCAGCTGCGCACGCCATTCGGCGTCGCTCTTCACAATTTTTTCCATGTCACGGTCCTGTCATCGCCGGACTGCATTCTAGGCGCTGTTGAAACCGCATGACGCGCTGCACCCCCATCTCTCCCCCTGCACAGGGGCATTCACCCCACCCGGCGCCACGCCGGGTTCTTTTTTTGCGGCCGCTGCAGCGCGCTTGAGCATGCCGCGTTCTGGGCCTCGTTCTGGGCCGCATTCAGTGCCGCGTTCTGGGCTACGCTACGCGCCTTTTTTCTGGAGGCAACGATGACGATCCTGATGGTGCTTGCGGCCGCTGCCGTGCTCAGTGCGGTGCTGGCCATCTGCTGCGACTGGCAGGAAACCAAGCCACCTGCGTTCCTGATCCTGAAGCCGCTGACCACACTGCTGATCATCGGCATCGCACTGCAGGCGCCCGATAGCGCTTACCGCGAATGGCTGCTGATCGGCCTGCTGCTGTCACTGGTCGGCGATATCGCACTGATGTTCGCCAGCGATGCCGCGTTCATGACCGGGCTGTCGAGCTTCCTGATCGCACACCTGCTGTTCATGTGGGCGTTTCTCGATGGCGTGGCCGCACCGTCGATGCCCCTGCTGGGCTGGATCTTCGTCGCCTTCGGCGCGCTGTTCTCGATCGTGCTGCTGCCGCGCGCCGGCGCCTTGAAGTTGCCGGTCCTGGTGTATGGGCTCGCGCTGATCGGGCTGGCGATCACCGCCACGATCCGCTGGCAGCAGCTGGGCGGCGACACCGGCCTCTATGCGTTCATCGGCGCCTGTCTGTTCGTGATTTCCGATTCGGCCCTCGGCGCACGCAAGTTCATCGGCTCCTATCGCGGCGCACAGGGCGTGATTCTCAGCACCTACTGGGCGGCGATCGGCCTGATCGCGGCCTCGGCGCTGTCGGTGGGCTAGGAACTCAGCGCTGCAGCGAGTGCACCCAGATCGCCGCCAGGCGCTCCAGCCCGGCGCGATCCTGATCGTCGAAGCGCGCCAGCAGCGGGCTGTCGAGATCGAGCACGCCGAGTAGTTCGTCGCCACGCAACAGCGGCACCACGATCTCGGAGTTGGACGCGCCGTCGCAGGCGATGTGGCCCGGAAACGCATGCACGTCCGGCACCAGCTGCGTGCGGCGCGTCTGCGCTGCCGTGCCGCAGACGCCCTTGCCGATCGCGATGCGCACGCACGCCGGCTTGCCCTGGAACGGGCCCAGCACCAGCTCGCGGCCATCGTGGAAGTAGAACCCGGCCCAGTTCAGCTGCGGCACGCCGTGCCAGATCAGGCTGGCGAGATTGGCGGCATTGGCGATACGGTCACACTCGCCATCGAGCAGGCTTTGCGCCTGCAGGGCCAGCGCCGCATACAGGGCCGGCTTGCCGTTTCCGGTGGTGGCGGTGAACTCGAACATCGTGGTCACCCGTGCAGGGGAAAGCCTGCAGTATAGAAGCCGCGCAGTGCAACGATGTCGTTCTTTCGTGCAAATGCAGATGCTTTATCACTTCGACTTCTGGCTGCCGCGCGACCATTAGGGGAATTTACCGACGCACCGCCGGCCCTTGGACCGCTAAGCTGTCCGCGCTTCCGATACCGCCATGATGGAGTTCCATTCGATGAACAAGCTCGCGCTCGCTGCGGCTGCCGCGATGTGTCTGACGGCCTGCGGCAAATCCGCCGACTCGCCCGCCACGACACCCACTGCCGCCAAGACCTTGCACTCGGGCATCGAACGGACCGTCGATCCCGAGATCCGTGCGCAGGATGATCTCTACCGTCACGTCAACGGTGCGTGGCTGGCCAGCACCGAGATCCCGGCGGACAAGTCCAACTACGGCTCGTTCTCGAAACTGGACGACGACGCCCAACTGCAGCTGCGCGCGATCATCGAGGAAGCCGCCGCGAAGACCGACAAGGCAGTCGGTTCCGACGAACAGAAAGTCGGCGACTACTACGCTGCGTTCATGAACGAGACCCTGGCCAACGAGCTGGGTCTGAAACCACTGCTGCCGGAGCTGGCACGGATCGGTGCGATCAAGGACAAGCAGGAGTTGCCGGAGCTGATGGCGCATCTCAGCTCACTGGGCTCGCCGCCGCTGGCGAGCTTCGTCGATAACGACGCGCAGGATTCGACCCGGTACCTGTTGTATCTGTTCCAGGGCGGAACCGGCTTGCCGGATCGCGATTTCTATCTGTCGAAGGACAAGAAGTTCGCCGAGATCCGCCGCCAGTATCTCGGTCATGTCGAAAGGATGCTGGCGCTGGCCGAGATCAAGGACGCGGCGCGCAATGCCAAGGCGATCATGGCGCTGGAAACCGCGCTGGCCAGGGCGCAGTGGACTCAGGTCGATTCTCGCGACACCGACAAGATCTACAACCGCTATGCGCTGGATCAGCTCAACGCGCTGACGCCGGGCTTCGATCTGCTGGCCTTCGTCAACGCCGCCGGTGCCGGCCGCTCGCCAGGCGCCGTCGTTGGCCAGCCGAGCTTTTTCACCGCCTGGGCGAAGCTGCTGCAGAGCACACCGCTGGAGACGCTGAAGGTGTATCTGCAATGGCATCTGCTCAGCGATTACGCGCCGCTGCTGTCGCAGCCGTTCGTCGACGAGAACTTCGCGTTCTACGGCACCACCCTCAATGGCGTGGTCGAGAACAAGCCGCGCTGGAAGCGCGGTGTCGATGCCACCGAAGGCGCGCTGGGCGAGGTGCTGGGCCGCATCTATGTCGCGCGTCATTTCCCGCCGGAAGCGAAGACGCGGATGGAGCAGCTGGTCAAGAACCTGATCAAGGCCTACGAGCTGAGCATCAAGGAGCTCGACTGGATGGGCGAGGAAACCAGGAAGAAGGCGCTGGAAAAACTCGCCAAGTTCACCCCGAAGATCGGCTATCCCAGGAAGTGGAAGGACTATTCGGCGCTGGTAGTGCAGGCCGACGATCCGGTCGGCAACGCGATGCGTTCGCGCCGGGTCGAATTCCATCGCCAGGTCGCCAAGCTCGGCAAGCCGATCGATCGCGACGAATGGCACATGACGCCGCAGACGGTGAACGCGTACTACAACCCCGGCATGAACGAGATCGTGTTCCCGGCTGCGATCCTGCAGCCGCCGTTCTTCGACATGACTGCCGAAGATGCGGTCAACTACGGCGGCATCGGCGCGGTCATCGGCCACGAGATCGGCCATGGCTTCGACGATCAGGGTTCGAAATTCGACGGCGACGGCAATCTCAAATCATGGTGGACCGATGAGGACCGCAAGAATTTCGAGATCCGCACCAAGGCGCTGATCGCGCAGTACGACCGCTTCGAGCCGCTGCCCGGGCATACCGTCAACGGCGCGTTCACCATCGGCGAGAACATCGGCGATCTTGGCGGTCTGTCGATTGCCTACAAGGCCTATCACATGGCGCTGAACGGCAAGGACGCGCCGGTGATCGACGGCCTCAGTGCCGACCAGCGCCTGTTCATGGGCTGGGCACAGATCTGGGCGCGCAAGTATCGCGACGAGAATCTGCTGCAGCGCCTGAAGACCGATCCGCATGCCCCGTCGGAATATCGCTGCAACGGGATCGTTGCCAACATTCCCGCGTTCTACAGCGCCTTCGACATCAAGGAAGGCGACAAGCTCTATCTGCCACCGGAACAGCGCGTCAAGATCTGGTAGACGGCAACCGTACATCCACGCCCAGTCCGGGCCTTGGGGGACCATACCGATGAAGCATCTGATTGCAGGCTGCGCCCTGCTGTTGCTGGCGAGTGGCGCTGCGCAGGCCCAGGAAGAACCGACGCTGCAGGCGGCGATCGCCAGCAGCTCACGTACGCCGGCTTTCGTCGCGCGCGATGAATTCCGCCACCCGTACGAGACGCTGTCGCTGTTCGGCATCCGCCCGGACATGACGGTGGTCGAGGTCTGGCCCGGCGCCGGCTGGTATACCGAAATCCTCGCGCCGTACCTGCGCGAGCATGGACAGCTGTATGCCGCACATTTCAACCATGCCACCTCATCCGACTACTTCCTGAAATCACGCAAGGCCTATCTGGCGAAGCTCGCGGCGCAACCGGCGCTGTACGACAAGGTCGCGGTCTCGGTGTTCGATCCGCCCGATGCGCTGGCGCTGGCCCCAAGCGGCAGCGCCGACATGGTGCTGACCTTCCGCAACGTCCATAACTGGGCGATGGGCGACGACAACGACGGCATCCGCCTGCACCGCGCCCTGCGCGCGATGTACAGCGCACTGAAGCCGGGTGGCGTGCTCGGCATCGTCGATCACCGTCTGCCGGCAGCGCGTCCGGAGACCGAACAACGGAAGAGCGGCTACCTGCATCAGGATTTCGTGATCGATGCCGCGCAGCGCGTGGGCTTTGAACTGGTCGGGCAGTCCGAGATCAATGCCAACCCCAGGGACACGGCCGATCATCCGAACGGCGTCTGGAGCCTGCCGCCGTCCTTGCGTGGCAGCGACGATGATGCCGCGCGCGCCGTCTATCGGGCGATCGGCGAAAGCGATCGCATGACGCTAAAATTCATCAAGCCGCTGCAATAAGCTTCCATCGCAGCCAACGCCGGGACGACCCGGCGTCATTCAGCCACCACGATGGGGACGACCTCATCATCGCAGGAGCATGATGATGAGTTGGTTGATTCTGTTCGTTGCCGGTCTGTTCGAGATCGGCTGGGCCGTGGGCCTGAAACTCAGCGAGAACTTCACCAAACCGTGGCCGACCGCGTTCACGGTGGTCTCGCTGATCGTCAGCATGATCCTGCTCGGGATCGCCATGCGCAGCCTGCCGCTGGGGACCGCGTATGCCGTGTGGACCGGGATCGGGGCCGTGGGCACGGTGATCATCGGCATCCTGTATTTCGGCGATCCCTTCACCTACACACGCGTGCTGTGCGTAGCGATGATCGTCGGCGGCATTCTGGGCCTGAAGCTGACGGCGTGACTCTGGGGATTGGTCCCGGTCTCGGTTGCCGGCATTCGCGTTGGCTGCACCCGTTCCGAATCTCCAATCCCGGCTTTCTCAATCGAGCACTGGCGCAAACGAGCGCGGCTGCCAGCGATAGAGATCGAGGTCCACGCGCTCGCCCGCAAACTTCACGCCTTCGCCCTTCAGTCGCCGCTTCTGTTCGCGATGGCCCGCCGAACCCTCCGGAATCGAGATGCGTCCCTGGGCATTGATCACGCGATACCAGGGGATCTCCATGCCCGGCGGCACATGCGCCAGTGCCTGCGCGGTCAGACGCGGGCGCTTGGGATAGCCGGCTTCGGCCGCGATCTGGCCATAGGTGGCGACGCGGCCGAGCGGAATGCGGCGGATCGTGGCCCAGATCCGCTCGAAGGATTCCTGTTGCTTGCTCATGAGCGCGAGCATGCGCCGCCGTGTCGGCAGCGGGCAAGCCTCGTGCCCTGCGAAGCGAGACAGAACGGGGGCGTCGACCGTCAGGCCGCGCCCCCTTGTTTACCGCTGCCCCCAACCGCCCATCAATCGTGTCAGGCCACAACCGACAGCAGGCTGCCCACCGGCAGCGCGTCCTGCATCCGTGCGCTCCATTCGCTGCGATAGCCGGCCTGGTGCAGGCGCATCATCCACGCAGCGGCCAGCGCCTCGGCATATGACCGCCCGAACCGCGCGCGGCCATGGCGCTGCTCGCGCCAGGTCATCAGACCATCGTCATGACCTTCGCACAAGCGCACCCGATAGTCGCCGCACTCGACGCGGCTGACGAACACCGCGCAGACGCTCTGCTGTTGCGGATGCGGCAGCAGCGTGCTGCTCAGCAGCTGCTCGTTGCGGTCGATCCACTCGCTGAATGCGGCATGCGAGGCCATGGCGGGAAGATGGTTCGTGCTGTTCATGCGCCTGTTACGGCCACGCCCGCAGGCTTCTGATTAGGCGTTTGCCGATGGCCGTTGTAGGCAAATCGCCATCGCGCATCAGGGCAGGCGCAACAGGCCGTCGCTGACTTCGACCGCATAGCCACCGACACGCAGCGCACCGAGCTTGCCGCCGGCACGGTCAGCGGCGATGTACAGCTGGCTGGGCCGGCCCATCTCATAGCCCTGATGCACGACCCATTCGTGGTGGCCATCCGTTTCCAGCGCATCGCCGAGCGCCCCCGCCAATGCCACTGCGGCCGCACCAGTGGCCGGGTCTTCGGCGATGCCCAGATTCGGCGCGAACATGCGCGCACGCAGTTCGCCTTCGTAGCCACGCACGTAGACATAGATCTGCTGCGCCCACTGTCCGGCCAGCGCGGCCCGCGCGCGCTGCTCGTCGAGCAGGATCCCGGCCATGACTTCCGGCGCACGCAGCGGCACCAGCACGAACGGCATGCCGCAGCTGACCGCGCGCGGCTGCTCGCTGCCCCGGCCGATATCGTCCGGCTCCAGCCCCAGCGCCGCAGCCAAGGTCGCGTTGTCCGGTACCGAGGGGCCGTACTCCGGTGGCTGCGCCGCGGTCAGTTCCGCATAGACCGCGCGGTCGCTCGCACGGCGCACCCGCACGCGCACCGGGCCCACGCCTTCTTCGAGCACGAAGCTCACGTCGTCGCCCTGCGGCACCAGCCGCCGCTGTGCAAGCAGACAGGCCGCACCGACCGTCGGATGACCGGCAAACGGCAACTCCCGCAGCGGCGTGAAGATGCGCAGCCGATGCGCGGCATCGGCGCGCGTGGGCGGCAGCACGAACACCGTTTCCGACAGATTGAATTCGCGTGCGATCGCCTGCATCTGCGCCCGGCTCAAGGCCTCGCCGCCGAACACCACGGCCAGTGGATTGCCGCCGAACAGCTGCTCGGTGAAGACATCCAGCGTGTGATAGCGCAGTTCCATGAGGCGTCCCGGGGGTGGCGCGTCTGACGACAGGGCCGACAATTGTAAGCCCGGGCCGACGATGCCCGCCGGGTGCCGCAGGCGCCGCTCACCCACTACACTCGGGGCTTTCCGCCTATCCGAGCCGATCATGACCGAGACGACCTCCGCCCCGGCCTCGCGCCTTGACCGTGCGCTCGCCGCCGTCGAGCGCGTGGGCAACAAGCTGCCGGACCCGGCGATGCTGTTCCTGTTGCTGTTGCTGGTGGTGTGGGCGGTTTCCTGGGCCTTGTCCGGCGTCAGCTTCGACCTGGTCGATCCGCGCAGCGGCCAGCCGCTGGCGATCAAGAATCTATTAGCCGGCAGCTCGCTGACCGACTTCATGGCCGGCATGGTCAAGACCTTCGTCAGCTTCCACCCCCTGGGCGTGGTGCTGGTGGCGATGCTCGGCATCGGCGTCGCCGAACACACCGGCTTCATCAACGCCAGCCTGCGCGCGCTGTTGCAGATCACCGCACGCCAGCTGCTGACACCGATGCTGATCGCCGTCGGCATCCTCAGTCATCTTGCGGTCGATGCCGGTTACGTCCTCGTGGTGCCGCTGGGTGCGGTGATCTTCTACGCCGCCGGCCGCCATCCGCTGGCCGGGATCGCCGCGGCATTCGCCGGTGTGTCCGGCGGCTTCTCGGCGACCTTCGTGCCCGGCTCGCTGGAACCGCTGCTGCAGGGCCTGTCGCAGGCCGGCGCGCAGATCATCGATCCGGAGATCGTGCTCAATCCGCTCAACAACTATTTCTTCACCACCGCATCGTCGGTGCTGATCATCGGCCTCGGCTGGTTCATCACCGATCGCATCGTCGAGCCGCGACTGCAGCGCGGCAACACCGTCGATGGCGACATGAGCGATCTGCCGACGATGCAGTCGCTGGATGCCAACGAGCGTCGCGGCCTGCGCATGGCGCTGATCGGCATGGCACTGAGCGCGCTGTTGCTGGTACTCAGCAGCTGGCCGGCCGATTCCGCCTGGCGCAACGCCGACGGCCTGCTGGCGGCCGGCAATGCGCCGCTGATGCAATCGATCGTGCCGCTGATCTTCCTGTTCTTCATCGTGCCGGCCGTGGTCTACGGTTACGCCACCGGCAGCGTGAAATCCTCGCGCGACATCGTGCAGGGCATGAGCAAGGCGATGTCCGGCATGGGTTACTACGTGGTGATGGCGTTCTTCGCCGCACAGTTCATCGCCGCGTTCAACAGCTCCAACCTCGGCGCACTGATCGCACTGCAGGGGGCCTCGTCGCTGAAGGCTGCCGCGGTGCCGGTCGGGGTGGTGCTGGTCGGCATCATCGTGCTGACCGCGTTCATCAATCTGTTCATCGGTTCAGCATCGGCCAAATGGGCGCTGCTGGCGCCGATCTTCGTTCCGATGCTGATGCAGCTCGGCCTGTCGCCCGACCTGACCCAGGCTGCGTATCGCGTGGGCGATTCCAGCACCAACATCATCACGCCGCTGAATCCGTATTTTCCGCTGGTGGTGGTGTTCGCGCAGAAGTACGTGAAGAACAGCGGCATCGGGACCGTCACCGCGATGATGCTGCCGTACTCGATCGGCTTCCTGTGCTGCTGGCTGCTGTTCCTGCTGGCGTACTGGGGCCTGGGTCTGCCGCTCGGTATCGGTGCGTCCTATACCTATGGTGGATAGGGCGGATGTCGGCTCCGCGCTGCGCGCTTGAGCCGATCGGCCGTCAATGCGGGATTGGGGATTGGGGATTGGGGATTGGCGGAAACCCGCGCTCCCGCATCCCCAATCCCGCATTCAGAACATCTGAACGATGCCTTCAGAACCTTCTGCTTCCATGAATTGGCAAGCCGGCCTAGGATGGCCGCTGAATTCTGGCGACAGGATGGCCCATGTCTTCAAATCAATTGAATGACCAGCGCTACGGCAGCATCGCGCAATCGGCGCACTGGTTGACGGCGCTGCTGCTGATCGGCGCCTTTGCCGTGGGTTACACCATGACGGCGATGGCCATCTCGCCGACGCAGCTGAAACTGTTTTCGTATCACAAGTGGATCGGCGTCACGATCTTCAGTCTGGTGGTCCTGCGCCTGCTGTGGCGCCTGTTCAATCCTCCACCGCCACTGCCAGCCGCGACCCTGCCTTGGGAGCGCGCGGTGGTTCGCCTGACTCATGGCCTGCTGTATTTCCTGCTGTTCGCCGTGCCCTTGTCCGGCTGGCTGATGAGTTCCGCCAAGGGTTTCCAGACCGTGTACTTCGGCGTGCTGCCGATCCCCGACCTGCTCGGCAAGAACAAGGAACTCGCCAGCCTTTTCCAGGACATTCATCACCTGTTCACCAAAGTGATGCTGGGCTTGATCGCCCTGCATGTCGCAGCGGCGTTCAAACATCTGATCATCGATCGCGATGGCGTGATGCAGCGGATGCTGCCGCGCCGGCGCCGCAACCACAACGCATGAACGCTTACGGAGTTTCCCGATGAGTCTTTCCCTGAAAATGATGGCGCCGGCGCTGCTGTCGGCGCTGCTTGCCTTTCCCGCCGCCGCGGCCAACCGCACGCTGGTCCCCGCCAAGAGCGAGATCAGCTTCTCGGTGAAGCAGATGGGCGTGGCGGTCAGCGGCCAGTTCAAGCGCTACAGCGCGCAGATCGATCTCGATGCGGCAAAGCCGAAAGCCTCCAGCGCCGAAGTCACCGTGGAGATCGCCAGTCTCGACACCGGCGACGGCGATGCCGATGCGATCGCGCTCGACACCCCGTGGCTGAACAAGATCGGATTCCCCAAGGCCACGTTCAAGAGCAGCGCCGTGCGCGCGCTCGGCGGTGGCAAGTTCGAAGCCGATGGCACGCTCAGCATCCGCGGCAAATCGCGGCAGCTGACGGTGCCGTTCACCACTCAGGATCAGGCCGACAAAAGCACTCTGGTGACCGGACAGTTCTCGATCAAGCGTGCCGACTTCGGTATCGGCGGCGGCGAGTGGAACGAAGGCGATCTCGTGGCCAACGAGGTGCCGGTGAAATTCCGCTTGACCCTGGCACCTGCACCCTGATTCGCTGTCGAAACCCGTTCAACGCTCTCCCACACCCCCATCAGGAGTTCATTCCGTGAAGAAACTGTTTGCTGTTGCCGCGCTCTCCGTTGCCAGCTTCGCCGCACAGGCCGCCGACACCTATGCCATCGATCCGACGCATACCTTCCCGACGTTTGAAGTGAACCATCTCGGCTTCTCGACCTTCCGCGGCCGCTTCGACAAGACCGAAGGCACGATCACGCTGGATCTCGCGAAGAAGACCGGCAGCGTCGACGTCACCATCGACGCCAACTCCGTCTCCACCGGCGTCGAAAAGCTCGATGCGCATCTGAAGAACGAAGACTTCTTCGACACCGCGAAATACCCGACGATCACCTTCAAGTCCACCAAGTTCAAGTTCGACGGCAACAAGCTCGACGAAGTCGAAGGCAATCTGACGATGCACGGCGTTACCAAGCCGATCACGCTCGACGTCGATGACTTTGTCTGCAAGGACCATCCGATGACCAAGAAGCCGGCTTGCGGCGCCAACCTCGAAGCCAAGATCAAGCGCTCCGACTGGGGCATCACCTACCTGTCGCCGAACGTCGGCGAGGAAGTGAAGCTGAAGATCGAAATCGAAGCGCACAAGAAGTAAGCCTCGTCAGCGAAAAGCAAAAGGGCGCGGAGTGATCCGCGCCCTTTTGCTTGTGCGTCAACAGGCCCTAATCACCCGACAATTGAACAATCTGGTTCAGGCAGGCGCAGACCTCCGAGAACACGGTCTGCGGCAGTAAACCCATTGGATGCGCGCGCGCAGCTCTGACTCGCCAGTCAAAAGACTTCGGCTGATGACAGAGTACATAACTCATCTGCGCACCGGCCCCGCGCCTGCGAACCGCGCCGGCGGGAACTGCAAAGGGGTTGTCCTCGTTGTACGCCGCTGTTGTCATCGGCAGCCCGACGACCAACGACGTCTTGTCATTAAAGCTTCGAGGAGAAAGTACGACGAAGGGGTGCAGGTCACGCATCTCGCGCCCGGCCTGCGGACTACAGTCGATCCAGATCACATCCTGGCGATCCGGAACCCAGGAAGCGCGACGTCGAAGACCCGCTACCACCGCTCTACGCCGACACGTTCAGCGACCATGACCTCGCCACCGTGTCGAGAAGCATCGTAGCGAGCCAATCGCTGTTCCAGGGTCGGCATCGCTTCCTCCTGCGGGCGCATGACCACTGCACCGTTTTCAACCGTCAACCGGACGCGTTGGTCAACACGCAGCTTGGCCGCCCGCACGATGGCGGCCGGCATGCGCACACCGAGATTGTTGCCCCAGCGTTTGATATCAAGAATCACGTCACTCATCACACAATCCGCCAGATGTTTAGACCCAGTTTAGACTTGGGCACCGCGGCGGTCAAATAATGACCAGCCTACATGAAGCGCCCACCCACGATGCGTCCGGATTCATCCAGGTCCGCGAAATAGCGGCTGCGATTGCTGCGGAATTCCTTGGTCGCGATATCGCCGGGCAACACCAGCGTGACGTCGGGATAGATCGTGCGGAACTGCTGCGGCGTGGGTTTGCCGGCGATGAAGCTGTCGAACGCGGCGGAATCGGTCACAAAGCCGGGAACCGGCTGCTGTTGTTGCGGCGAGGCTGGCTCGGTACCCATGGACCGTACTCCCTGGCAGGCAGTGAACATCAACACCGCGGCCAATCCCAGCGCCGCGCGAAAAGAACGTGAAGTCATGACGAGGCTCCTGCAACGGATTCTCCCGCATTAAACCACGATCCCCCCTTTATACGGGACGGCGCGACGGGAACGCCATTCTTAGCATGGGCGCACAACCCGATCACCTTGAAGGCCTTGCCATGCGTCCGTTTCCACCTCACACCCTGCATCGCACCATGCTGGTCGCCGGCCTGCTGGCCTGCGCACCGCTCGCTCTCGCCCAGGCTCCGCTCGAAACCCCGGAGACGGCAGCGGACACTGCGCTGGACGTCGCCGCGCCGCTCCCTGCGGACACCACGGCAGCAACGCCGGTTGCGGAGGCCGTGCCCGCGCCTGCGCCACCTGCCGCCGTCACGCTGCCCGACCTCGATCCCGATACCTATTTCGCCGGCAAGACCGGCGGCACCTTCGGCAAGAACGCCACCAAGGTTCTCCCTGGCAACAAGCGGGTAGGGGTGGCCGGTTTCCGCGTGGTGTTCATCACC
>JBEBWZ010000042.1:0-24152 GCA_040391865.1 Solimonas flava
CGTTTTCGGAAGGCGAGACGCTGCGCTTCACCGGCATTCCCAACTTCGCACCCGAACTGTTCCGGCGCGTGGTGCTGAAGGACCCGCTGAAGGCGAAGCAGCTCAACAAGGGGCTCGATCAGCTGTCGGAAGAAGGCGCCACCCAGGTCTATCGGCCGCTGATCAACAACGACGTGATTCTCGGCGCGATCGGCGTGCTGCAGTTCGACGTGGTGCAATACCGGCTGCGCGACGAATACGGGGTCGATTGCGTGTTCGAGCCGGTGCAGGTGCATACCGCACGCTGGGTCGATTGCAGCGATCCCCGGAAGCTGAAGGACTTCCGCGACAAGAACGATCAGCGTCTGGCGCTCGATCACTATCAGCAACTGGTGTATCTGGCGTCGAGCAGCGTCAACCTGAGCATGGCGCGCGAGCGCAATCCGGACATCGTGTTCAGCGAGATTCGCGAACACGGCGCAGCCTGAGATTCCGATGAGCGAATCCGGCCTGCCGGCGGCGCACGATCCGTATGCGGCGCTGCGCTATCCGGAATTCGTCTGTCTGATCGGTGGTAGCTTCCTGCTGACCTGTGCCTTGCTGGTGCAGCAGATCGCACTGGCCTACGAGTTGTATCTGGTGACGCGCGATCCGCTGTCGCTGGGCCTGATCGGTCTCGCGGAAGCAATCCCGTTCATCGCGCTGGCCCTGTTCGGCGGCCATCTGGCTGACCGCTACGACAAGCGCCGCATTCTCAGGGTGTCGTTGTTGGTGATGCTCGCGGCTTCCGCGCTGCTGGCGCTGATCTCGCTGGATCAGGTGCGCTCGGGCATGTCGCAGGGCCGCTGGTTGCTGCTGGTATACCTGCTGATCGGCGTGCTGGGTTTCGCCCGCGGCTTCTATTCACCGGCGATGTCCTCGCTGCGCGCGTTTCTGGTGCCGCGCGCGGTCTACGGCAACAGCGCGACCTGGAGCGGCACCTTCTGGCAGGCCGGCGCGATCCTGGGGCCGATGCTGGGTGGTCTGTGTTACGCGGCGCTGGGCCTGAGCGGCGCGCTGATCGTGGTGATGGGGCTGCTGCTGTCGGTGCAGGTACTGCTGTACTTCATCCGCCCGCGACCGGTGGCCGCGCAACCGACGGCTGGTGAAAGCATCTGGGTCAGCCTGCGCGAGGGGCTCAACTATGTGTTCCGCACACCGATCATCCTGTACGCACTGACGCTGGACATGCTGACGGTCCTGTTCGGCGGTGTGGTCGCGATCCTGCCGATCTTCGCCGAGGACATTCTCAAGATCGGTCCGGAAGGGTTGGGACTGATGCGCACCGCGCCCGCGGTGGGTGCGATGCTGACCATCATCGCCTGCGCCTACTGGCCGCCATTGGACAAGGCCTGGCGCAACATGCTGCTGGCGGTCGCCGGCTTCGGCGCTGCGACACTGGTCTTCGCGGTCTCCGAACACCTGTGGCTCTCGATCGCGGCATTGTTCCTGACCGGCGCTTTCGACAGCGTCAGCGTCGTGGTGCGCAATACCATCCTGCAGGTGATGCCGCCGGATCATCTGCGCGGCCGGGTGCAGGCGGTCAACAGCATTTTCATCTCGACCTCGAACGAGATCGGCGCTTTCGAATCCGGCCTTGCCGCGCGCCTGATGGGCACGGTGCCGTCGGTGATCTTCGGTGGTGCGGTCACCCTGCTCGTGGTCGGCGACGTGTGGCGGCGCTCGAAAGCATTGCTCGGCGTCAAGCTCAAATAGGCCGGGCGGAGGTCGCTGCGTCTAGCGCTACGAATCCTCCGGTTTGACGCTTTCTGCCGATGAGCCGCCGGTCAGCAGCAACAACCCCGTGGCCGCGATCAGGAATAGCGCCGCAGCGATGCCCGCGACACCAAGCGTGCAGCCGAAGACGACCAGGACCACCGCAGGCGGTGTCGTCGCCAGCAACGTCATGATCAGGATCCGCTCGATGTCCATGGCGTGCTAGGTGAACAGGGACAGCGCCAGCACAATCCCGGCGATGGCGCCGACAGGAAACGACCAGAAAGCCCAGACATAACGTCGTTTGATGCGCTGGCGGCCGGCGGTGAAATCGTAATAGAACATGCAGGTGCTTTCCGTTATCGGTAAAGGGTGTGGGCGTCTACCGCATTGCTTCGCGACGGCGCGGCGCGCATGCCGAGCGGCCCGTGCAGCCGCGCCCGGTCACGATGGAGATCCAGCCGATGTTGGTCGCAATCGATAAAGCAGTAGCGGGTCCTGTTGGCAATTCCGATTTCGTAGCATTTCAAACAAATCCGTAACCCGAGCGTGGTTCTTTGAAGCGCGGGATGAACCAGCAACTGGGTGACTATGCTGGCGTCGAGCGCGGCCTCTCCCTGGTTTGCCGTGAAGCCGTCGCACAAGGCTTGGATGTATTCGGGCGGACTGCTGCGCAGCTGATTGATGCGCGCCGTGGCAACCACCGACAGGCCTGAAAAAGCGGCGATGTAAAGCGCGGTGGCATCCAGCGCCTTGTCGATCCGCTCTTTCAGGGGCCTGGAGACATGCCGGTCCTGATAGCTGTGCCTGATCAGCATGCCCTGACGAAAACGCAGGACGGCCTCCAGATCTTCCGGTGTCGAGGCGATACGTATGGAATTCCATGCACGAAGGCGGTCCACCCTGGTGCCCGGCCCGGATTTTCGATCATGCATCCAAATATTCCCCCTTCACGGTCAAGCCCATATGTCGTCACTGTGGGCGAGGAAGAGGCGACGGACATCCTCCAATTGGAAGCAATTCATTGATACGTTTTTTGCCGGAAATTCTCTTTCCCGTGTTTTCCGTTGGTTTCGCGCATGGCGATGCTTGCCTCCAATTGGAGGTCGCGCACGGACATCAACGGGGGCACAGTGCGATGGGGCGGAACCCTCAGGTTTTTCCGCCGCGGGGGAGACGGGGCTATCGCTACGTGCTCAGTGCATTGCCGCCGGTGCACGCGGCAGCATCGGCAGCTCGCTGCGCAAGGCGCTGTGCCTGCTGAAATCCGATATCACTTCGACCGCCTGCGCTCGGGCCGGAAGTGGCTGCGCCAGGCCGGTCACGCTCTTGAAAATGGGTCGGCCACTTGCGGTCGAGGGGCTGATGTCGATGGAGGCTCACGTACCGGTGCCTGTGACGGCATCACGCATTCATAGGCTCGGGATTGCATGACCAAGGCAGTGGCGATTGTCGACTACATGGGCAGGGTCAGATGGGCAAACAAGGCGGCTGCGGCCATTCTTCAGCGGCGGGACGGGCTTGCGCTGACCGTGGATCGACGGTTGCACATTTCCGCCGGCGCGGCGCGGCTGGTGTTTCGGCAAGCCTTGCACCAGTGCGCGGGTGGAATTCCGGATACGGGGGATGGTGTGTCGCCGCCGGCGATCGTTGCACCTCGCGCGGAGGGTTTTCCCTTCGTGCTCACGTTGCTGCCGTTACCCGATGAGTTGAGTGCATCGCTGGGCGTGCTGGCGCTGTTGTTCATCAGCGACCCCGATGCGCGGCTGCCCGATCATTTCCAGGTGCTGCGTGACGCCTGCGGACTATCGCCGGTGGAAGCACGTCTGGTGCAGGCGCTGGCAGAAGGCCAGTCGTTGAAGGAGTTCGCGTTGAACTGGCAGATTTCCTATGAAACTGTGCGTTCCCATATCCGCCGCATCCTCCACAAGACGGGTGCCCGGCGTCAGGCGGATCTGGTGCGCCTGGTCCACCGCCTGCACTGAGCTTGCGCGAGCGTCTATCGATCGGCTGGTCGCGCCGGCGAGCACCCGATCGACACGTTGTCGCGGCAGGCGATCAAGCGATCAGCGGGCGGGAGGAGGCTGGGTGCCGTGAGGTGTTGGCAGCAGACTGCGGCAATCCAGGGTTTCTCCGGCGCGCACGCGGCGACGGCAGTCATGGATCTGTGCGCGCAGCTCCGGCGGCAGGGCGCGGAACTCGCGCTCGACTTCACGCAGACGTTCGCGCTTTTCCGGCGACAGTTCGTGAAAGCGTTGCGCACGCTGTTTCAGCGCCTTGCGCTGTTCCGGGGGCAGCGACCGCCACTGTTCCATGCGCTGCTGCGCCTGCGCGCGCTCCGCCTCGCTCATCTGGGTCCAGCGCTGTGCCTTGCGTTGCAGGCGCTGCTGTTTTTCCGGCGGCAGGTTTTCCCATTCCGGTGCGGCCTTGTCGAGAAACTGCTGCTGTTCGGCCGGCAGGCTGTCCCACGGAATTGCGGTGGCGGTACGTGCGGGCGGCTCGGCCGCTGCGGTGAAGCTGAGTGCGCTGCCGCCGAGCAACAGCGCGCAGCACAGCGCGCGCAGCTGGCGGCGCGGCGGGGTCCGGGGGCGTTCGATCAGAGGATTCATCGCATTCAGCTCCGGCCGATTTCGCTGTCCAGCCATTCGTAGAATTCCAGGTCCTGGATCAGCTCCGGGCTTTCCTCGGCCACCATCCATTCCAGTGCGTCCGGATCATTGCTGGGGGCGATGACACCGCCGCTGTCGGGCAGCCACTGCAGCGTCAGCGCGCCGATGACACCGGCGGCGAGCGCGGCACCGATCCACAGTGGTGCGCGAGCTTTGTGGCCATCGGCGGTTTCCAGCGCGCGGCGACGTGCGGCGGCCAGCCGCGCGCGCGCGACGGCGTCGGTCTCGGCAGCCGCCTGCTCGAAGCGGGCGCGCAGTTGCTGCGCCTGCTGCCGCTCGGCGGAACTCAGTGCGGGATCGTGTTCGGCGTGCATCAGACGTGCTCCTGTAACTGTTCGCGCAGCGCGCTGAGCGCGCGCGACAAATGCGTTTTGACACTGCCTTCGCCGCAGCCCATCGCTTTCGCGGTTTCGGCGACGTCGAGGCCTTCCCAGACGCGCAGCACCACCACTTCACGCTGGCGCAGCGGTAGCCGCTGCATCGCCAGATTGAGCCGGGTCATCGCTTCGTCCTGCTGCGCGTAGCGCAACGGTCCGGGGCCGACATCGGGAATCGCGTCGAGGATGGTGTCGTCGGATTCCGGCCAGCCCAGCCAGCGCTGCTGGCGTCGGCGTTTGCGGTGCCACTGCAGCACGGCGTTGTGCAGGATGCGATGGAACAGCGGCGCCCATTCCTCGCTGGGGCGCGCGGTGTAGCGTCGCGCCAGTTCCAGCATCGCGTCCTGGACGATATCGAGCGCATCGTCGCGGTTGCCTACCGAGACCTGCGCCATCACCAGCGCACGCCGCTCGGCGCCGGCAAGAAAAGCGTCCAGGGTCTGCGCGCGGACGGGATGGCCGCTCACGGCGGCAGGCTCCGCAAACGGGGCGGCGATGGCATCGTCGATTGCGACCGGTCCGGAGTCATCCATGGTTCCCACAGTGCCGCAGGCGGTCTGCGGTTGACATGAGTTGCCGGCAGCGTGCGCTGCGGTTACTTGCGCTGTGCGGTATTGACCACGGCGGCGGCCAGCGAGAACGGACGTTCGCCCAGCAGATCCTGCAGCCGCGGCGGCAGGTGGCGGCGATCCATCTGCAGCACGGTGACCTGGGCGTAACCATCGGGTGCTTCGCCCGCCCAGGACTCGGCGCTGGGTTGTGCGCCCGCGGGCTTCGGCTGGATTCCGAGTGTTGCCAGCCGCTGCGACTGCGGCAGCAGGTCGCGGCTGCCGGCGTCCAGGGAGGCGGTCGATGCCTGGATTTCGATCCAGGTGTTCAGGTCCAGTTGTAGCAGCGGTTCGACCAGCGCCCGCAGCACCGGGCGTTGCAGCGCGCGCTGTGCGGTACGCTGCACCAGCTGTCCGGCGCGTTCGCCCAGGCGTAGCGCGCGGCTGTCACTGAACTGGCCCAGCGCCGGTTGTGCGTGATCGCTGCGGGCCTGCAGCGCGGGGCGCAGGGCGCTGGCGAAATTGGTCTGCAGGTGGGCGCGCAGCCGCAGCTTCTCGCCATCCGCCTGCGGCTCGGAAACCAGTTGCACGCGCACGCGCCACAGCGGCTCCCCGGCGCTGCCCAGCGGCACCGCAGCGTCGAGCGCGTAATGTTCGCTGCTGCCGTCCGGCAGCGACGCCACATCGGTCAAGGCGCTGATCCGGCTGCGCAGTCGTTTTAAGATGCCCATGTCGTTGCAAGAGGAGCGGAACCCATGCACGCATCATATCGTTTCGTGGTCAGCGGCCGGGTGCAGGGGGTGTTTTTCCGACAATCGACCCGCGAGCACGCCGAGGCGCTCGGGCTGGACGGCTGGGTGCTGAATCGCAGCGACGGCAGGGTGGAAGGGGTGGCCTGCGGTCCGGCGGATGCGCTGGAACAGTTGCGCAATTTTCTGCATCGCGGCCCACCGAACGCGCGCGTCGATGGCGTCGACTGGCAACCTGCTGATGAAACGCCGGCGTCGGGATTCCGCATTCGCCGGTAATGCCGGTGCGCTGCCGGCAACGGCGGCTGTGGCGGGCGTTTCTGGCAGAATGCCGCGCGCTCGCGGGAAGCGGGTGATGTATCGGCCCCCGGTTCGTTGCGCTGCGAGCGATCCAATCCGCAGCGTGCCAGCGCAGATTCTCCGCGCCGCCGTTGCCATGTCCCTGGAGCAGGAAGGCAAACATGACCCGACAGAGTTTGGGCCTGGACAATTTCAATCTGGCTCTGGTGGCGACGGTGATCGTCGCGACGCTGCTGCCGGCGCGAGGCGTGGCGGCGGATTTTTTCGAGCTTGCCACCGGGTTCGCGATTGCGCTGCTGTTCTTCCTGCACGGCGCCAAGCTGCCGCGGGACGCGATCATCGCCGGCATCGCCCACTGGCGCCTGCATCTGACGATTTTCGGCGTGACTTTCGTGGCGTTTCCGCTGATGGGCTGGGGACTCAAGCCGCTGCTGTCGCCGCTGGTGACGGACGAGCTGTACCTCGGCGTGCTCTATACCTGCGCCCTGCCCGCGACGGTGCAATCCGCCATTGCGTTCACCTCGATCGCGCGCGGCAATGTCGCGGGCGCGATCTGCAGCGCCTCGGCATCCAGCCTGATCGGGATCTTCGTCACGCCGTTGCTGGTGGGCCTGCTGCTGGACCGCCAGGCGGGTGGCGGCGACACGCTGCAGGCGGTGATCAAGATCGTCGAAATGCTGCTGCTGCCGTTCGTTGCCGGTCAGCTGGCGCGGGGCCGGATCGGTGCCTGGGTGGATCGCAACAAGGACGTGCTGAAGTTCGTCGATCAGGGTTCGATCCTGCTGGTGGTGTACGTGGCGTTCAGCGCGTCGGTGCTGCAGGGCTTGTGGCGCGAGGTGCCGGCCGCGGCGCTGGTCGGCGTGCTGGTGGTGTCGGCCGTGCTGCTGGCGCTGGCGCTGCTGATCACGCGGCAACTGGCGCGGTGGCAGGGGTTCAGCATCGAGGATCAGATCACCACGGTGTTCTGCGGTTCGAAGAAGAGCCTTGCCAGCGGCGTGCCGATGGCCGAGGTGCTGTTCGCCGGTCACGCCGTCGGCGTGATCCTGTTGCCGCTGATGATCTTTCACCAGTTGCAGCTGATGGTGTGCGCGGTGCTGGCGCAGAAGTACGCGGCGCGTACTGCGACCGGCTCCGGCCAGTGAGTGGCTGGAGCCGGTCGGGCGCCTACTTCAGCGTTTCGACCAGCTTGCTGGCGTTGCGTGCGATGAACGCATAGATCGACAGCTGCGGATTGGCGCCGATCGAGGTCGGGAAGATCGAGCCGTCGAAGATCGACAGGTTTTCGATCTGGTGGTGGCGTCCGTGACTGTCGACCACGCAGCGCTTCGGGTCTTCGCCCATCGCGCAGCCGCCCATCAGATGCGCGGTGTACAGCGAGACGCGCTGCTTGCGGTAGGGGAACTCGGCGATCGCGGCCTTCGCTTCGCTCCAGCTGCGGTAGTCGCGGCTGTCGAGATGGCTGGGGCGCACGCTTTGTGCGCCGGCGGCGAACTGCAGCTCCGCCATGCTCAGGAAGCCACGGCGCAGGCCATCCCAGAGGCTGTCGCTGATGTCGTAGTCGAGCAGTGGATTACCGGCGTTGTCGATGCGGACCTGGCCGCCGTCGACATCGTTGCTGAAGCCGTCGCGCATCAGTGCCAGGCAGACCTGGATGCGGTCTAGCGTGGCCATGTCGGCGCTCAGTTGCGCGCCGAAGCTGCCGAACAGGCCGGTGGCCAGCACCGGTTGCAGCGGCGGCACTTCGAGCTTGTAGCCGACACCCTGCTGCGGCCACAGGAACTGGTCGGAGTAGATCGACTGCGGCGCGCCGTGATAGCCGGCGACCGGCTGCTCGAAGCGGGCGACGCTGAGATTCACCGGGTGGATGCAGGTGCGCTTGCCGATCAGGCCCTTGGGGTCGGGCGTGCGCGAACGCAGCAGCAGCGCCGGGGTGTTGATCGCGCCGCCGGCGACGATGTAGTGACGTGCGCGTACCGTCAGCGTGGTGCCGGTGGGCTTGCTGGCGCTGGCGTCTAGCGCCTGCACCCGCAGACCGCTGACGCGGCCTTTCTCGTATTGCAGCGATTCGACGCGGGCGTGGTGCAGCAGGGTCATGCCGCGGCGCAGGGCGGCAGGAATGGTGGTGACCAGCATCGACTGCTTGGCGTTGGTCGGGCAGCCGAGACCGCAGTAGCCGAGGTTCCAGCAGCCACGCACATTGCGTGGAATGGTTTTCCAATCCCAGCCGAGATGTTCGCAGCCGTCGCGCAACAGGCTGTTGTTGCGGTTGGGTTCGATCGCCCACGGCGCCACGCCGAGGCGTTGTTCCATCTGCTCGAACCACGGCGCCATGTCCGCGGCGCTGGCACCGCTGACCGCGAAATCCTGCTGCCAGTGCTGCAGCGTTTTCTCCGGCGTGCGCAGGCTGGTGGTCCAGTTGATGGTGGTGGTGCCGCCGACGCTGCGGCCCTGGAAGATCGAGACCGCGCCGTCGGAGGTCGCGCGCCCGGCGCCTTCCTGATACAGCTGGCCGTAGCCGCGGAATTCGTCCATGTCCTTGAAGTCGGCGGCGGTGTACAGCGCGCCTTCTTCGAGCATCAGGACATCGAGACCGGCTGCGGTGAGGATTTCCGCGGCAGTGCCGCCGCCCGCGCCGCTGCCGACGATCACCACATCGGCTTCGAGCGTGGTGTCACTGCTGAGCTGGGAAGCATCGCGGACTTTCCAGCCGCTTGCGATGCCGTCGGTATACAGGTCGTTGATCATGGCCATCGCGGCAATCTCAGGAATTCAGGGCGGACACGGCCCAGGCCGGCGGGCCGGGATAGTGCGCGGCAGCGTGGCTGGCCGGCTGGCTCCACCACGCGAGGCTGCCGAGCTTGGTCAGCGCGCGGTAACCGGCGTTGAACAGCTCCAGGCGGCTGTTGTGCCAGCGCCGCAGAAACGCCTCGGCGTCGGCGGTGGAGGCCTGTGCCCAGGACGTGCGGATGCCTGCGGCCAGACGGCGCAACGGCGCCCAGTGCAGCAGGCCCAGCAGTTTGCGCAGCTCCGCCTGGGCCGGTGCGCCCAGCCCGGCACAGGCCAGGTCGAGACGCTGCAGGGTGGCCACATGCAACTCGGCGTTGTCGGCCGGCAGTGCCGGGCCGTTGATTGCCGGCAGCAGCGCGGTGAACAGCTGCAGATCGTCCAGCGTCAGGAACTGGTAGCCGGGGGCGGCTTGCGGCGCGGCGGCGGTGCAGCCGCTGAGCTGACTGGTGGCAGCCAGGAGGCTCAGGGCCGCGGCGCTGCCGGCGGACAGACGCAGAAACTGGCGCCGGTCGATACCGGCACCCGCAGAATTCGGGGGCATGTGCTCCTCCAGTGATCCAGTTCGGTTTGGGACAGCAGCGCCCGCACCGTAACAAGCCGGTACCGCAGTCGGCACCGTTCTTTCGTTAGGGATTGGTGGGGAGCGCCCGCGACGGCCGCGCGCGGGGACTCAGCCGCCGCGCACGCCGCCGGCCATTTCGAAGGCGCGCTGGTAGATGAACTCGAACGAGAAGCTGCGGGTATGGGCCTTGGCGTCGATGTAGTCGGCCATGCGCGCCAGCCGCTTCGGCAACTGCATGATCTTGTCCTGTGCACTGCGACCCAGCGCGGACAGGCCGTCGAGGCGGTCGATCGACCAGTGCCGGATCAGTTCCTCGACCAGCTTCAGGTACTCGCGCGGACCGTAGATGCCGCTGCGACGCTCGACTTCCGACATCTGTGCATAGCCGTCGATGTTGTGGCCGGGCATCGCCAGCGCCGGCGCGACCGCGGCCAGCGCGGCCAGCGCGCGGTCGGGGTCGGCATCCAGCACCGCGCCGAAGCTGTCGCGGTAGAAAACATAGTGGCGCGATTCATCGGCGGAGATGTGCGCCAGGATCTTCTGCAGCTTGGGCTCGTACTGGCCGGCGATGCGGCCGGCATTGGAATGCGCGATCTGCGTCGCCTTCTCCTGCAGGCTGGTGTAGGCCAGCAGCCGGTAAGGATCGTCCTGCCAGGCCGGATTGAAGCCGGACTCGATGTACTGGTACTGCATCACTTCCAGTGCGCGCAGCTTGAACAGGCGGGCGTCGCGCACGTAATCGCGCAATACGCAGCCGTGGCGGTCTTCCTCGGCGGTCCACAGATTGTTCCACTCCGCCCAGACCCCTTCGTAGCCCATGTACATCGCCACCAGACGGTGGAAATGCGGCAGGCCTTCCTCGGTCAGCAGGTTCAACGCCAGCGCCACGCGCACCCCATCGGGCAGGCCGCGTGCGCGTTCGCGCAGGGCGGCCAGTTCGGCGTCGGTATCGGTGTCGGATTGTTCGTCCGCCGGCATCAGGTCACTGGGCATCCACAATTTGCGGCTGTCGCGGTGGCGCTGCATCAGGTCGCGCGCCACCGGTTCCAGTGCCAGCAGGACTTCGCGCTGGGCGGGGAGATCGGCGTTGCGAGCGGGTGACAGCATGGTCGGGAGATTCTCGAGGTTCAGGTGAAGGGCGCCGCGCGTTCACGCAGGAGGCACGGCGTTGCACGAGTTTAGCGGCGTTCGATAGCGCTCGATACTGTAGCTTAGTGACTGATCCGTATGGCTTTCAGGGATCAGATCAGCGGATCAGATCGAGGAATTCCTGACGCGTGCGCGGATCTTCGCGGAAGCGGCCGAGCATCATCGAGGTGATCATCGAGGAGTTCTGCTTCTGCACGCCGCGCATCATCGCGCACATGTGCTTCGCTTCGATGACAACCGCGACGCCGTTGGCGCCGATCGCTTCCTGCAGGCAGTTGCCGATCTGCTGCGTCAGGGTCTCCTGGATCTGCAGCCGGCGCGCGAACATGTCGACGATGCGCGGGATCTTCGACAGCCCGATGACCTTGCCGGCCGGCAGATAGGCGACATGGGCCTTGCCCAGGAACGGCAGCAGGTGGTGCTCGCACAGCGAGAACAGTTCGATGTCCTTGACGATCACCATCTCGTCGTTGCTCGACTCGAAGACCGCGCCGTTGACGATCTCTTCGAGGTCCTGCTCGTAACCCTGGGTCAGAAACTCCATGGCGCGGGCGGCGCGATGGGGCGTGCGCAACAATCCGGGGCGATCGGGGTTCTCTCCGACGGCTTCGATGATGGCGCGATAGTGGTTTTCCATGGCTCGGCTGTGATCGGGTTGGAGCGCGATTATTCCATGCCCGGGCGCCGAGGCTCATACAATGAACGCATGACTGCACCTGTGCGCCCTCAAAAACCCTCTGGCGAGATCCGCGAAATCGCCATCGATCTGATCCGCCCCGGCAGCCAGCAGGCGCGGCGCGTGTTCAATCAGGACGCGTTGCGCGAGCTGGCACAGAGCCTGCGCGAGTCCGGCATGGTGCAGCCGGTGGTGTTGCGCACCCGCGTCTGGGGCTACGAACTGCTGGCCGGCGAGCGGCGCTGGCGCGCGGCGCAAATGGCCGGGCTGCACCAGATTCCCGCGGTGATCCGCGACGATCTGACCGATACCGAAGCCTTCGTCGTCGGCCTGATCGAAAACCTGCAGCGCGAATCGCTGACGCCGGTCGAGACCGCCGCCGGCCTCAAGCGGCTGGGCGAGATCTTCACGCTGACCCATGAACAGATCGGCGAACGCATCGGCAAGTCGCGCGAATACGTCAGCAATTACCTGCGGCTGCTCAATCTCGCGCCGATGGTGCAGGACCTGGTCAATGAAGGGCACATCCTGCTGGGCCATGCCAAGGTGATCGCAGGCGTGGGCCTGCACGATCAGGTGCGCTGGGCCGATGAAGTGATCCGCCACAAGCTCACGGTGCGGCAACTCGAGCGCAGGCTGGCTGCGGCGCGCGATCAGGGCATCGTGTTCCGGCCCGGCAAGGCTTCGGACTGGCAGCGGCTCGAACGGCAATTGTCCGACCATCTCGCCTGTCCGGTGGTGGTGCAGGCGGACAAGAACGGCCAGGGTGAGCTGCGGGTCAAATTCCATTCGCTGGATGAACTCGATGGCGTTTTGGCGCGTATCGGGTATCAGCAGGATTGAGATTTCGCGCCAGCCGCGGTGCGAAGACGAACCTTGGACAAACTGAATCGCGGTTGAATTATCGACAAGCAGCGGGGATAAGCTTGTGGATAACTGCGATGTGCGACGCAACAAACGCCGCCCCCATGCGCCGCGCTGCGGTGATGAACATTTTTTTACCGTTTTTAGTCGCCTGACGGCGGCACGGTGGAGCCCGACATGCAGTTCGAGTTGTTCCGGGAAGACTATCGCCTGCGCGAGAAGCTGAGCCCCAAGGCGCGCAACATCCGCGTCGAGGTGCGTCCCGGCCGCGAGGTGGTGCTGGTCTATCCGCGCTGGGTGCCGCGCTCGGAAGCCCTGGCGTTCCTGCGCTCGCGCGGCGACTGGATCCGCGAAAAGATCAGCGAGATGGAGCAGCACGCCGCGGAGAATCCGCCGCCACCACCGGCACGCTGGGATGGGACCGATGAGCTGCTGCTGCGCGGTGAAACGGTGCCGGTGTGCATCGAGCCGGCCTCGCTGCGGCGCCCCAGCGTGCGCTTCGAGTCCCATGCCATCACCGTGTTCGCTCCTGCGGCACTGCGCGAGCAGCCACACAAGCTGGAGCTGGCGCTGAAGCGCGAGCTGATGCATCTGGCGCAGGTCGAAGCGCGACGCGCGCTGGATGAAGAGGCCGCGCGCCTGGACGTGCGCTATGCGGATCTGCGCATCAACGATCCGCAGACGCTGTGGGGTAGCTGCAATCCGGGCGGCGTGATCTGCCTGTCGTGGCGGTTGATCATGGCGCCGCCCGAGGTGTTCCGTTACGTGGTGGTGCACGAGCTGTGCCATCTGGTGCAGGCCAACCATTCGCAGCGTTTCTGGCGGCTGGTCGAGCGCCAGATGCCGGGTTACGAGCCGCACAAGCGCTGGCTGCGTGACCGTGGCCAGCAATTGCACCATTACCTGCCGCGCCGGCCCGCCGGGGGGGCCGGCCACTGAATCCGCCTTCGTGTGCGGGCTCATTTGAGTCGGCGCGCCGCTCCCGCTATGGTCAGGGCTACCGACGTCCCAACCGGGGAGACGCAACAATGGCAACGCTAGACTCAGTCCGGGTGCGCGATTACATGAGCACCGAACTGCTGACGTTTCATCCCAGCATGGAAATGATGGCGGCGGTGCACCAACTGGTGAAGACCGGCCACTCCGGCGCACCGGTGGTGGACAGCGACGGCACCCTGGTGGGCATGCTGTCGGAACGCGATTGTCTGAACATCGCGCTGATCGCAGCGCAGGACACCTGCGTCGCCGGCCCGGTGAGCCAGTTCATGACCGCCAAGGTGGCCAGCGTCAGTTCGGACACCAGCCTCACGCAGCTGGCGACCCTGTTCCTGCAGAACTCCTATCGGCGGTTTCCGGTGATCGACGACGGCAAGCTGGTCGGGCAGATCTCGCGCTCCGACGTCCTGCGCGCGATCAGCCACGCCTGCTGAAGGCGGTGCCGCTCACCGCCGCGGCATCTCAGGCGCTGCGGCGCAGCTGGCCGTGCTTTTTCAGGTGCACCAGCAACAGCGAAACCGCTGCGGGCGTCACGCCGGAAATGCGCCCGGCCTGACCGATGCTGTCGGGGCGGTGCTGCTCCAGCTTCTGCCGCACTTCGTTCGACAGGCCGGTGACGGCGGCGTAATCGAAATCCAGCGGCAATGCCGCGTCTTCGTAACGGCGCACGCGATCGATCTCGACCTGCTGACGTTCGATGTAGCCCGCGTATTTGGCTTCGATCTCGATCTGTTCGGCGACCGCGCTGCCGGTTTCGGCGGGTGCCAGTCCGAGGTCCTGCAGAATCGCGTAGCTGCCTTCGGGGCGGCGCAGCAGATCGGTGGCCGAGGCACCGTTGTCCTGCGGTGCGGGGCCGAAGATGGCCACCACTTCCGGCCGTGACAGCTGCGCCGGCTTCAGCCACAGCGCATCGAGACGCGCGCGTTCGCTGCTGACCGCCGCGGCTTTTTCCGAGAACTGCCGCCAACGGTGCTCGTCGACCAGCCCCAGCTCGCGGCCGATCGGTGTCAGGCGGCGATCGGCATTGTCTTCGCGCAGCAGCAGGCGATGCTCGGCGCGCGAGGTGAACATGCGATACGGCTCGCTGGTGCCGAGCGTGATCAGATCGTCGACCAGCACGCCGATGTAGGCCTCATGGCGCTGCGGGCACCACGGCGCCTGCTCGCGCGCCTTGCGCCCGGCATTCAATCCAGCGAGCAGACCCTGTGCGCCGGCTTCTTCGTAGCCGGTGGTGCCATTGATCTGGCCGGCGAAGAACAGGCCGTCGATCACCTTGGTTTCCAGCGAGCGCTGCAGATCGCGCGGATCGAAGTAGTCGTACTCGATCGCATAGCCGGGCCGCGTGATGCGCACGTTTTCCAGACCCTTGATGGTGCGCACGAAGCGCGCCTGGATGTCGTAGGGCAACGACGTCGAAATGCCGTTGGGATAGATCTCGCGCGTGTTCAGGCCTTCCGGCTCGAGAAAGATCTGGTGGCGATCCTTGTCGGCGAAACGGTTGATCTTGTCTTCGACGCTGGGACAGTAGCGCGGCCCGGTGCCTTCGATCACGCCGGTGAACATCGGCGAGCGGTCGAAGCCCTCGCGGATGATCGCGTGCGTTTCGGCGTTGGTGTGGGTGATGTGGCAGGGCAGTTGCCGCGGATGCTCGTCGGCACTGCCGAGGAACGAGAACACCGGCACCGGCGTGTCGCCCGGTTGCTCCTGCAGTTCGCTCCAGTTGATGGTGCGGCCATCGAGCCGCGGCGGCGTGCCGGTCTTGAGGCGGCCTACGCGCGGATGCAGCTCGCGCAGTCGCGCCGCCAGCGGCGTGCTCGGCGCGTCGCCAGCGCGGCCGCCGTCATGATTGCTCAGGCCGACATGAATCCGCCCGGCGAGAAAGGTGCCGACGGTCAGCACGACCGAGCGCGCGAAGAACTTCAGCCCCAGCTTGGTGACCACGCCGCGCACCGCGCCGCTTTCGACGATCAGATCTTCGACTTCCTGCTGGAACAGCGACAGGTTCGGCTGGTTCTCCAGCGCCTCGCGCACCGCCCATTTGTAGAGCATGCGATCGGCCTGGGCGCGGGTGGCGCGCACCGCAGGTCCCTTGGACGCGTTGAGGGTGCGGAACTGGATGCCGGCGCGATCGATGGCGCGCGCCATCAGGCCGCCCAGGGCATCGATCTCGCGCACCAGATGGCCCTTGCCGATGCCGCCGATCGCCGGGTTGCAGGACATCTGCCCCAGCGTTTCGATGTTCTGCGTGATCAGCAGCGTGCGGCAGCCCATGCGCGCGGCCGCAAGAGCGGCTTCGGTGCCGGCATGGCCGCCACCAATCACGATCACTTCAAACTGATTTGTTTCGGGATTTGCGTCGGACATCTGCCGCCACCACGACCGGAAGGGCGCGAATTGTACGCCCGTGCTGGTCAAAAAGCGTTCAGAACGCGATTTTTCCGGTCAGCATCTGCCACCACATCTTCCAGTCGCCGCGGAACGACATCCACGGGTACTGGAAGGTGGCCGGGCGGTTGTGCTCGAAGAAGAAATGTCCGACCCAGGCCCAGGCGTAGCCCTGGATCACGCCCGCCAGCAGCAGCCAGCCGTTGAGGGTCAGCACGGCCGCGATCATCAGGCCGATGCCGATGCTGCTGCCGATGAAATGCAGGCGGCGGCAGGTACGGTTGGAATGTTCCTGCAGGTAGTAGGGGTAAAACTGTTCGAACGTGCGGTATTCGGTGGCGGCGGTCATGGTTTCCTCCGGTGATGGCTCGAGTATAGGACCGGGTCCGCGTGCGACAAGGGCAAAATCGGCTCCCGGGCGGCTTCCGGACGGCCTCGGTACAGGTCGCGTGCGCTGCGCATTGCGGCGCGTATGGGCGTCTGCCTATGCTGCGCGTCTTATGCCGATCAAACCTGCCGTCAAGGCGCAAACGCTGGGGTGGCGCGAATGGCTCGCGCTGCCGGAACTGGGTATCGACCGGATCAAGGCCAAGGTCGACACCGGCGCCCGCACCTCGGCGCTGCATGCGTTCAGTGTCGAACAATTGGCCAATGGCCGCGTGCGTTTCGGGGTGCGGCCCTCACAGACCCTGGCACGCCAGATCTGGTGCGAGGCCGAGATGTTCGACGAGCGTTGGGTCACCGATTCCGGCGGTCATCGCGAGCTGCGGCCGTTCGTGCGTACCGAGATCCAGCTGGGCGGCGAGGCCTGGACCGCGGAAGTGTCGCTGAGTCGTCGCGACACGCTGCGCTTTCGCATGCTGTTGGGGCGGACCGCGCTGGCGGGGCGCTTCATCGTCGACCCTGCGGCCAGTTATGTCACGGGCCGGATGCGGGAGTTGCGCGCATGAAGATCGCGATCCTGTCGCGCAACCGGCGCTTGTACTCGACGCAGCGGCTGGTCGATGCGGCGCGCGCGCGCGGCCATGAAGTTCAGGTGATCGACGTGCTGCGTTGCGTCATGAACATCGAGCCCGGCAATCCGGAGATCTGGTATCGCGGTGCCGAGCTGAGTGGCTTCGATGCGGTGATTCCGCGCATCGGCGCCTCGGTGACCTTCTACGGTACCGCGGTGGTGCGCCAGTTCGAGATGCAGGGGATCTACTGCCTCAATGAATCGGTGGCAATCACCCGCGCGCGCGACAAGCTGCGCGCCCTGCAGCTGCTGGCGCGCAAGGGCATCGGCATGCCGCGTACCGGCATCGCGCATGCGCCGGATGACACCCAGGGGCTGGTGCAGCTGGTGGGGGGCGCGCCGATGGTGATCAAGCTGGTCGAAGGGACACAGGGCCAGGGTGTGGTGCTGGCGGAAACCGACGAAGCGGCGGCCTCGGTGATCGACGCCTTCCGCGAACTGGACGCCTTCTTTCTGGTGCAGGAGTTCGTGGCCGAGGCGCGCGGCACGGATCTGCGCTGCTTCGTGATCGGCAACCGCGTGGTCGCGGCGATGCAGCGCACCGCCAAGGCGGGCGAGTTCCGCTCCAATCTGCATCGCGGTGGCACGGCGTCCCTGATCGAGATCAGCAAGGAAGAGCGGGCGACCGCGATCAAGGCGGCGCGGATCATGGGCCTGAACGTGGCCGGTGTCGATCTGCTGCGCACCAGTGCCGGTCCCAAGGTGATGGAGGTCAACTCATCACCGGGGCTGGAGGGGATCGAAGCGGCCAGCGGCGTCGATATTGCCGGCAAGATCGTCGCGTTTGTCGAAGACAACGCCCGTCCCGGCAAGACCCGGACGCGGGGACGTGGCTGATGGGCAAGACGTCGTCGCGGTTCGAGATCGCCGGGGTGCAGGTCGCAGCCGGCGAGACGCGCAGTGTGCAGTTGCCGGTGGCGCATCTCTATACCAACACCCCGGTGACGCTGCCGGTGCGGGTGCTGCGCGGGCGCGGTGCGGGGCCGACGCTGTTCATCAGCGCGGCGCTGCACGGCGACGAGATCATCGGCGTCGAGATCATCCGCCGCCTGCTGGCGCTGCCGGTGATGAAGCGCCTCAGCGGCACGCTGCTGGCGGTGCCGGTGGTGAATACCCTGGCGTTCCTGCATCAGTCGCGCTATCTGCCCGACCGGCGTGACCTCAACCGCAGTTTTCCGGGCAGCGAGACCGGCTCGCTGGCGGCGCGGCTGGCGCATCTGTTTCTCGAAGAGATCGTCGGCCGTTCCGACTACGGCATCGATCTGCACACCGGTGCGATCCATCGCCCCAATCTGCCGCATATCCGCGCCGATCTCGGCAACCCGGAGAATCTCCGTCTGGCACGCGCCTTCGGCGTGCCGCTGCTGCTGAATTCGGCCCCGACCGCCGGCACGTTGCGGCAATACACCACCGAGAAGGGGATTCCGGTGCTGCTGTACGAGAGCAGCGAAGCGCTGCGCTTCGACGAATACGCGATCCGCACCGGCGTACGCGGGGTGCTCAATGTGATGGTGGAGCTGGGCATGCTGCCGCCGTCGCGGCGCGCCGCGAAGCTGCCGGAGGCGGTGGTGGCCAAGTCCAGCACCTGGGTGCGCGCGGCGGCCAGCGGCATCCTCCGCGGCCAGGTGGCGCTGGGCGAGGAGGTGCGCAAGGGGCAGGTGCTGGGCTACATCGGCGATCCGTTAGGCGAGATGGAGACCCAGGTGCTGGCCAACGCGCATGGGGTGGTGGTCGGGCGCTCGGCGCTGCCGCTGGTGTACGAAGGCGATGCCGTGTTCCATCTCGCACGCTTCGATGCGCCGGAAACCGCGGCGGGCGTGGCGCGCAACATCCGCCGTGCGCGCAAGGCGCATACCGGACGCAAGAGTCAGCCGCGGATCGTGTGATAGCGGCCGATCCCGCGCGCGCGCCGATCCCGGCGATCCCGGTCCCGCGGGTGCAAAAGCCCGTCGCAGCGGCATTCCGCGGCCGCGGCTGTCGTTCGCGACGCATCAGTCATATACAATCGCGCCCTAACTATCGATGCTGCCGGCGCCAGATGTGGCCGGCAGTGGGGTTCACCAGCTTGCGAGGCTAGAACATGGCTCCAATCGGGGCTTGGACAGCAGAAACTTGGGCGTTGATCATCTACGTCGCCGCCGCATTCGGGCTGGTGGGGGTGATGATCGGCCTGTCGGCATTGCTCGGCGGCAGGGACTGGGGTCGCGCCAAGAACGAACCGTTCGAATCCGGCGTCGTCGGCGTGGGCACCGCGCAGATGCGGATCTCGGTCAAGTTCTACCTGGTCGCGATGTTCTTCGTGATCTTCGATGCCGAAGCGCTCTATCTGTACGCCTGGGCGATCTCGGTACGTGAATCCGGCTGGGCCGGGTTCATCGAGGCCTTCATTTTCATCTTTATCCTGATGGCCAGCCTCGTCTATTTGTGGAAGGTCGGTGCGCTGGAATGGGCGCCGAAGAAAACCCGTGATGCCGCACGCAAGGCCAGGGATCAGGCGAAAGCCCATGCCCAGAGCCAGGCCGCCGCGGCCAACCCGCCTTCCCCCAAGACCTGACGGGGAGTCCCCGCGAGCCTCAGAGCCAGCTTATGGAATACACCCTCACCCGCATCAACAAAGACTCGCAGCGCTATCCGATGCAGGAGCGCCAGCAGGTTGCCGATCCGATGGAAGAGCAGGTCCATCGCAACATCTTTCTCGGCAAGCTCGAGAACGTGATGCACGATGTGGTCAACTGGGGGCGCAAGAACTCGGTGTGGCCGTACAACTTCGGCCTGTCCTGCTGCTACGTGGAAATGGCGACGGCGTTCACGCCGACCCATGACATGGCGCGCTTCGGTGCCGAGGTGATCCGTGCTTCGCCGCGCCAGGCGGACCTGATGGTGATCGCCGGCACCTGCTTCATGAAGATGGCGCCGGTGATCCAGCGCCTGTACGAGCAGATGCTGGAACCCAAGTGGGTGATCAGCATGGGCTCCTGTGCCAACTCCGGCGGCATGTACGACATCTATTCGGTGGTGCAGGGCGTCGACAAGTTCCTGCCGGTGGATGTCTACGTACCCGGCTGCCCGCCGCGCCCCGAGGCTTTCCTGCAGGGTCTGAACCTGCTCCAGGACAGCATCGGCAAGGAACGCCGGCCGCTGTCGTGGGTGGTGGGCGATCAGGGTGTCTACCGCGCCAACGAGATTCCGCAGCGTGAGCGTTTGCGCGAAGAGCGCATGGCGCAGACGATCCTGCGTTCACCCGATCAGGTCTGAGGACGCGATGGCCGACGATCTGAGAAAAGGCGCCCCGCTGGCTGTGCCGGAAGTGGTGCGCGAGCTGTACGCCCGCTTCGGCGAGTCTTCTTTCACGACGCAATCCACGGTCGATGCGGTGCCGACGCTGTGGGTGGGCGCCGACCGCATTCTCGAAGTGCTGCGCTACCTGAAGACCGGCGTGTCGCGGCCGTACAAGATGCTGTATGACCTGACCGCCGTCGACGAGCGCATGCGCAAGCATCGCGCGGGCATGCCGCCGTCCGATTTCACGGTGGTCTACCACCTGCTGTCGATCGACCGCAATTCCGATGTACGGCTGAAGGTGGCGCTGCTCGGCGACAAGCCGTCACTGCCGACCTGCGTCGGCGTCTACGTCAACGCCAACTGGTACGAGCGCGAAGTCTGGGACCTGTTCGGCGTCGTGTTCGACGGCCATCCCAATCTGCGCCGCATCCTGCTGCCGCCGCGCTGGGAAGGTCATCCGCTGCGCAAGGATCATCCGGCGCGCGCGACCGAATTCGATCCGTTCATGCTCGACCAGCTGCGCCAGGATCAGGATCAGGAAGCGCTGCTGTTCAAGCCCGAGGAATGGGGCATGAAGCACGGCAACGATGAAAGCGATTTCATGTTCCTGAACTTCGGCCCGAACCATCCCGCGGCCCACGGCGCGTTCCGCATCGTGCTGCAGCTGGACGGCGAAGAGATCGTCGACTGCGTGCCCGACATCGGCTACCACCATCGTGGTGCCGAAAAGATGGGCGAGCGCCAGTCCTGGCACAGCTACATTCCGTACACCGACCGCATCGACTATCTCGGCGGGGTGATGAACAACCTGCCGTACGTGCTGGCGGTGGAGAAATTCGCCGGCATCGAGGTGCCGGACCGGGTCAAGACCATCCGCGTGATGATGTCGGAGTTCTTCCGCATCACCTCGCACCTGCTGTTCTACGGCACCTATTGCCAGGACGTCGGCGCGATGACGCCGATCTTCTTCATGTTCGTCGACCGCCAGAAGGCCTACGACGTCATCGAAGCGATCACCGGCTTCCGCATGCATCCGGCGTGGTTCCGCATCGGCGGTGTCGCGCATGATCTGCCGCAGGGCTGGGACCGTCTGGTGCGCGAGTTCGTGGAGTACTTCCCGAAGCGGCTCGACGAGTACCAGAAGGCGGCGCTGGAGAACAGCATCCTGATCTCGCGTACCCGCGGCGTCGCCGCGTACACCACGCAGGATGCGATCGAATGGGGTGTCACCGGCGCCGGTCTGCGCGCCACCGGCTGCGATTACGACCTGCGCAAGGCGCGGCCGTATTCGGGCTACGAGAACTTCGATTTTGAAGTGCCGACCGCGGTCAACGGCGATACCTACGACCGTTGCGTGGTGCGTGTCGAGGAGATGCGGCAGTCGATCCGCATCATCAAGCAGTGCCTCGAGAACATGCCCTCGGGCCCGTACAAGGCGGATCACCCGCTGACCACGCCGCCGCCGAAGGACCGCACGCTGAAGGATATCGACACCCTGATTCCGCACTTCCTGGGCGTGTCCTGGGGGCCGGTGATGCCGCCGGGCGAATCGTCGCAGATGATCGAAGCGACCAAGGGCATCAACAGCTACCACCTGATCAGCGATGGCAGCACCAGCAGCTATCGCACGCGTATCCGCACGCCTTCGTTCCCGCATCTGCAGCAGATCCCCGCTGCGATCAAGGGCGAGATGGTGCCGGACCTCATCGCCTACATCGCGTCCATCGATTTCGTGATGGCCGACGTGGATCGCTGACATGACCAAACCTGTCCAAGAAACCGTGATCAAGCTGGCGGACCTGCTGAGCAAGCCCGCACCGGTCAAGCCGGCGATGGCGGCGTTCGTGCTGTCCGACGAAGAACGTCACGACATCGAACATGCGCTGACGCACTATCCCGACGGCCGTGCCGCCAGCATCGATGCGCTGAAAGCGGTGCAGAAGCGCCGTGGCTGGGTGCCGGATGAAGCGATCGCGCCGCTGGCGGCGATGATCGGCATCACCGCGGCCGATCTCGAAGGCGTGGCCACGTTCTACAACCTGATCTTCCGCCAGCCGGTGGGCCGGCATGTGATCAAGGTCTGCGACAGCATCTCCTGCTTCCTGACCGGCTACGACGAAATCAAGGTCGCGCTCGAGCAGAAGCTGGGCATCGGCTACGGCGAGACCACGCCGGATGATCGTTTCACGCTGCTGCCGATCTGCTGCCTGGGCGCCTGCGACAAGGGGCCGACGCTGATGATCGACGACGATCTGCATGTCGAGCTGACGCCGCAGTCGCTGGACCGGATCCTGGGGAGCTACGCATGAGCCTCGAACAGCAGCTGCTGGTGACGCCGCTGTTGGCGCGCGTCAATGTTGCGCAGCCGATGGATCTCAAGGCGTATGAAGCCAGTGGCGGTTATGTCGCGGCACGCAAGGCCATTACCCGGATGCAGCCGCAGGACGTCCAGACCTCGGTCAAGGACGCCAATCTGCGCGGTCGCGGTGGTGCGGGCTTTCCCACCGGGGTGAAGTGGAGCCTGGTGCCGATGGGCGCCGATGCCGGCCCCAAGTATCTGGTCTGCAACGCCGACGAGATGGAGCCCGGCACCTTCAAGGACCGCCTGCTGATGGAGGGCGCGCCGCACCAGATGGTGGAGGCGATGATCGTCGCGGCCTACGCGATCAAGGCCTGCACCGGCTACATCTTTCTGCGTGGCGAGTACGTCGTCGCGGCCGAGCGTCTGAACAAGGCGATCGCGGAAGCGCGCGCTGCCGGCCTGCTGGGCAAGAACATCCTCGGCTCCGGCTGGGATCACGAGCTGTACGTGCACACCGGCGCCGGTCGCTATATCTGCGGCGAAGAAACCGCGCTGATCAATTCGCTGGAAGGCCGGCGCGCCAATCCGCGCGCCAAGCCGCCGTTCCCGCAGATTTCCGGGCTCTGGGGCAAGCCGACCGTCGTCAACAACGTCGAGTCGCTGTGCAACGTGCCGCACATCGTGAATAACGGTGCGGAGTGGTTCAAGGGCCTGAGCCAGGGCAAGTCCCAGGACGGCGGCACCAAGCTCTACGGCGTCTCCGGCCGCGCCAAGCGCACCGGCGTGTTCGAATTGCCGATCGGCACCAGCGCGCGCGAGATTCTCGAAGAGCACGGCGGCGGCATGAAGGATGGCCTGAAGCTGAAGGCCTGGCTGCCGGGCGGCGCGTCGACCGATTTCCTGTTGCCCGAGCATCTCGATCTGGCGATGGATTTCGATACCATCGCGCGCGCCGGTTCGCGCATGGGCACCGGTCTGCTGACCGTGGTCGACGACAAGCAGAACATGGTCTCGGTGGTGCGCAACCTCGAAGAATTCTTCGCCCGCGAATCCTGTGGCTGGTGCACGCCGTGCCGCGATGGTCTGCCGTGGAGCGTGCGCCTGCTGAAGGCGCTGGAGCAGGGCGCCGGTCAGCCGGAAGACATCGCGCGCCTTGAAAGCCTGACGCGGCTGCTGGGCCCCGGACGCACCTTCTGCGCGCATGCGCCGGGTGCGATGGAGCCGCTGCAGTCGGCATTGAAGTTCTTCCGTTCCGAGTTCGAAGCCGGGCTGGCGGGTTCGGCGCCTGCTGTGAAGGTGGTCGCATGATGCGCGTTCGCGCCGCGCGCGCCCTCACCCCACCGCACGCGCTGCGTGCGGCCTCCCCCTCTCCCGCGGTGTGGGCGAGGGACATTGGCATCGCTACGCGATAGATATCTCATGGCAACGATTCATGTAGACGGCAAGCAGTACGCGGTCGACGGGGCTGACAACCTGTTGCAAGCCTGTTTGTCGCTGGGCCTCGATATTCCGTACTTCTGCTGGCATCCGGCGCTGGGCAGCGTCGGCGCCTGCCGTCAATGTGCGGTCAAGGCCTATCGCGACGAGAACGACACCACCGGGCGCATCGTCATGTCTTGCATGACGCCGGCCTCCGATGGCACCTACATCTCGATTGCCGACGACGAGGCCAAGCTGTTCCGCGAAGCGGTGGTCGAGTTCATGATGACCAACCACCCGCACGACTGCCCGGTGTGCGAGGAAGGCGGTCACTGCCA
>JBEBWZ010000043.1:0-22999 GCA_040391865.1 Solimonas flava
GCCGCGTTCTTCACCAGATAATCCGCGGTGCGTCCGGCCCAGGGTCCGACCTGGAACGCGAGCGCCGCGGTCAGCAACGCCAGCATCGCCCCCAGCAACAGGAACGGCCGGTACATCCGCCCCATGCCGACGCCGCAGCCGGTCATGGCCGCGATCTCGCTGTCCTTATAGAGACGCCCGAGCGCCAGCATGATCGCCAGCAGCAGGGACACCGGAATCAGGATCACCAGATACTGCAGGCTGGACAGCGCCACCACCTGAAACAGCAGTTCACGCGGCAGTTCCCCGGCCGCCGCCTGCGCCAGAAACCGGGCAAAGCGGGTCGACAGCATGATCGCCAGCAGAATGATCGTCACCGCCAGCCAGGCGCCACCGGCCTCGCGCAACAGGTAACGATCGAGGGTACCTTGCTTCATCTTGTCAATTTCGAGTGAACGCCCGCCATTATGCCGGGTCGGAGAGAGGGCAAACTTGCCGAAGTTCGTGCCATTCGCCCGGGATGCTCAAGATTTCTCGGCCAAACTGCACCCTTTGTCGACCAGCTCTTGGTCAAACAGCGGCAACGCGTTAAAATGCAGGCCTCCATACCTGCCCCCCCAGCAAGTGCCTAAAATCCGGCACTAATTGCTCATTCCGCGGGTAGCTATTTCTTGGCGCGCACGCGACTTTATGCGAGGTATGCGTCGGCCAGCAGACTTGAAGGACAACACATGGAATATTTCGTAAAAAGCGGAAATCCGGAAAAGCAGCGCGTCGCCTGCGTGGTGGTCGGCATTTTCGATCGCCGCAGTCCGACGGACGCAGCCGAAACCCTCGACAAGGCCAGTGAAGGTGTCATTGGCAGCGTGATGCGCCGCGGCGACATGGACGGCAAGCTCGGCACCACGGTAGTACTGCATAACGTCCCCGGTACCTTTGCCGACCGCGTCCTGCTGGTCGGGCTGGGCAAGGAGCGCAATTTCGACGAAGCCGCGTTCCGCAAAGCCAACGGCGCCGCGACCCGTGCCCTGCGCGCCACCGGTGCCATCGATGCGGTTTCCTATCTGACGCACCTGTCTCTCAAGAACCGCGATTACCAATGGAAGGTGGCACAGGCGATCACCGTCACCGAGGACATCTGCTACCGCTTTGATCAATGCCGTGGCGCGCGCGCGCGCGAGGATCTTCCCAGCTACAAGCTGGACCGTTATACCTTCGACGTGCCCCGCCGCTCCGATCTGCCGGCCGGCGAACGCGGCATGGCCGAGGCCCTGGCGATCAGCACCGGCGTCAAGCTGGCCAAGGATCTGAGCAATCTGCCGGGCAATATCTGCACGCCGACCTACCTTGCCGAGCAGGCGCGCACGCTGGCGCAGACCTATCCGATCAAGACCAAGGTGCTGGAACAGACCGACATGGAAAAGCTCGGCATGGGCGCGTTGCTGTCGGTCGCAAAGGGCTCGCGCCAACCGCCGAAGCTGATCGTCATGGAGTACCTGCACGGCCCGAAGAATGAAAAGCCGATTGCCCTCGTGGGCAAGGGGCTGACCTTCGACGCTGGCGGTATCTCGATCAAGCCGTCGGCGCAGATGGACGAGATGAAGTTCGACATGTGCGGCGGCGCTTCGGTGTTCGGCACCCTGGCCGCCATTGCGCAGCTGAAGCTGCCGCTGAACGTGGTCGGTGTGGTTCCGGCCAGTGAAAACCTGCCGGACGGACTCGCGCTCAAGCCCGGCGATATTGTTACCAGCATGGCTGGCATCACCATCGAAGTGCTGAACACCGACGCCGAAGGCCGCCTGATTCTTTGCGACGCCCTCACCTATGTCGAACAACATTACGAACCCAGCCTGTGCATCGACATGGCCACGCTGACCGGCGCTTGCGTCGTTGCGCTGGGCAGCGTGGCCACCGGCTTGTTCAGCAATCACTCCGCGCTCGGGCGCGCGCTGCTGAATGCGGGCGAACAGGTTGGCGACCGCGCCTGGGAGCTGCCGCTATGGGCCGAGTACGACGAGAACCTGCGCAGCGATTTTGCCGATGTCGCCAACATCGCCACGCGGGGCGGTCGTGAAGCCGGCGCCATCATTGGCGCGACCTTCCTGCATCGTTTCACCCGCAAGATGAAGTGGGCACATCTCGATATCGCCGGCACCGCCTGGAGCGGTAAAAAAGCCACCGGCCGTCCGGTGCCGTTGCTGACCCAATATCTGTTGAATGTTGCTGCGAAACACAGCGACGACTGAGCACAATTCTCACTGGAAGTAGCGCATCAAAAGCCGCCATCGTTCGCGATGGCGGCTTTTTTGTTGCTTGCGGCCATTCACCAGCTATTCATTTCTGCTGCCCTATAACTGTCGCGCAGTCAAAACCCAAGGCCGCCATCCAAGCGGGCTCACCGGAGAACATCATGCTTTATTACGCACTCGTATTTTTAGTCGTGGCTTTGATCGCTGGCGTCCTGGGATTTGGCGGCATTGCCGGTACCGCCGCCGGCATCGCCAAGATTCTGTTCTTTGTATTCCTGGTGATGTTCGTGGTGTCGCTGGTACTCGGTCGTCGCCGCCCGACGCCTTGATCGACTTCGCTCCCGAGCTTGCTCTTCCTCAAATCCCCCGGAGATTCACTTATGAACAAACTGCTTAGTACGACGCGCATCCTGACCCTCGCCGGCTTGACGCTGACGCTGGGCCTGGCTGCCTGCGACAAGCGTCCCGACGGTCAGATGTCCGATTCCGCCGCGGCCACCTCGCCGAAGGAAAGTGCCGATCTCGGCGCCGCACTGAACGACACCGGCATCACCGCCAAGGTCAAAACGCGTCTCGCCTCCGACAGCCGCACCAGTGCGGCCGGCATCTCGGTGGAAACCAACAATGGCGTGGTCACGCTCACCGGCACGACGGCCAGCGCCGACGCAAAATCCGCTGCCGAGGAACTGGCCCGCAATGTTCCGGAAGTCACCGGCGTCGATAACCGCATCAGCGCCCCCAGTGCCGTAGACGAGATGGCTGCCAAGGCCGAAAACACGGCCGAGAAGGCCGGTGTCGCGATCGACGACACCTGGATCACCACCAAGGTGAAGTCTGCTCTGTTGGCCGACGCACAGACGTCCGGCACGCAAATCACCGTTGATACCAAGGCCGGTGTGGTCTCCCTGTCCGGAACCGCCGCGTCCGCGTCCGAGCACCAACGTGCCGTCGATATCGCGAAGAACATCGAAGGCGTGAAGAGTGTCAACGATAGCGGCCTGAAAACCGGCAAGCATTAAGCGCTCGACCTTTCCCGTCAGTGGCGGCGCAGTGATGCACCGCCACGCCCCCCAACATACAGGAGCTATCGCATGAACAAGGACACCATCAAAGGCAAGGCCAAGCAGGTCATAGGTGAAGTCAAAGGCAAGGTCGGATCCGTGACCGGCAACCGCAGCCTGCAGGCCGAAGGCCTGAAGGACCGCGCTGTGGGGGCCGCCCAGGAGAAAATGGGTGAGGCCAAGGACAAGGCGGAGCGCAACAAGCGCTGAAGTTGCCCTTGGCGCTTGCTACGGCCGCATCGATTTCCGATGCGGCTTTTTTGTGTCCGCATCCTGGGCGGACCCCGCCGTCTGCGGAACAGCCGGGCTACACTCGGGGTGTCGTCTTCTCCGCAAGCCCGCCCCGCGCATGACCCGCATCGATTTCTACATCCTTCCCGAGAACGCCGCTGCCGCCGAGGGCGCCATGCTCACGGCCTGCAAGCTTTGCGATAAAGCCGTGCAGGCCGGATTGATGGTCTATGTGCACACACCCGATCCGGGCCTGGCGGACAGCTTCGACACCGCACTGTGGAGCTTTCGCCAGGGCAGCTTCATCGCCCATGAGCGCCATCGCGATCAACCGCTGGAGGCACCATTGCCGCAGGTACTGATCGGCAGTGACGAGCCGCCGGCCTCCCACCACGGTGCGCTGATCAATCTCGGCCTGGAAGTCCCGGAATGTTTCAGCCGTTTCGAGCGTGTGCTCGAAATCGTCGCGGGCGACCCGGTTGGCCGCAACAAGTCGCGCGAACGCTTCAAGTTCTACCGCGACCGCGGTTATGAACTGAAAACCTACGAGCAGAACGGCAGCGGCGGCTGGCGGCTACGCGCCGCAAAGTAGGCCTCGCGCCGCTCCGGGACTTATGGCAAGCAGCGGCGAGTGCAGCCGCTGCGGTTACAATTCGCATCCTCATTTTCCTGCAGCTCGCCCCGGTGGGCTGTGCAGCCCTCTAGCGAAGACGCCATGGACAAGACTTTCGACCCCAGCAGTATCGAAGCCCGTTGGGGCGAAGCCTGGGAAAAGAACGGCTACTACACCCCGGAAACGGTCGCGCAGCTGCGCGGCGTCGACCGCGCCGAGCTGGCGCCCTACAGCATCATGATCCCACCGCCGAACGTCACCGGCACCCTGCACATGGGGCATGCTTTCCAGCATTCGGTGATGGACGCGCTGACGCGCTACCACCGCATGCGCGGCTGCGACACGCTGTGGCTGCCCGGCACCGATCACGCCGGCATCGCCACCCAGATGGTGGTTGAGCGCCAGTTGGCGGCGCAGGGCATCAAGCGCACCGATCTCGGCCGCGAAGCCTTTGTCGAGAAGGTCTGGGAGTGGAAGGAATACTCCGGCGGCACCATCACCCACCAGATTCGCCGCATGGGCAACTCGGTGGACTGGACCCGCGAGCGCTTCACCATGGACCCGGCGCTGAACACCGCGGTCACCGAAGAGTTCGTGAAACTGCACGAGCAGGGACTGATCTACCGCGGCAAGCGCCTGGTCAACTGGGACCCGGTGCTGCTCACCGCGATCTCGGACCTGGAGGTCGAGAGCAAGGAAGAGAACGGCAAGCTCTGGCATTTCCGTTATCCCCTGGCCGACGGCTCGGGGCAGCTGGTGGTGGCCACCACGCGCCCGGAAACCATGCTGGGCGACACCGCCGTCGCGGTGCATCCCGAAGACGAGCGCTACCGCCACCTGATCGGCAAGACCGTGAAGCTGCCGCTGTGCGAGCGCGAGATCCCGGTGATCGGCGACGACTACGTCGACCGCGAGTTCGGCACCGGCGTGGTCAAGATCACGCCTGCGCACGACTTCAACGACTACGCGATGGGCCAGCGGCACCAGTTGCCGCTGATCAATGTGTTCACGCCCACCGCGCACATCAACGATGAAGCGCCCGCCGCCTACCGTGGCCTTGATCGCTACGACGCGCGCAAGCGCGTGGTCGAAGACCTGGAAAAACTCGGCCTGGTCGAGAAGATCGACGACCACAAGCTGATGGTGCCGCGTGGCGACCGCACCGGGGTGGTGGTCGAGCCCTTCCTCACCGACCAGTGGTTCGTCGACATGAAGGGCTTGGCCGAACGCGCGCTGAAGGCGGTCAAGGACGGCCAGATGCGCTTCGTGCCGGAAAACTGGGTCAACACTTACGACCAGTGGCTCAACAACATCCAGGACTGGTGCATCTCGCGCAATCTCTGGTGGGGCCATCAAGTCCCGGCCTGGCATGACGAGGCGGGCAACTACTATGTCGGCCGTGATGAAGCCGAGGCACGCAGCAAGAACGGCCTGAGTGCCGAGATCACACTTACCCGCGACAGCGATACCTTCGACACCTGGTTCTCGTCGGCGCTGTGGCCGTTCTCGACCCTGGGCTGGCCGGATGCCAATGCCGCTGATCTCAAGCGCTGGTACCCAAGCAGCGTGCTGGTCACCGGCTTCGACATCATCTTCTTCTGGGTCGCGCGCATGGCGATGATGGGCCTGCACTTCATGGGCGACGTGCCGTTCCGCGAGGTGTACATCACCGGCCTGGTGCGCGACAGCGAAGGCAACAAGATGTCCAAGTCCAAGGGCAACGTGCTCGACCCGCTGGACCTGGTCGACGGCATCAGCCTCGAAGACCTGGTGAAGAAGCGCACCACCGGCCTGATGCAGCCGCAGATGGCCGCCAAGATCGAGGCCGCGACGCGCCGCCAGTTCCCCGCCGGCATCGAAGCCGTCGGCGTGGACGCCCTGCGCTTCACCTTCCTGGCACTGGCGTCCACCGGCCGCGACATCCGCTTCGATGCGGCGCGCGCCTCCGGCTACCGAAACTTCTGCAACAAGATCTGGAATGCAGCACGCTTCGTGCTGATGAACACCGAGGACAAGGACTGCGGCCAGGATGAAACCCTGCCGTTCACGCTCTCGGCAGCCGACCGCTGGATCGTCTCGCGACTGCAGAAGCTGGAGACGGAAGCCGCGGCCCACTTCGCCGGCTACCGTTTCGACCTGCTGGCACAGGCCCTGTACCAGTTCATCTGGAACGAGTACTGCGACTGGTACCTGGAACTGTCGAAGCCCGCGCTGCAGAACGGCGACGAAGCCGCGCAGCGCGGCACCCGTCGCACGCTGGTGCGCGTGCTGGAAACCAGCCTGCGCCTGCTGCATCCGCTGATGCCGTTCGTCACCGAGGAGATCTGGCATCGCATTGCGCCGCTGGCCGGCAAGAGCGGGCCGACACTGATGCTGCAGCCCTACCCGGTCGCCAATCCGCAGAAGATCGACGAGGCCGCCGAAAGCGACATCGAATGGCTCAAGGCCTTCATCCTCGGCGTGCGCCAGATTCGCGGCGAGATGGACATCCCGCCGGGCAAGCCGCTGCCGCTGTTGTTGCAGAACGCCTCTGCTGACGACCGCCAGCGCATCGCGCGCATGAACGACAGCATCCAGTTCCTGGCACGCGTGGAAGCGCCGCGCCTGCTGGAGAGCGGCGACAGCGCACCGCAATCTGCAACCGCACTGCTGGGCCAGATGAGCCTGCTGGTGCCGATGGCCGGACTGATCGACAAGGAAGCGGAATTGGCGCGCCTCGACAAACAGCTGGCCAAGCTGGAGTCGGACATGGCCAAGACCGAAGCACGGGTCGGCAACGAGAACTTCGGCAAGGCACCGCCGCATGTGCAGCAGCAAGTGCGCGATCTGCTGAACAAGCAGCGCCACGATCGCGAAGCCTTGCAGGCACAGCAGGCCAGAATCCGCGAGCTTTGAGCCGGCTCCGGTAAATCACGAAAAAGCCCCGCATGTACGGGGCTTTTTCGTGTTTCAGCTTGCGTTCCGATCGCGGACCACTTTGAGCTCCGGCTTGCGCGGAACCTCAGGGGTCCGGGCAACGCCCGGCGCGCGCTCCAGTTTGCGCACGCATTCGTCCAGCGTGTGGCTGATCAACGTCTGGTTACGGATCATTTCCATCCGCGGCCAGGTTGCGCGCTCGCCTTCGAGCATGAAGCGCTTGATCGATTCCATGCTCGGATTGCTGGTGACATTGGCGTAACGCCACAGGCTCACCTCCGGCAGGATGTTGATGTTGCCGCGGTAGTCCTGGTCGAGGATCGACGAAGCCACATCCAGCGTGCGACGCACCCCGGAGAACGGCAGGTTCTGCCGTGCCAGATCGAGCACGCTTTTCGACTGGGCACGAAGCGACGAATACGCAAAGTCGCGCACGGTGTTGATCAGGCCACGCTCGCCCGGCTCGTTGTGGGAGACGAACGGCAGCACATGCGGATTGGTCTGACTGACGATGAAGTGATTGACGTTGTGCAGGCGCCGCATCCTCAGGATCGGCAGATCGGATTTCAGCGAGCCGTCGTTCCAGCGCAGCAGCGGCATGTACGGTACGCGTTCGCCGCACTCGTCCTGCGTCATCAGCATCACCGGCGGGAACAGCACCGGTACCGCGCACGACGCCAGCACCGCCTCGCGGACATACAGATACGGGAACGTCAGATGATTCAACAATCGCGGAGGCTGATTGACGCCAGCCGGTGACACGGTGATGTTGGTGACACGACCGGAGTGCTGATACGCCTCCTCGAAAGTCATGTCCTTGACGTTGGCGGCAATCGCCTTGCGCAACTGATTCTGGTCCATCACTGCGCGGCTGCGCATCATGTCGCGCAATCCCAGCACATGCCAGAAATGGTAATACGCCGCTTCCGGATCGAGCAGTTGCTCGACTTCCTCCGGGCCACGCGTACCCAGCGTCGCGCTGACCACCGCACCCGCGCTGGAGCCGGAGAGGATCGCCGGCACCAGGCTTTCCCGGTACAGCGCCTTGACCACGCCAACGTGAAACAGGCCCAGCGTCGCGCCGCCTGACAGCATCAGTGCAGAACGGCCGTAGCTGAGCGCGAGCTCCTCGAAGAAGCGCCGCTTGGCTGCCAGCGGATAGGCGCCGGCATCAAGCTCGCAGATTTCCTGCAGCGCGGAAGACACCTCCAGCACGTAGTCGCGCACCAATTGCTTGGTGCCGACCAGACATTGGCTGTACAGCCGCGGATTGCCGGTATTGCCAAGGTTCCAGTGCAACCCCTGGCGCAGGTGATGCACCAGCTTGGCGATATCGCCTTCCTCGCGGTATTGGCGGATCTGCCGCAGGCGCGAGCGGATCAGGCGCCAGTCGTAATCGTCGGAAGTCTCGTCCGCCTTCCACTCGTCGAGACCCTGGCGACGATCAAGCTCTTCGGCCGCACCGCGCCACATGGCGTAGTCGGCGGCGTGCTTCATGTCCTGAATCAGTGAACGCTGGTAACGGTCCACAAGACCTCCTGAAAGCTGATGCCGGCTATCGTGGCCGACCCCCTGCTGCGGTGCAATGCAGGAAGCCGGATTTCCCATCCGCCGATACGGGCGGTCGCCACCGTTTGTCCGTATGCGAGGTCAGCCGTTTACACTCGGGCCCCTACCGTTCCCGCTTCCAGGATCCTGCATGACTTCGCCCCTGAATCAGGCGCTGGCCCAGTTGAACCAGATCATTCTCGGCAAGGAAACCCAGCTCAAGCTGGCGATGACCTGCCTGATGGCTCGTGGCCACCTGCTGATCGAGGACATTCCCGGGGTCGGCAAGACCACCCTGGCGCTGGCCTTGGCACGCGCTCTGGGATTGCAGATGCAGCGGGTACAGTTCACCAGCGATCTGCTGCCGGCGGACATTCTCGGCGTCTCGATCTACGAACCGCTGAATGGCAGCTTCCGTTTTCATCCGGGGCCGATCTTCGCGCAACTGGTACTCGCCGACGAAGTCAATCGTGCCAGTCCGAAAACACAGTCCTCGCTGCTGGAGGCGATGCAGGAGCGTCAGGTCACCGCCGAAGGCGAAACGCGTGCGCTACCCCAACCGTTCTTCGTGATCGCTACCCAGAACCCGGCGCACCAGATCGGCACGTTTCCACTGCCGGAATCGCAGCTAGACCGCTTCCTGATGCGCATCTCGCTGGGTTATCCGCACCCGGAAGCGGAACGCGCGCTGCTGCAGGAACGCGAGCGTCGGGACCTGCTGTCGGACCTGCAGCCGGTACTCGATGGCGCGCAGATGCTGGCCCTGCAGCAGCAGGTGAAGGAGGTCCGGACTGCGCCGGCACTGCTCGATTACCTCCTGGCGCTGGTACAACGCACCCGCGAGATTCCCGGCCTGCGCCAGGGCCTGTCGCCCCGCGGCGGCCTCGCACTACGTCGTGCGGCGCAGGCCTGGGCGCTGCTCGAAGGCCGCAACGGCGTCATTCCCGAAGATGTGCAGGCGGTATTCGCAGCGGTGGTGAACCATCGGCTGGTCGCACATTCCGAACGTGATGGCGGCACGCTGACCGCGCAGGACATCCTCGCGCAGGTGGCGATTCCGTGAGAGGGCCGTTTCCTCCCGCAGTCCGTCGACAGTGAACACACCTCGCACTGCTGGCTCGCGGCAACCGGAAGCCGGAAGCCGCTTCCTCCATCCGCTGCGCTGGGCGCAGGCGCGTATCGACGCCTGGGTCCTGGCGCGGGTGAAACGCCAACCGGGTCCGGTGGTGATCGGTCGCGGCCGCGTCTACATCCTGCCGACGCGCTTCGGTTACGGCTTCGGACTGATGCTGGTGGTGATGCTGCTCGGCGCAATGAATTACAGCAACAGCATGATCTTCCTGCTGACCTTCCTGCTCGCCGGCATCGGCCTGGTGTGCATGCATCACACGCACGCCAATCTCGCCAATCTGCAGTTGCGCATCGGCGATGCGGCACCGGCGTTCGTTGGCGAGATCGCGCACTTCGAAGTGCTGGTCGACAATCCCGCAGCCCGACCACGCTGGTCGCTGGGCCTAAGCTGGCCGAAAGCGGAACCGCAGGCCACTTACGCGGACCTGCCCGCACGCGAAAGCCGGCGCCTGCGGCTGAGCCTGCCGGCAAGCACCCGCGGCTGGCTGCCGGCGCGGGTCTTCAGCCTGCACAGCGATTATCCCCTCGGCCTGTTCCATGCATGGACCTGGGCTGAACTGGACATGGCCTGCCTCGTGTTTCCGCAACCGGCAGCGGCCGGCATCAGCCCGCCCGGCAGCAACGGCCACGGCGGTTACGCCAGCAGCGCCCGCAGCGGCCAGGACGAGTTCGCGGGCCTGCGCAACTACCAGCGTGGCGATGCCCTGCGCAGCGTGCACTGGAAAAGCCTGCCGAAGCTGCAGGCACCGATGGTCAAGCAGTTCGCCGAAACCCTGGAACAGGAGCTGTGGCTGGACTGGGATGCGCTGGCACCGCTGGATGCCGAAACGCGGCTGTCGCAACTGACGCGCTGGGTGCTCGACGCGGAAGCCGAGCAGCGCAGCTACGGCCTGAAAATGCCGGGCCTGCAGTTGCCTCCGTCACGCGGCGCAGCACATCAGTTCCACTGCCTGAAGATCCTGGCGCTGCATCCCCAGACCAGCGGCGCCGCATGAACGATTACCTGCCACGGACGACCCTGCTGCGCCTCTTGGTGGTGCTGACCCTGGTCCTGCTGCCGCATGCCTTGCAGCTGCCACTCTGGGAAAGCCTGCTGATCGCGGCCTTGATCGTCTGGCGCGGTCTCAGCGCCACACGGCAATGGCGTGCACCGCCGAAGGCGCTGCGGGTCACACTGACACTCGCCACCTTCGTCGGGGTCTATCTCAGCTACACGCGCGTCAGCGGCCAGGCCGCCGGCACCGCGCTGCTGTGCGTCATGGCGGCGCTGAAGTTGCTGGAACTGCGCGCACGACGCGACGTGATGGTGATGGTGTTCCTGATGTACTTCCTGCTGGTGACCCATTTTCTGGTATCGCAGGAATTGTGGACCGCCGGCTACCTGTTGTTCAGCACCGTCTGCATTACCGCGCTGCTGATCGAATGCCAGCACCTCGGCGCGCTGCCGCCGCGGCAGACGCTGCGCACCAGCGTCACCATCGTGGCGCAGGCACTGCCGCTGATGCTGGTGATCTTCGTCCTGTTTCCGCGCATTCCCGGCCCGCTATGGGGTATTCCCGCCAATGCCGGAGCCAGCGCGGGACGCAGTGGCCTCAGCGACCAGATGGCGCCCGGCGACATCACCGAACTGATCCGCTCCGAGGACATCGCATTCCGCGTGGAATTCGATGGCGCCGTGCCGGAACCGGGCGCACGCTACTGGCGCGGCCCGGTGCTCGATCGTTTCGACGGACGCACCTGGCGCAGAAGCATGCCCCCGCAGCAGACCGCCGCCCCCGCAATCGAATTCAGCGGCACGGCGATCGATTACACGCTGACGCTGGAACCGCATCGCAGGTCCTGGCTGTTTGCGCTCGAGATGCCGGCACGCATCGGCTTCCCCACCGGCGCGGTACTCGGTCGCGACGGCGAGTTGCTGGCATCCAAGCCACTGAACGAGCGCCTGCAGTATTCATTGCGCTCCTATCCCGAATACCGGTTCGAAACCACGCTCGGCGAACGCGAGCTGCAACGCGGCCTGCAACTGCCTGCCGGCTACAACCCGCGCACGATCGCGCACGCGATGGCATGGCGCGCGCAGGGACTGAACCCGGCACAACGGGTGGACGCAGCACTGCGCTGGTTCAACCAGGAAAACTTCGCCTATACCTTGCGCCCCAGTGTACTGGGGCGCGACAGCATCGATGATTTTCTATTCAACACCCGCCGCGGCTTCTGTGAGCATTACGCCAGTGCGTTCACGGTACTGATGCGTGCCGCAGGGGTTCCCGCACGCGTGGTGGCCGGCTATCAGGGCGGCGTGCGCAACGATATCGGCGCCTACTACGTCGTGCGCCAGTCCGATGCGCATGCTTGGAGCGAAGTCTGGCTGGAGGGCCGCGGCTGGGTGCGCGTCGACCCGACCGCGGCGATCTCGCCGTCACGGATCGAATCCGGCCTCGAAGCCGCACTCGATGCCAGCGAGGGACTGCCGGGGCACCTGTCGGCGCGCACACGTTTGCGCTTCTATCTCGAGACACGCTGGGACTGGGTCAACATGCAGTGGAACGGCTGGGTGCTCGGTTATGGCCCGGAACTGCAGCAGGCGTTTCTCGCGCGCTTCGGAATCACCGATCTACGCGGCATGCTGCTGGCGCTGACCGTGATCGGCACCGCCTTGCTCAGCCTGGTCGGCTTGCTGCTGTTGCGTCAGTTCGCGCCGGCACGGGTCAATGATCCGATCCTGCGGGCCTGGCACCGCCTTGGCGACAAGCTGCGGAAGCAAGGTTTTACCCAGCGCACTGACGAGGGGCCACGCGATTTCATTGCCAGGGTCGGCGCGGCACGCCCGGAATGGGCTGCCGCCATCGACCGGGTCCTGTTGCTCTACCTGCAGCAGCGCTACCTGCAAGCCCCGGACCCCGGGGTTGTTCAGGCACTGTCCGACGCCATCCGACAGCTCGAGCTGCGTCGCTGAGATCCCGGCTGCAGGGATCGAAATGCGCAAGCCGACGGCGCAACGCGCCTTCGGAAAATGGACGTAAAAGCCGAGAAAAAGCCCTTGGAGAGCGAAAATTCAGGGCAATATCGTTTAAACTGCCCGCTATCGCCATCACCGCTTCTTGGCTCGGAAAAGTCAATGGTGGTAGCATTTTCCCCTCTGGGGCACCTGTTTGGTGCATTGCGGATCGTCTTTGCGCCATCCCGCCATTGCAGTGAGTACGGCCCCCGCCCTCCAGCATCCATCTGACGCCCGAGGAACGTGCGCATTCAGCGCGTCGCGTTCGCCTGCGCTGTGCTTGCAGGAGTCTTTAAATTGTCCAAGGAGCCGCCGTTGAAATACGCCAATCTCGAAGCGTTTCTGTCCATGGTCACCGCGCGTGACCCACAGCAACCGGAGTTCCTGCAAGCCGCCAAGGAAGTGATGATCAGCCTGTGGCCGTTCATTGCCCAGAATCCGCAATACAGCCGCCATGGCCTGCTGGATCGCCTGATCGAACCGGAACGCGTCCTGCAGTTCCGCATCTCCTGGGTCGATGACCGCGGCGAGACCCAGGTCAACCGCGGCTGGCGCATCCAGCACAGCTCGGCGATCGGCCCTTACAAGGGCGGCATGCGCTTCCATCCGTCGGTCAATCTTTCGATCCTGAAGTTCCTCGCGTTCGAGCAGACCTTCAAGAACGCGCTGACCACGCTGCCCATGGGCGGCGGCAAGGGCGGCTCCGATTTCGATCCCAAGGGCAAGAGCGACGGTGAAGTGATGCGCTTCTGTCAGGCGCTGATGCTGGAACTGCATCGCCACCTTGGCCCGAACACCGATGTGCCGGCCGGCGATATCGGCGTCGGTGCGCGTGAGGTCGGCTTCATGGCCGGCATGATGAAAAAGCTGACCAACGACGCCTCCTGCGTGTTCACCGGCAAGGGCCTGGCCTACGGCGGCAGCCTGATGCGCCCCGAGGCCACCGGCTACGGCACGGTGTATTTCGCCGAAGAGATGCTGCGCCGCAGCCAGCGCAGCTTCGACGGCATGCGCGTCTCGATTTCCGGTTCCGGCAACGTCGCGCAGTACGCCGCGGAAAAGGCCATCGACCTCGGTGCCAAGGTCCTGACACTGTCGGATTCCAACGGCACGGTCTATGACCCGGACGGCTTCAGCGTCGAGAAGCTGCGCGAACTTATGGAACTGAAGAACGTCCGTCGCGGCCGCCTCTCCGAGTTCGCCGCACAGTTCAAGCTGCAGTACGAAACCGGCAAGCGCCCCTGGCATATCCCGGTCGACATCGCACTGCCCTGCGCGACCCAGAACGAACTGGACGGCAACGACGCCGCGACGCTGATCAAGAACGGCGTGCGCTGCGTCGCCGAAGGCGCCAACATGCCCTCGACGCTGGAAGCCGTCGATGCGTTCCTCTCTGCCGGCACGCTCTACGCGCCCGGCAAGGCCAGCAACGCCGGCGGCGTCGCCACCTCGGGTCTGGAAATGTCGCAGAACGCCTTGCGCCTGTCCTGGCATCACGCCGAGGTCGACCAGCGCCTGCACGTGATCATGAAAGACATCCATGAAAACTGCGTGCGCCACGGCCGCCGCAAGGACGACAGCATCAACTACGTCGACGGCGCCAACATCGCCGGCTTCGTCAAGATCGCCGACGCGATGCTCGCCCAAGGCGTCTGCTGATACGGTCCAGCCGCCGCGAACGCTCCGGCAATCGACGCCCCCGCCAGCTGTTGGCGGGGGCGTTGCCGTATCTGGCGTGCGGTCATGGATAATTGCGGCAGGGCACGAGGCGCGCTCCTCGCCCGGCCAACGACGGATTGCCTGAACATGAAAGACCAGATCGAGATCGGGGACTCGATACCCCGCTGGCCCAGCCGCTTTCGTCTGGCCGTCGGCTGGGCGGTGCTGCGCGCCTTCGGCTGGCGCGTCAACGTGCGCATTCCCGACCTGCCGCAGATGGTGGTGATTGCCGCGCCGCATACCTCGAATTGGGATTTCGTGTTCGGCATGGCCGCGATCCTGCGCCTGCAGGTGCGGATCAATTTCATCGGCAAGCACACCTTGTTCGAGGGCTGGAAAGGTCGTTTTTTCCGCTATCTCGGTGGCTATCCGGTCGATCGCTCCGCGCCGGGTGGCGTGGTGCAGCAGACCGTCGACACCTTTGCCCGCACGCCGCGCATGGTGCTGGCGATCGCACCGGAAGGAACACGGTCGCGCCGCGAGCAGTGGAAGCGCGGCTTCTACCACATCGCACATGGTGCCCAGATACCGGTGCTGGTGGCCTACATCGACTACCGGCGCAAGGAAGTCGGCGCATCGATGCTGTTCAAGCCCAGTGGCGACTGGCAGCGCGACATGAAGCCGGTGTTCGCGTTCTATCGCAGCGTCGGCGCGCATACGCCGGACAACTTTGCGGTGGAACCGGCCTCGGACGACTGAACCGGCGCGCAAGGGAGTGATCCCGTTCAGGCGTGCGCCGCACCACTACCCCCACGCTGTGATGGCAATGCTGGCAGCGCGAGGCTCCCCGCACTGCTTCGAGATCGGTGCTGTTTCAGCCGCTCGCGAGGTGGCGGAGATTGAAGGAACCCCCTTCATGACGCGCCTCCATCAAAGCGCTGAACCGGCCCATCTTCGCCTCCCCGACCAGATCCGCCGCGGTTTCTTTTTTGTACACCGCTCGGCGCAATGATCAACCGTCGTGCGATGCCAGTCCTGACAGGTAGCTCCTCACCGTCAGGCGGCTGAGTGAGCGGGTGTCGCCCCAGGCGTACTCGGGAATGGTGATGAAATTCAGCGCCAGACCCTGCACCACGCACAGCAGGCCCCGGGCAATCTCGCCGGCATCCGGCCCGCCGATCTCGCCCTTCGCCTTCGCGTCTTCCACCACGCGGATGAAGAGCTCGAAGCGCCCGACGGCATCGGATGCCTCCACGTAGTTCCGGGTACCGCCCGGCACCAGGTCCTTCTGCAGGAACACGATCATGAAACGGTCCGGATACTCCATCCAGTAGTCGAAGTAGCCGAACGCCAGTTCCTCCAGGTACGCCCTGGGAGATGCCGCCCTGATCCGCGTCAGGCGGGCAAAGAGCTCGTCGAAGAACACATCCCAGACCTGCGACAGGATTTCCTGCTTGTTGCCGAAATAGCGATACAGCCACATCGGTGAACAGCCCACCTCGCTGGCGAGATTGCGCATCGACACGGCCTCCACGCCATCGCGCAGGAACAGCTCCCGCGCCGCGGCCACGATGCGGCCCCTCATCTGGCTTTCATCGGTGTCCGCCTGGCGTGGACGGCCCCGGGACTTGGCATCTGATCGCTTCATGTGAAATATTGTATACGCGTATACATATTATCGAGGGCTTCATGATGACAGCGAATCTGGCGGGCGTCGCCGTTCTGCGACCCAACGGGGCCGGGTAATGAGCGGCCAGGAACACGTCGACGTCTGCGTCATCGGTGCCGGCGTCGCCGGATTGCGCGCAGCACAACGGCTGACGGAGCGCGGGCTGCGCGTGCGCGTACTCGAAGCACGCGACCGGGTTGGCGGCCGCACGACCGGAAGCGTGCTCTGCGGCGAGGCCGTCGACCTCGGCGGCCAATGGCTGGGCGCCGGCCAGACCCGTGCACTGGCACTGTGCAAGGAGCTGGGCCTGGAGGTCTACGAGCAGTACGCCGACGGGAAACGCCTGATGGACATCGGCGGCAAGCTGCGCAGCTACCGCGGCACGGTGCCACCCATGTCGCTCCTCGCCCTGCTGGACGCGGCGTGGGCCATGAAACGCCTCAACCAGGCGGCACGCAGCATCGACCCGGCGGCGCCCTGGGCCGCCGCCAATGCTGCGACCTGGGACCGGATGACGATGCACGAATGGCTGCAGCGCACGCTGCACACGCGCGACGCACGCACGCTGATGCAGATCGTCACCCGCGCCCTCTACACCTGCGAACCCCACGAGGTGTCCCTGCTCAACGTGCTGACCTATGTCGCGTCGGCGGGAACCATCGAGACGCAGGTCGAGGCCCGGGGTGATGGCGCGCAGCGATACCGGGTGAAGGGCGGCGCCTTCCAGTTTGCACAAGGCCTGGCGGCACGCCTGCCGCAGGGCGCACTGACGCTGAGTGCGCCGGTGCACGCGGTCGAGCAGTCCGAATCCGGCGTGTTGATCCGTCACCGCACGGGCGAGGTGCATGCATCGCGGCTCATCGTTGCCCTCGCCCCGGCGTTGGCCGCACGCATCGATTTCCAGCCGGAATTGCCGGCGGCACGCCTGCAGTTGCATGCACGCATGCCGATGGGCTCGGTGATCAAGGCGCTGGTGGCTTACGAGCGTCCGTTCTGGCGCGAGCAGGGATTCTCGGGTGAGGTCATCAGCGACCGGGGTCCGTTCGGCCCCGTCGCCGACGCCACACCGCCTGGAAGCTCACGCGGATTTCTCGTCGGCTTCTTCGACGGCGGGCACAGTCGAGCCCTCGCCGGCGCGGAGGAATCGACGCGCCGCGATGCCGCCGTGCAGTCCCTGCAGCGTTACTTCGGCGCCGAAGCCGCGACACCGATCGGGTATGTCGACAAGGACTGGATCTCCGATCCGTGGAGCCTGGGTGGGTACGCCGGCATCACCGTGCCCGGCACGCTAACTACCTGCGGCCCTGCATTGCGCGCTCGCTGCGGCCGCATCCATTGGGCCGGCACCGAAAGCGCCACGCGCTGGGCCGGCTACATCGATGGCGCCATCGCATCCGGGGAACACAGCGCAAGCGAGGTGATCGCCAGCCGCACTTGAAACCCGCTGCGCTGAGTGACGTATCCGGCCCCACCGAGATCGCATCGAGTCCGAAAACCATGACGACCTGGCTAGAGGTTTACCCGGAAATCACAAACCGTCCTGAAAGGGAGGAAAACGCCAACACTCGCCTCGCGCGTCTACGCCGCATTCGAACACACCCACCCTTGATACAGCGGGTGTCGGGTGCCTTGTGCGATAGACGCGCGCGGGCTTGAGCAGGTCGAAGAGATCTTCGCTAGCCACGTTATCGCCACCGTGGCTCACCGCGCTCATCGAGCAGATCAGCCGGCCGAACCGGCGTGCAAGGGATCGCGCACCCGCGTCAGCAGGATGCCGCCGGCGATGAAGAACAGCAGCAGCGACAGGATCGCCAGCCGCGGACTGCCGCTGAGTTGCGCAGTGACGCCGACCACCAGCGGCCCCAGCACCGCCGCGAATTTGCCGAGCATGTTGTAGAAGCCGAAGAACTCGCCGGCCTTCTCCGCCGGGATCAGGCGTGCATAGTACGAACGCGACAGCGACTGGATACCGCCCTGCACACAGCCGATCGCGGCAGCCATCAGATAGAACTGCGTCACCGTCTGCAGGAAATACGCCCACAGGGTCACGCCGATATAGATCGCCAGCGCCACGAAGATGGCCTGGCGGGTGCCAAAGCGCTCACCGAGCCAACCGAACAGCAGCGCCGCCGGAAACCCGATGAACTGCACCAGCAACAGTGCGACGATCAGGCTGTCGGACGGGAAACCCAGCTTCATGCCGAAATCGACCGCCATCACGATGATCGTGTCGACCCCGTCGATATACAGCCAGTACGCCAGCAGGAACATCCACACCGGGCGCATGCCGCGCAGATCGCGCAACGTCTTCAGCAACTCCGCCCAGCCCGATTGTCCGGGTCGCGGTGCGCCCTCGGGCACGAAGCGGAACAGCGGCAGCGAGAACACCAGCCACCACACCGCCACCATCACGAATGCGATCCGCGTGGCCAGCGCGGCGTCGGACAACCCGAACATCTGCGGCTGCAGTGCCATGCCGACGTTGAGCGCGAACAGCAGGCCGCCGCCGAGATAGCCAAGACCATAGCCCAGCGCCGACACCCGATCGCTCTCCTCCGGGCGCGCGACGTTCAGCAGCAATGAATCGTAGAACGACAAGCCGCCGAAGAAACCGATGCGCCCCAGGATCGACAGCGCGATCGCCCAACCCCATTGCCCCTTGCCCACCAGATACAGCGCCGCGGTCGCAATCACGCCGATCAGGGTGAAACCAAGCAGGAAGCTCTTCTTCGCGCCGCGCCGGTCGGCCACCGCACCCAGCCACGGCGCCAGCAGCATCACCACCAGACTGGCGACGGTCGCGGTAATGCCCTGATACAGCGTCTGCGTTTCCGGCGCGACCTCGGCCGCCCAGTACTGGTTGAAAAAGATCGGAAAGAACCCGGCCATCACCGTGGTGGCGAAGGCGGAGTTGCCCCAGTCGTAGAAAGCCCAGGAAATCTGGTTACGGCGGTGCGGCGTCATGGGGCCACCGGATGACTAGAAGAATCGGGGAATGGCTCGACTACAGATCAAGTCCCAGCACCAGCGCATCCTCGCGCCCTTCACGCGCCGGATAATAGGCCTTGCGCTCACCCAGCTTGCGGAAACCCAGTTCCTCGTACAACCGCTGGCCACCGCGGTTGGAGCGCCGCACTTCCAGCAGCATCAGGGTGACGTCGGCGGCGCGCGCAATCATCAGCAGATGGCGCATCAGAAAACGCGCCATCCCCTGGCGACGCTGCTCCGGCGCCACGCAGATGTTGAGCACATGGGCCTCGCCGACGGCCATGCTCATCAGCGCGTACCCCAGTACCTCTCCCAGCGTATTGGTCAGGACCCAGGCACTGTAGCCAACGCGCAGACAGTCCTCGAAGACGCCTTCGCTCCAGGGAAACTCGTAGGTCTGCCGCTCGATCTCCAGCACCTGCGACAGATGGGCCGGATGCATTGCGTGCAGCCGCCATAGCGCCTGCGGCTGCGCACTCACGCCGATTGCACCAGATGGCGATGAATCTTCTTCAGATCGTCCCAGCTCTTGGCCTTTTCACGCGGGCTGCGTAGCAGGTAAGCCGGATGATAGGTGACCAGCAGCGGCGTCTTGTCCGGACCGTAGTGATACAGCGGCCCGCGCAGGCGCGACAGCGGCGCGTCGGTGCTCAGCAAACGCTGCGCGGCCACGCGCCCGAGCGCCACGATCAGCTTGGGCTGGACCCGCTCGATCTGGCGATCCAGATACGGCCGGCAGGCCTCGACCTCATCCGCTTCCGGATCGCGGTTGCCGGGTGGACGGCATTTGACGACGTTGGCAATGAACACGGCCCGTGCTGCGTCCGGTTCATTGCGTGAGCGGCCGATGGCCGCCAGCATTTCATCGAGCAGCTTGCCGGCACGGCCGACAAACGGCTCCCCCTGCGCATCCTCGTCGGCTCCCGGCCCTTCACCGACGATCATCAGCGGCGCCGTCTGATGGCCCACGCCGAACACCGTCTGGGTGCGGGTGGTGCACAGCTTGCAGGCCGTGCAGTCCTTGACCATTGCACGCAAGCCTTCCCAATCGGCAGGAACCGGCGGCCGCTCGATCGCGGCAGCCACCACCACCGGCTCGGCCATGGCGGGTGTCGGCGACTGGCGCCGCGGCGCGCCCGCCGCGGCCGCTTTCGGCGCAGCGACGGGCCTGAGTTGCGTTGCTTCCTGAACCACCTCGGCGGTCACCTCGACAGGCTCATCCACCGCCACCGCCACCGTCGCCCCACGCTGCCGCCAGACGTCGATACCGAGCGCCTTCAAATAGCGTTTGCGGCGGGGGTTGTTCATGGCGGCATTGTACCGGCGTCCAGCGCGCGCGCCTGCCCCAGGACGCGGCGCAGATCGCCACCGCCCGGCTGCTGGTACAGGCCCAGCCCGAACTCCGGCAGGATCGCGATCAGATGGTCGAAGATATCCGCCTGGATGCGCTCGTAATCGACCCAGGCAGTGGTCGCGGTAAAGCAGTAGATCTCCAGCGGCAGGCCTTCCGGCCCCGACGCCAGCTGCCGCACCATGCACATCATCTGGCTGTTGATTTCCGGATGCACCTTCAGATACGCGCTGGCATAGGCGCGGAAGGTGCCGACGTTGGTCAGGCGCCGCTGGTTGACCGGCACCTTGCCGGGATCACCCAGCTCACGGTTCCACCGTTGCAGCTCATCGCGTTTTGCCTGCAGGTAATCGCTCAGCAGATGGAAACGGCTCAGGGCCGCGGTTTCCTCGTCGCTGAGAAAGCGCACGCTGCTGCTGTCGAGCACCAGCGAACGCTTGATCCGGCGCCCTCCCCATTCGCGCATACCGCGCCAGTTCTTGAACGAGGAATCGATCAGACGCCAGGTCGGGATCGTGGTGATGGTCTTGTCCCAGTTCTGCACCTTCACCGTATGCAGGGCGATATCGATCACGTCGCCATCGGCACCGGCGGTGGGCATCTCGATCCAGTCGCCGACCCGCAGCATGTCGTTCGAGGTCAGCTGGATTCCGGCCACGAAGCCCAGCAGCGTGTCCTTGAACACCAGCATCAGCACCGCCGACATCGCGCCGAGGCCCGAGAGCAGCAGCAAGGGCTGGCGATCGATCAGCGTCGCGAAAATCAGTACCGCACCGATCACGAACAGCACGATCTTCAGCAACTGGATCGGCGCCTTGATCGACCGTTCGCGACCGCGCTGGCTGTCGCGGTACAGAGCCTCGATCGCCGACAGCATTGCACTGAGCGCAAGCAGCACGCACAGCGCGATACTGGCCCGTGCGACATTGCGCACCACCACCGTTACCGCTTCGGGGATCGCCGGCACCAGCGCGATTCCGAGATAGATCACCAGCGCCGGCATCACATGCCCCAGCCAGCGCAGCACGCCATGCCTGACGAAAGCGTCGTCCCATTGCCACGCGGTTCTGCGCGTCAGCACCGTGGCAATCCGCAACATCACGCGGCGCACCAGCAGGTCCGCCAGCACCGCCAGCAGCAACAGCAACGACAGTCCGAGTGCCATCTCGGCCCAGGGTTGAGTCAACAGTGTGCGGATATCGTCCATCGTCTGGGGTTCTCCATGACCGAAAAAAGCGGTGGCGCAAGCGCCACCGCCTCAATCAGCTCAGATCCGGATGCATAGGGATCAGGATGCCTGCGCCACCGCCGTCTGCGCCAGATGACGATTGATGCCGGAAAGAATCGCCTTCAGCGACGCGGTGACGATGTTGGGATCGCGGCCGGCGCCAAACAGGGTCTTGCCGCCCGCCACCTGCAGTTCGATGTAGGTCACGGCCGCGGCATCGGCACCGGCGCCGATCGCGTGCTCGTGATAGTCCTGCACCGTCACCTTGTGGCCCAGCAGGCCGGAAAGACCGGAGATGAAGGCATCGATCGGACCGTTGCCGCGTCCCGACAGTTTCTGGCTGCGGCCAGCCACCGTGATCTCGGTGTTCAACTCGACCTCGCTGCGGGCGGAGTCTTCGACCAGATGGTGCGCGACATACGCATACGGCTGCTGCGCCTGCAGATACTCGGCCTGGAAAATATTCCAGATGTCGGCGGCGCTCTGTTCCTTGCCGCTCTCGTCCATCACCGTCTGCACCACCTGGCTGAACTCGATCTGCAGGCGGCGCGGCAACACCAGGCCGTATTCGTTCTCCAACAGGTAGGCGATGCCACCCTTGCCGGACTGCGAATTGACGCGGATCACCGCTTCGTAGCTGCGGCCCAGGTCCTTGGGGTCGATCGGCAGATACGGCATTTCCCAGATATCGCCTTCACGGCGCGCGGAGAAAGCTTTCTTGATCGCGTCCTGGTGCGAGCCCGAGAACGAGGTGAACACCAGATCGCCGACATACGGATGGCGCGGATGGACCGGCAACTGGTTGCAGTACTCGACCGTGCGGCGCACCGCATCGATGTCGGAAAAATCCAGGCCCGGATCGACGCCCTGGGTGTACAGGTTCAGCGCCAGGTTAACCACGTCGAAATTGCCGGTGCGCTCGCCGTTGCCGAACAGGCAGCCTTCCATGCGATCGGCGCCGGCCATCAGCGCGAACTCGCCGGCGGCAATGCCGGTGCCGCGATCGTTGTGCGGATGGATCGACATGATGATCGCTTCGCGCCTGGCGACATTGCGGCACATCCATTCCACCATGTCGGCAAAGATGTTGGGCGTCGAGTGTTCGACCGTGGCCGGCAGATTGATGATGATCGGCTTCTCGCGCGTCGCGCCGATGGCATCGACCACGGCATCGACCACGCGCTTGGAGAACTCCAGCTCCGTGCCGGAGAACATCTCCGGCGAATACTCGAAGCGCCAATCGGTTTCCGGCCGCTGCTCGGCCAGCTCGCGCGCCAGCTTGATGTGCGAGACCGCCAGCTCCAGCACCGCGTCCTGGTCCAGGTTGAACACCACGCGGCGCATGATCGGCGCCACCGCGTTGTAGACGTGGACGATC
>JBEBWZ010000044.1:0-22921 GCA_040391865.1 Solimonas flava
GCTACTTTTCTTTGCACAAGCAAAGAAAAGTACGCCCGCGCCGACAGGCGCGGAACACACAGGTCGAGCAGCAGCAACGGCAGTTCCGCGCAGCCGCCAGCCGCCCCCTAAGCAACAGAACCCCAGCCAGAACTACGCCGGCTCAAACACCACCAACAACTCCCGCGCCTCCACCACCGTCCCCGCCTGCACCAACACCTGCTTGATCCGCCCATTCCGCGGCGCCGCGATCACCGTTTCCATCTTCATCGCTTCGAGCACCAACAGGGCATCGCCCTTCTGCACGTTGTCGCCAGCCTTGAACGCCACACGCGCCACCATGCCGGGCATCGGCGCGCCGACCTGATCGGGATGCCGCTCCTCCGCCTTCGGACGCGCGGTAACAGCCGCGGTGCTGCCAGCCTTGGGCACGCGCACCATGCGCGGCTGGCCGTTGAGTTCGTAGAACAACTTGGCAGTGCCTTCCTCTTCGACATCGCTGCGCCCCTGCAGTCGGATCACCAGGGTCTTGCCGCGATCGATATCGACGCTGATCTCTTCCTGCTCGTTGAGTCCGTAGAAGAAATTGACCGTCGGCAGCGCACTGACATTGCCATAGGCGCGCTGGTGCTCGATGTACTCGGTATAGACCTTGGGATACATCAGGTACGAGGCCAGATCGGTATCCGTCAGCTCCATGCCCAGCGCCTTGGCCGCGTCCGCGCGGGTGGCTTCCAGATCCACCGGCGGCAGGCTCTTGCCGGGTCGCTCGCTCAAGGGCACGGCGCCCTTGAGGATTTTCTTCTGCAACGCCTGTGGCCAGCCGCCCGGCGGCAAGCCCAGCTCACCACGGAACAGCGACACTACTGAGGCCGGGAAATCCACGGCATGTGCCGGATCCTGTACCTGTTCCGGCGTCAGATTGTTGGAGACCATGAACAGCGCCATGTCGCCGACCACCTTCGAGGTGGGCGTGACCTTGACGATGTCGCCGAACAGGCGATTCACGTCGGCGTAGGCGCGCGACACGTCGGCCCAGCGCGACTCCAGACCGAGGCTGCGCGCCTGCTCGCGCAGGTTGGTGTACTGGCCACCGGGCATCTCGTGGCGATAGACGTCGGCCGTGCCGGAGCGGATGTCCGCCTCGAACGGCGCGTAGTAGCGGCGCACGCCTTCCCAGTAATCCGACAGCCGCTGCATTGCTTCGAGATCGATGCCGGGATCACGTTCCGCGCCGGACAGCGCCGCCGCCATCGCGCCGAGATTGGGTTGCGAGGTCAGCCCCGACAGACTGTCGAGCGCACCGTCGACGGCATCGCAGCCGGCATCGATCGCGGCGAGCACGCTGGCGGCGGCAATGCCGCTGGTGTCATGCATGTGGAAATGGATCGGCAGGCCGATTTCCTGCTTCAGCGCATGCACCAGTTCACGCGCGGCGCGCGGCTTGCAGACGCCGGCCATGTCCTTGATGCCAAGAATATGGGCGCCGGCCTTCTCCAGATCCCGGGCCATCTGCAGGTAATAGCGCAGGTTGTACTTGCTGCGGCTGGTATCGAACAGATCGCCGGTGTAGCAGATCGTGCCCTCGCACACCGCGCCGGAGGCGATCACCGCATCCATCGCCACGCGCATGTTGTCGACGCTGTTCAGCGAATCGAACACGCGGAAGATGTCGATGCCGTTGGCTGCCGCCTGCTGCACGAAATACTGCACCACGTTGTCGGCGTAGTTGGTATAGCCGACCGCGTTGGCCGACCGCAGCAGCATCTGCAACGGAATGTTCGGCACCGCGGTGCGCAACTGCGCCAGACGCTCCCAGGGATCTTCCTTCAGAAAGCGCAATGCCACGTCAAAGGTGGCGCCGCCCCAGCATTCCAGCGAGAGCAGCTGTGGCAGCATGCGCGCGTAGTACGGCGCGATGGTGGTCATGTCGCGCGTGCGCATGCGCGTGGCGAACAGCGACTGGTGCGCATCGCGCATGCTGGTGTCGGTCAGCAGCACCTGCGGCTGCGCCTTGATCCATTGCGCAAATCCCTCGGCGCCGCGGGCCTTCAGCTCATCACGCAAGCCACGTGGCGGTGCCTGCTTCAGGTCGCAGGCTGGCAGCAGCGGTTCCGGCAGCGGCAGTTGCGGCGCTTGCCGTCCCTTCATTTCCGGATTGCCGTTGACGATCACGTTGCCGACAAAGCGCAGCAGGCGCGTAGCGCGATCACGGCGCGGGGTGAACTGGAACAGCTCCGGCGTGGAATCAATGAACCGCGTGGTGCATTCGCCGCTCTTGAACAGCGGATGCAGGATCACGTTCTCGAGGAACTGCAGATTGGTCGACAGGCCGCGGATGCGGAATTCGCGCAGCGAGCGGTCCATGCGCGCAATCGCATCGCCGGAGGTCGGGGCCCAGGTGGTGACCTTGACCAGTAGCGAATCGTAGTACGGCGTGATCACCGCACCGGCGTACGAAGTGCCGCCATCGAGGCGCACGCCCAGGCCGGCCGGGCTGCGATAGGCCAGCAGGCGACCGTAGTCCGGTGTGAACCCGTTTTCCGGGTCCTCGGTGGTGACCCGACACTGCAGGGCGTGGCCGTCGAGCTGCACTTCGTCCTGGGTCGGCAAGCCGGGGATGTTGTCATGCGGCGGATCGCCGATACGCGCGCCTTCGGTGACGCGGATCTGGCTCTTGACCAGATCGACGCCGGTCACCTCCTCGGTCACCGTGTGCTCGACCTGGATGCGCGGGTTCACTTCGATGAAATAGAACAGCCCGGTGTCGGCGTCCATCAGGAATTCGACGGTGCCGGCATGCGAATAATTGACCTGACGGCACAGGCGCAGGGCCGCATCGCACAAGCTCTGCCGCTGCTCCGCCGACAGATACGGCGCCGGCGCGCGCTCGACCACTTTCTGGTTGCGGCGCTGCACCGAGCAGTCACGCTCGTAAAGGTGGATCAGGTTGCCGTAGGTGTCGCCCAGCACCTGCACCTCGACATGGCGCGCGCGCTGCACCAGTTTCTCGACATAGACCTCGTCATTGCCGAACGCCGCCTTGGACTCGCTGCGCGCGGCTTCCATCTGCGATGCCAGCTCCGCTTCCGACGCGATCACGCGCATGCCGCGACCGCCGCCGCCCCAGCTGGCTTTCATCATCACCGGATAGCCGACCTTCGCCACCAGCGCGCGACACTCATCAAGGTCGTACGGCAAAGCTGCAGAAGCCGGCAACACCGGTACCTGCGCCGCTTCAGCGGCAGCGCGCGCGGCGACCTTGTCGCCCAGGGCACGCAGCACACGCGGCTGCGGTCCGATGAACCTGATTCCGGCTTGTATGCAGGCCTCGGCAAACGCGGGGTTCTCCGACAGGAATCCGTAGCCCGGGTGAATCGCGTCGACGCCGGCCTCCAAAGCCACGCGCACGATGTCGGCGATATCCAGATACGCCGCGATCGGCTTCTGCCCCTTGCCCACCCGATAGCTTTCGTCCGCCTTGAAGCGGTGCAGCGCAAAGCGATCCTCGTGCGCATAGATCGCTACGGTGCGGATGCCCATCTCGTCTGCGGCGCGCATCACGCGGATCGCGATCTCGCCACGATTGGCGACCAGCAGCTTGCGGATTCGGACCTGGGACATCGGCGGAACTCCTTGCGGGGGGACCGCCATTGTGGCGCAAGCGCGCGCCTTAATCCCCCGCGTCGCGACTCACTGCCCGTACACAGAAGCGGCTGATCGATGCAATCAGCGCTTCCTTGTTCCTGTTGCCCCGTCGCGACGGTCCGATGGGGCCGACCAGCGCTTCGGTATACGCACCGACGATACAGGCGGCGCTGGCATCGAGATCCTGTTCCGGAAACTCGTCGGCGGCGACGCCGTCACGCAGGATGTTGATGAACACATCGCCGAACTGCTTGCGGCAACGGATACGGGCGGCATCGACCTCGGGCTCCGCCGGTTCGGCGATGAACGCATAGGCCAGATAAGGCCCCGCCAGCGCACGCCGCGTGAACGACGCCACCGCAGCCTGCAGGCGCTCGCGCGCGCTGCCCGGCCCCTTGGCAATCTGATCGAGGATCTCGATCTCGTACTGCACCGCCGCGGTCAGCACCTCGACGAACAGCTCAGCCTTGGATGGGAAATAGCGATAGATGGTGCCGGTGGAAACGCCGGCCTCGTTCGCCACTGCAGCGATCTGCGCTTCGCGAAAGCCCCCTTCGGAGACCAGCTTGCGCGCGGCCACGAGAATGCGCTCGCGATTGCTCGCCAGCCGCTCTTCCATCAGTGGTGAACGTCGATACGCCATCCCTGTCGCCCAACTCCCTGTTCGCTTGTAGCGGCTGCGCCGCGCTTGCGGCCGGTGTTGCGCCGCATCTTAGCGTCGCGCTCGCCGCGTGGCAGCCCATGCGGCAACCGGGCACGCACCTGCCATGAAATGATTCTAGACTCAAGAAATGAATTTATGTTCACTTTTCTGGAATTTTGCTCTAGGATGCCTTCATCCCGGTACCGGTCCTCCGTCTCGACGGCCAGATCTGGTGCCTCCGGTTTGGCTCTATCAGGAAGACTCCATGTCGTTCAGCTCCTTCAACTTCGACCTCGGTGAAGACGTCGATGCGCTGCGTTCCGCGGTTCGCGAATTCGCGCTGCGCGAGATCGCCCCGATCGCGGCACAGACCGATCACGACAACGCGTTCCCGCTGTCGCTGTGGCGCAAGCTCGGCGACCTCGGCGTGCTCGGCCTGACCGCCGAGGAACAGTACGGCGGCACGCCGATGGGCTATCTGGCGCACGTCGTGGCGATGGAGGAAATCTCCCGGGCGTCCGGCTCGATCGGCCTGTCGTACGGCGCGCATTCGAATCTGTGCGTGAACCAGCTGAGCAAGAACGGTACGCATGCGCAGAAGCTGAAGTACCTGCCGAAGCTGATCTCCGGCGAGCACGTCGGCGCGCTGGCGATGAGCGAACCCGGCGCCGGTTCCGACGTGGTCAGCATGAAGCTGCGCGCGGACAAGCGCGGCGACCGCTATGTGCTCAACGGCAACAAGATGTGGATCACCAACGGGCCGGATGCGGATACGCTGATCGTGTACGCCAAGACTGACGTCAATGCCGGGCCGCGCGGCATCACCGCATTCATCGTCGAAAAGGGCTACGCGGGTTTCTCCACTGCGCAGAAGCTGGACAAGCTCGGCATGCGCGGCTCCAACACCTGCGAACTGGTGTTCCAGGATTGCGAAGTGCCGGAAGAGAACGTGCTCGGCGCCGTCGGCCGCGGTGTCAACGTGCTGATGTCGGGGCTCGACTACGAACGTCTGGTGCTGTCCGGCGGACCGCTGGGCCTGATGGCCGCCAGCCTCGACGTGGTGGTGCCGTACGTGCATGAGCGCAAGCAGTTCGGCCAGGCGATCGGCGAATTCCAGCTGATGCAGGGCAAGCTCGCCGACATGTACGTTGGCTTCAATGCCTGCCGTGCGTATGTGTATGCGGTGGCCAAGGCCTGCGACCGTGGCGAGACCACGCGCAAGGACGCGGCCGGCGCAATCCTGTACTCCGCCGAGAAGGCCACCTGGATGGCGGGACAGGCGATCCAGACCCTGGGCGGCAACGGCTACATCAACGAGTATGCCGCCGGCCGCCTGTGGCGCGACGCCAAGCTCTACGAGATCGGCGCCGGGACTTCCGAGATTCGCCGCATGCTGATCGGCCGCGAACTGTTCAACCAGAGCCACTGAGTTCCGCCATGACCGTCCTCAAATCGCAGCTGCGTACCGACGACGCCGCATTCCGCGCCAATGCCGCTGCGATGCAGGGGCTGGTCGACGACCTGCGCGCGCAGGCGGCAAGGATCGCACTCGGTGGCAGTGAGGCCGCGCGCAGCAAGCACACCGCCCGCGGCAAGCTGTTGGTGCGCGAGCGCATCGGCGCGTTGCTCGATCCGGGCACGCCGTTCCTGGAGATCGCGCCGCTGGCCGCCCACGGCATGTACGGCGACGAAGTGCCCTGCGCCGGCGTGGTGGCCGGCATCGGCAGCATCGAAGGCACTGAATGCATGATCGTGGCCAACGATGCCACGGTGAAAGGCGGCAGCTACTACCCGCTGACGGTGAAGAAGCATCTGCGGGCGCAGGAGATCGCGCAACAGAACCGCCTGCCCTGCGTCTATCTGGTGGACTCCGGTGGCGCGTTCCTGCCGATGCAGGACGATGTGTTTCCGGATCGCGATCATTTCGGTCGCATCTTTTTCAACCAGGCCAATCTGTCGGCGCAGGGCATCCCGCAGATCGCTTGCGTGATGGGCTCCTGCACCGCTGGCGGCGCCTATGTGCCGGCGATGTCCGACGAGACCGTGATCGTCAAGAATCAGGGCACGATCTTCCTCGGCGGCCCGCCGCTGGTGAAAGCCGCGACCGGAGAAGACGTCAGCGCCGAGGACCTGGGCGGCGCCGATGTGCATACGCGTCTGTCCGGCGTGGCCGACCATTTCGCCGAGAACGATCATCACGCGCTGGCGCAGGTGCGCCGCATCGTCGCCAACCTCAACTGGCGCAAGCTCGGCCAGCTGCAGACGCAGGCCCCGGAAGAGCCGCTCTACGCAGCGGAAGAGCTGTACGGCGTGATCCCGACCGATACCCGCAAGCCCTTCGATATCCGCGAAGTGATTGCGCGCATCGTCGACGGCTCGCGCTTCGATGAGTTCAAGGCGCGCTTCGGCACCACGCTGATCACCGGCTTCGCCCATATCCAGGGCATGCCGATCGGGATCGTCGCCAACAACGGCATCCTGTTCTCGGAATCGGCGGTCAAGGGCGCGCATTTCGTCGAGCTGTGCGCCAAGCGCGGCATTCCGCTGCTGTTCCTGCAGAACATCACCGGCTTCATGGTCGGTCGCAAGTACGAGAACGAAGGCATCGCGCGCCACGGCGCGAAGATGGTCACCGCGGTGGCCTGCGCCAAGGTGCCGAAGTTCACCGTGGTCATCGGCGGCTCCTTCGGCGCCGGCAACTACGGCATGTGCGGTCGCGCCTATTCGCCACGCTTCATGTGGATGTGGCCCAACGCGCGGATCTCGGTGATGGGCGGCGAGCAGGCCGCCAGCGTGCTGGCGCGCGTGCGCCGCGATGGCCTCGAAGCCAAGGGCAAGACCTGGGCCGACGAGGACGAAGTCGCGTTCAAGAACCCGATCCGCGAACAGTTCGAGGCGCAGGGTCATCCGTACTACGCCAGCGCGCGGCTGTGGGACGACGGCATCGTCGATCCGGCACAGACGCGCCGTCTGCTGGGCCTGGCGCTGTCGGCCTCGCTGAATGCTGCCATCGAGCCGACCGAGTTCGGCGTGTTCCGCATGTGAGCGCCGCCATGACCTCTGCCATGAATTCCGCTGCAACAACACTGTTCGACAAGATCCTGATCGCCAATCGCGGCGAGATCGCCTGCCGCATCATCAAGACCTGCCGCCGTCTCGGCGTGCGCACCGTCGCGGTCTATTCCGACGCAGATGCCGATGCGCGCCACGTGCGCCTGGCCGATGAAGCGATCCATATCGGCGCCGCGCCGGCGCGTGAAAGCTATCTGCTCGCCGAGCGCATCCTCGAGGCTGCAAAGCGCAGCGGCGCACAGGCGGTACACCCCGGTTACGGTTTCCTGTCCGAGAACGCGGAGTTTGCCGAAGCCTGTGCGCAGGCCGGCATCGTGTTCATCGGCCCGCCGACCACCGCGATTCGTGCAATGGGCTCGAAATCCGCCGCCAAGGCGCTGATGGAACAGGCCGGCGTGCCGCTGGTGCCCGGCTATCACGGCGACCAGCAGGAACCCGAGTTCCTGCGGCAGCAGGCCGACCGCATCGGATATCCGGTGCTGATCAAGGCCAGCGCCGGCGGCGGCGGCAAGGGCATGCGCGTGGTCGAGCGCAGCGAGGATTTCGTCGAGCGCCTCAGCTCGTGTCAGCGCGAGGCCGCCGCCAGCTTCGGCGACGCCAGGGTGCTGGTCGAGAAATATCTGCTGCGTCCGCGGCACATCGAGATCCAGGTGTTCGGCGACCGCCACGGTCAGGTGGTGCATCTGTTCGAGCGCGATTGCTCGGTGCAGCGCCGTCACCAGAAGGTCCTGGAAGAAGCACCTGCCCCCGGCATGAGTGCGGAACGCCGCGCCGCGATGGGTCAGGCCGCGGTCGAAGCCGCGCGTGCGGTCAGCTATGTCGGTGCCGGCACCGTCGAGTTCATCGCCGATCGCGACGGCCAGTTCTATTTCATGGAAATGAACACGCGGCTGCAGGTCGAGCATCCGGTCACCGAGATGATCACCGGACTCGATCTGGTGGAATGGCAGCTGCGTGTTGCCGCCGGCGAACCGCTGCCGAAGCGCCAGGAAGAACTGACGATCGATGGTCATGCGATCGAAGCGCGGATCTACGCCGAGGATGCCGACAAGGGCTTCCTGCCGTCGATCGGACATCTGAGCAAGCTCGCGGCACCGCAGGAGTCGCCGTATGTGCGGATCGACACGGGTGTCGAGCAGGGCGACGAGATCACGCCGTACTACGATCCGATGATCGCCAAGCTGATCGTCTGGGACCGTTCGCGCAGCCGCGCACTGCAACGCATGCGCCGCGCGCTGGCCGAGTACCGCATCGTCGGTGTGACCAGCAACGTCGAATTCCTCGGGCGCCTGGTCGCGCACCCGGCCTTCACCGGCAACGATTTCGACACCGGACTGATCGAACGCGAACACGCCAGCCTGTTCCCGGAGCGGCAGGAAGCACCGGCATTGGCCTGGCAGCTCGCAGCGCTGGCGGTGTTGCTGAGCGAGCGCCGCCCCGCTGCGTCCACCGCGTTTTCGCCGTGGCAGGCGAGCGATGGCTGGCGGCTCAACGGCAGCAAGGAGCGACCGCTGATCCTGCGCCGCGGTGACAGCGAGCACACGCTGCAGGTCGAATATGACGGCGACGGTTTTCATCTGCGCTACGGCAGTCATGCAGTCAACGCGCACGGCACGCTGGCGGCCGATGGTCAGCTGCGCGCAGAGATCGACGGCCAGCGGATCACCGCAACCGCGGTCCGCGACAATGGCAGGCTGCATCTGTTTGTCGATGGTCGCGTGCATCAGTTCCTGCATATCGATCCGCTGGCCTATGCCGCGCAGGACAGCAACGAGCACGGCGGCGGTCTGCAATCGCCGATGCCGGGCAAGGTCGTGGCGTTGCTGGTCGAACCCGGCAGCCGTGTCGACAAGGGCACGCCGCTCTTGGTGCTGGAAGCGATGAAGATGGAACACACCGTTTCCGCACCGGCCACCGGCACCGTCAACGCATTCCTTTACGCCGTAGGCGATCAAGTGAAGGAAGGCGCGGCGCTGGTCGATTTCGAGGAGAAGGTCTGATGAGTGCGCGCGCGATCCGTGTCGTCGATGTCGGCCCGCGCGACGGGCTGCAGAACGAAGCGAAGCTGGTTCCTGCAGCCACCAAGCTGCAGCTGATCGAACGGCTCGCCGCGGCTGGCGTGCCGGTGGTCGAAGCCACCAGCTTCGTCAGCCCGAAATGGGTGCCGCAGCTGGCCGACGCCGAAGAAGTGCTGCGCGGCCTGCGACGCCAGCCCGGTGTCAGCTATCCGGTGCTGGTGCCCAACGAAAAAGGACTGGCGCGCGCACTGGCGGCGCAGGTGCGCGAGATCGCGGTCTTCACCGCCGCCTCCGATGCGTTCAACCGCAAGAACATCAATTGCGATATCGCGGAGTCGCTAGTACGCCTGCAACCGGTGGTCGAACAGGCCAAAGCGCAGGGTCTGTGGGTGCGCAGTTACGTCTCCTGCGTGCTCGGCTGCCCATATCAGGGTGAGGTGCCCTTGGCGGATGTGGTGCGGGTCACGCGTGCGCTGTTCGAGATGGGTTGCGATGAAATCTCGCTGGGCGACACCATCGGCGTCGGCACCGCCGGCAAGGCGCGACAGATGCTGGAGGCCTGCGCCGCGGAAGTGCCGATGGAAAAACTCGCCGTGCATTTCCACGATACCTACGGCCAGGCCCTGGCCAACGTCTACGCCTGCCTCGAAGCCGGTGTGCGCGTGGTCGACGCGTCCGTCGCCGGCCTCGGCGGCTGCCCCTATGCACAGGGCGCCAGCGGCAATCTCGCGACCGAAGATCTGGTCTACCTGCTGCACGGGCTGGGCCTGCAGACCGGCATCGATCTCGATGCACTGACTGACACCGCGTGCTGGATCAACGGCGAACTTGGACGCTCGCCGGCAAGCAAGCTGGCGCGGGTACGCGCGAGCAAGTGCTGATCACCGTCAGCACTTAAATAAACAGCTCGGGACTCAGGCCACTCCGACAGGCCACCCGCCGGAAAGCCCAAGTCCCGGGCGGGCTCAGCGCACCTTGTGCACGTCCGAGCCGGACACCGCCGACGCGGTATTGCCCCAGCTATTTCGCACATAGGTCACGACGGCGGCGATCTCGTCATCGGACAGCTGATGCAGGTACGGCGGCATGCCATAAGGTTCGGGGTTGCCCGCGGTGGTTGGCGGATAACCACCGAGCAGCACATTGCGGATCACGTTGTTGGCTGACGGCGCGGTGATCACCCGATTGCCGGCCAGCGCCGGATAGTCCAGACCACGGCCCTCGCCGTTGTCGCCGTGACAATCCGCGCAGTGCTTGCTGTAGACCAAGGCACCGGACTTGATCAATGTCGCCTTGCGCTGATCGGCAACATGGCGACGGCGGTTGCCGTCGTCGGCCGCACGCGGCAACGACTGCATGTACTCGACCATCGCACCGATGTCGTCGTCGCTGAGGTACTGCAAACTCTGGAACACCACTTCCGCCATCGGCCCGGAAGCCGCGCCGTGATGCGAGATGCCGTTCTTCAGAAAGCGCCGCAGCTCCCGCCCTTCACGCTCGCGTTGCGCGACATCATCGGTCGCGAAGGTCAGCGGCAAGGCGTCCCAGCCCAGCATCGGGATCGGGCCACCGGCCAGCAACTCGGCTTCGCTGGTGGCGCCCAGTGCATTGCGCGGGCTGTGGCAGGCATCGCAGTGACCCAGGCCCTGTACCAGATACGAGCCGCGATTCCAGCTGTCGCTGCGCGTGGTATCCGATACGTGGCTTTGCGGCCGGAAGAACAACGCGCGCCAGCCGATCAGCGCCAGCTGCTGGTTGTATGGAAAGCGGAGTTCCGAGGGCGTGGGCGCACGTACCACCGGCGACTGACTTTTCAGGTAGGCGAAGATCGCATCGGCATCCGCGCGGCTCATCCGCGTATAACTGTTATACGGAAACGCCGGATACAGGCGGCGCCCATCCCTGGATTTGCCCAGATGCACGGCCTGCCAGAAATCGTCGGCGCTCCAGTTGCCGATACCGGTTTCGGGGTCGGGGGTCAGATTGGTGCTGTAGACCGTGCCGAACGGCGTCGGCGTACCGCGCCCACCGGCATAGGGCGCATCGCCGGGCACGGTGTGGCAGCCGTAGCAATTGCCGGCGCGGGTCAGGTACTCGCCCTGCGCCAACGAGACTGTGGCAGCGCTTGCCGGCCCACCGTTGCCGAGATCGCGCTCCGATTGATGGAACGCTTGCGCAAACCACAGCAGCGCGAGCAGCAACAGCACTACCAGTATCCAGCCCAGCGCTTTCATCGCGCGGCTCACTGCACACCTCCGCATTCCAGGGGCCACTGCGCAGGTGGTGTTTCCGCGGGGGCGTAATGTTGCGGGCGCGGGCGCGTGGCCAACCAGGCGCTGACCGCCACGATATCCGTCGTCGTCAACTTTTTGGCGACCGCCGCCATGCAATCGGGGCTGGCCGCATGCCGTGTGCCGGTTTGCCAGGCGCCCATCTGTGCACTCAGGTACTCCATGTTGAGCCCCAGCAGGCCCGGCACCGCCGGCTTCACGCCAGCCAGTTCCGCGCCATGGCAGGCGGAGCACGCGGGAATGCCATGCGCCGGATCGCCGTGCTCGGTCAGCTGACGGCCCCGCTCCAGATCGGCCGCGGAGACCGGCGCGGCGCTGCTGGCAGTCGAGGCATCCTGCTGCGCGTAGTAGTCCGCGATCTTGCGCAGATAGTCGTCGGACATGTACGCGAACATGTCGCGCATCACCACATTCTGGCGGCGACCGTCGCGGAAATTGATGAACTGATGATAGAGATAGCCTGCGGGCTTGCCGGCAATCGACGGATAGTAGCTCTCGCTATCGGAGCGCCCCTGGGTGCCGTGGCAGGCTGCGCAGGCGAGGACCTTGTCCTCGAAGTCGTTTGCGACGGACGCCGTCGGCGCAGCCGCGGCGGCACCGCCGAAGGACAGCAGCGCGCAGCCCGCCAAAAGAAGCCGCAATCGCATCGATCGCATGTCGAAACCCATCCTGTTGTCACCATCACCGCGTGTATTGTGCCCCTCCGGATCCGGCTGACGTGCGCAAGCGGTCGTTCAGGGAAGAGGCTGCCGTCCATGGTGACGCTCCGTGCTGTGCCGCTCAAGATTCAGTTCCATCAAAAAAAAGCGGATCAGTTGCGGACTGATCCGTACTTTTGTGCCGGATCTGAGCCTTACCGCCCTCGTCACGGTGCGACACAGTGCGGCGGCCTGCCAACAGGAGCATCACATGAACCAGCAGCACCGTACGGCCCCGCACCGCGCATCAACCGAGGCACCGCATTCTCTGGGGACCGCGTTCAAGAGCGTCTGCGCCGCCTTCTTCGGCGTCCAGAGCTCGCGCAACCGCCGCCGCGATTTCACTCACGGCAAGCCCGTGCATTTCCTGATCGTCGGGCTGATTCTGAGCGCCGCCTTCTCCGGCGTGCTCTACGGGCTGGTACGGCTGACGCTGCACCTGGGTACTTCCGCTGGCGGCTAACGCTGCAATGCAGCGGCGAGTTGCCCCAAGGTGCGCAGGGCGCGATTGACGCGCCGGTCATCCGGATGGCCATAGTTCAGGCGCAGGCAGTGCGCAAAATCGTTGCGCGCCGAAAACAGCGCGCCAGGCGCGATGCTGATGCCCTTGCGCAGTGCCTGCCGATGCAGCGACAGCGTGTCGATGTTGCGCGGCAGCTCCAGCCACATGAAGTACCCTCCTTCCGGTCGCGTGGCGCGCGTGCCTTTGGGGAAGAACTCGGCAACGGCCGCGGCCATCGCATCACGTTGCTCCGCCAGTCGCTCACGCAGACGTCGCAGATGCGGATCGAAACCGCTGCCGGACAGGTAATCCGCCAGGGCCACTTGCGACGGCATCGCCGCCGACAAGGTGGTGCCCAGCTTCAGGCGCTGCAACTGACGGACATAACGTCCCGGCGCCACCCAGCCGATGCGGTACCCCGGCGCCAGTGATTTCGAGAACGAGGAGCAGTGCAACACCAGTCCCTGCTGGTCGAAGGCCTTTGCCGGTCGCGGCCGCTGCGCGGCGTAGTACAGATCGCCGTAGACATCGTCCTCGATCAACGGCACCTCATGCTCGGCCAGCAATTGCACCAGCTCCGCCTTGCGCGACTCCGGCATCAGGCTGCCCAGGGGGTTCTGGAAGCTCGGCATCAACCAGCAGGCGGCGGGACGCTGCCGCCGCAGCACCGTCGCCAGTGCCTGCAGATCGATGCCACTGAGCGGATCTGTCGGAATCTCGATCGCGCGCAGGTGCAAGCGCTCCAGCGCCTGCAATGCGCCATAGAAGGTCGGCGATTCCAGGATCACCGCATCGCCCGGTTTGGTCACTGCCAGCAGACACAGATTCAGCGCCTCCATCGCACCGTCGGTGACCACGATCTCGTCGGCCGACACGCGCAGGCCATCGATGCGGTAACGCAGAGCGATCAGGCGACGCAACTCCGCGTTGCCCGGCGACAGGTCCGCGACCACGCGACCAGGATCGAACGCACGCATGCCGCGTGATACCGAGCGCGCCAGCTTGTCCAGCGGGAACAGACGGACACTGGGAAACGCCGAGCCCAGGGGCACGATCTGCGGCTGCTTGGCCGCACCCAGCACCTCATAGATCAGGTCCGCTTTCTCGACCGCTGTCGATTGCTGCAAGGGCTGCGAAACAACCGGGGGCGGCACCCGTTCAGGCAAGGCGCTGACGTAATAGCCGGAGCGAGGCCGCGCAACGATCAGGCCCCGCGATTCGAGCAGATAGTAGGCGCGGAAGACCGTAGCCGGGCTGATGCCCTGCTGCCGCCCCGCGTCGCGCACCGTTGGTATCCGATCCCCGGGCTTCAGGGCCCCGGTGGCAATCATCTCCGCAATCTGCGCGGCGTAGGCCTCGTAGCGTTTCATGGAGACGGTCTATGCATCCTGACAGCGACGCGACGTGCGGGCTGTTGATGACAGGCCCTGGATTTGCGGGCAAACGGAGCGCCCGCGAGGGCGATTATCGCTGAAGTTGCCGCAGTCCGGCTGCGCAGGAACCCGGCCGCCGCTTCAGCTCAGCAGCATCACCACCACGCCACCGCCGAATCCAAGCAGAAAGCCCCAGATGCCATAGCTGTAGCGTGTTTTGACACGCCAGCAGCCTTCGATCGGGTCGAAATATCTCAGCCCCATGTTCCCTGTTCCTCCCGCCCTGCCTTCCCGCCGCCTGTCTGCGCACGCGATCGGGAACATCACCAACCATTCTTCAGGTACGACGCATGCCTAGGGTCGCGCGCCGACGTGTCGACTCGCCACCACCAATCGAGGCACTGACCATCTGCGCACGCAATACGCTCAGCATCTGCTGCTGCGCGGCGAGGCGCTCCGACAACGAGCGCAAATCCTCTTCCAGCTGCATCACCATCCGCCCCTGATCCGCGACCCGGCCATAGCGCTGGCGCCAGTGGTAATAGGTCTGCCGCGAAATGCCGATGCGCTCACAGGCGTGAACGATGGACCGCTCGCGGCCTTCATCCACGCTACGCAGGAACGCCAGAATCTGCTTGGGGGAAAATCGCGCTTTCACGCGTACAGTTGCCGGCGACTTCTTGCGTGTTTCCTCGAAGGCCATGGCCGATGCCGCTCCCTGTGATCAATCCCACCCCATCGCATCAGGGGTACGCAGACGCGTCCAGGTTTGCGTACGGCCCAATAGCGAAATACCGATGAAGCCACGGATCTTCAGCGAATCCCCATCATCGCTGAGGGTGGCCTTGCATTTGTACGTCTTGCCATCCTCCGGGTTATAGATCGTGGCATTCCCCCACTCATATGCACTTTCCGCCCGAAACCCGGAGATCACCTGCAGGCCTTCTATCGGGCGTCCCTGCAGCTCCGAGTCCGGATTCAGCACATCCATCTTCACCTTGCCGACCAGTTGCTCCGGCACCACCCGTCCATCGTGCGATTTCTCGCCGGCAACAAACGCTGGATACCGCAGCTTCAGAATGCGACCGTCATAGACCGTGCCATTGCGGAAGATGTGGATGATCGCGCTTTTGTGCGGGTCATCCGTCACCTTCAGCCAATAACCTTCAATCCCCTGCGACGTCGTCACCTGGCCCGAGAATGCGGCCAGGAACAACGACGCCAGCAGGGATAGAGCGCGAATCCACATGGCAGATCAGTTATGCATCCTTACTTGTGACTGAGGATCGACCACAGCGCCGCCAGATCGCGACTGCCATCGGCGCCCTTCACCGTTGCAAACATCTTCACTGCCTCAGCCTTCTTGCCAGCCAGGAAGTACGCGTAACCAAGATGCAGCCTCGACTCGTCGGGACGCTTGAGACTGCCCTTGGCCAGCCCCTTTTCCATCAGATCGATGCCACGGTCGTATTGCCCGTAGGCGACGTAGTTCTGACCGGTGCTGATCAGTGCATCACCACCCGCCTGCTGCGCCGCGAGCCGCTCGCCTTCCGCCATCGTGCCCTTGTCTTCGGCAATCTTGCGGGCAACCAGTTCCTGCAAACGCTTCTGCCGACTCACTTCACCGGCATCGCCCTTGCCCAGAACGCCCTTCTTGTAACCATCCTTCAGCAGCCGATCCGCCTCACCCGGAAAACCAGCCTGCAGCGACAGTTGCACCGCTTCCATGTAATCGCTGGACGAGACCAGGGTATTGGTCTGCTGCCGCAGGCGATAGACGTCGAGCGTCAGGCGATCCGAAAAGCCATTGCGATTCGCGGTACGGACAATCAGATCCAGCCAGTACTTGTCGGTCGGGTAGTACGTCACCATGCGCTGCAGCGCGGCGAGATACGCCTTCATGTCATTGAGCTTCAGCGCGCAACTGGCCAACAGCTGAATCTGATGCTCGGTCGGCTTGCCACCCGCGGCTTCCGTCGCGGCCATGTTCTTGTTCAGCTCACGCGTCGCATCGGCGTAGCGATGCGCCAGATACAGGGCCTGCGGCAGAATCTCCAGCGTCGTGGTATTGGTGCCGCCCGCTGCGCGGTACTTTTCCAATGCATCGATCGTCGCCGGAAAATTCTTAGCGCTGAAGCTCAGGCGCACCAGCGCATCCAGCGTCGGCACGCGCTCATTGGCGGGCAGCAAACTGGACTCCAGCACCGAATTGAACGTCTTCAGCGCCAGGTTGGTATCACCCGCACCAACGGCCGCACTACCGCGCATGCGATCCAGGATATAGCGCTCATAAGGCGTGATCTTGTCACCGCCCGCGACCTCGGCCTCAGCGATCTTGGTCAGCGCTTCCTTGTACTTCTTCGCCTGCAAGGCTTCCTGCGCTGCCTTCAGCGGTTCACCCATCTCAGTGCGGACGGATGGCTCCTCCTGAGACTGCTTCTTGCTCTTGTCCTGCGCGTACGCACTCATTGGCACCGCATGGGCAACCAATGCGGCGGCGATCGCGGCCGTCCAAACCAGCTTTTTCATCATTCCTCCTACAGCGCTAAGGCATAAATTGCTCGTTGCCGACCAGACCGATCGACGTGATCCCCAGCCGCTGCGCGGATGCCAGCACCAGCGCCACATACTTGTATTCCACAAGCTTGTTCGGCCGGATATGCATCTCCGCCTGCAACGGGTTCTGCGATTCCTTCCACAGGCGCGCTTCAAGATCGTCGCGCCCCGCCAGCGTCACACCGTTCCAGATCAGGGTTCCGTCAAAATCGATCTCGATGCTGATGACCGGCGGCGGCTCGGTCATCGGCGGTGGGGCATCGCTTACCGGCATATCGAGCTTCACTGCGTGCGTCTGAATCGGGATGGTGATGATCAGCATGATCAGCAGCACCAACATCACGTCGATCAGCGGCGTGGTGTTGATGTCAACGACGACTTCTGCATCTCCCGAATCCGAACCTACGTTCATACCCATGATGGTTTCCTCAGCCCTTCGGCGGCGGTTGGGTGATGAACCCGATCTTCTGGATACCGGCGCGCTGACAGGTCACCACGACCTTGCCGACGGCCTGGTAGCGCACTTCCTGATCGCCGCGGATGTGGACTTCCGGCTGCGGAACCTGCACCGCGACGACCTTCAGCATCTCCAGCAGGCGCTCGGTATCCGGCACCATCTTTTCATTCCAGTACATCGTGCCGTCGCGATCGACCGCAATGATCACGTTCTCCGGCTTGGTCTCCGTCGGAATGTTGCGTTCGTCCGGCAGATGTACTGGAACGGTATTGGTTACGACCGGGATGGTGATCAGAAAGATGATCAGCAACACCAGCATCACGTCCACCAACGGTGTCGTGTTGATGGCGGAGACGACTTCGTCCTCCTCGCCATCCCCTGACCCGACTTGCATACCCATGGCCGTTCTCCGAAGCGGGGGCGCGATCAGCTATGACGCTTGGTGGATTCACCGAGGCGCGCACCGGACAGCAACACGGCATGGAGATCCGAAGAGAACGTGCGGATCTTTTCCATCGCCGACTTGTTGCGACGAACCAGCCAGTTGTAGCCCATGACCGCAGGCACGGCGACGGCCAGACCGATGGCGGTCATGATCAGTGCTTCACCGACCGGACCGGCAACCTTGTCGATCGACGCCTGACCGGAAATGCCGATCGCCGTCAGCGCGTGGTAGATGCCCCAGACCGTGCCGAACAGGCCCACGAACGGTGCCGTCGAGCCCACGGTTGCCAGCACCGCGAGACCGGACTGCAGACGGCTCTGAATTTCTTCGGATGCGCGGCCGACCGTCATCGTGACCCATTCGTTGAGATCGATGCGCTCGACCATCGTGCCTTCGTGGTGCTGGCTGGCGCTCATGCCGCGATCCGCCAGGTACCAGAACGGCGAGCCGGTCTTGAGCTTGCCCAGACCTTCTTCCAGCGATGCGCTGCCCCAGAAATTGTCTGCGGCCGCCTTCGCCTGCGAGAACACCTTGTACTGCTCGAAGAGCTTCACGAACATCACGTACCAGGTGGCCGCCGACATGATCAGCAGAATGATGAACGTTCCTTTCGAAACGAAATCGCCCTGGGTCCAGGCCGCCTTGAGGCCATAGGGATTGTCGACCTCCTCCATGTGCGTCTCGACCTCGCCGACACCGGCCGGCGGTGGCGGCAACGCCTCGCCGTCGAGCGGCGCAGCCGCAGGATCGGCCGGCACGGCGAGTGCGGGATCAGCCGCACCCGCAGCGGCCGGATCCTGAGCATTGGCCAGGCTGGAAAAGCCGAGACCACCTGTGACCATCGTCATCAACGCCACCATCGCGGCGTACTTCAGCTTGCGCATCATCAAACTATCCTCCAGGGAACTTGTCCGTTCGCTAATTGGGAATCTTCCAGGTGTACCGCAGGTTCGCCCATGACTCCTCGGCTCGCCCGTCTACCGTTCCCGGAATGAAGCGGCAGCGGCTCAAGGCCCTGCGTGCTGCTTCATCCAGACGCGGATAACCGCTTGTTTCCTGGATCTTGCTTTCCTTCACCCTGCCTTCTGTATCGATCAGGAACGCCAGCATCACCGTTCCTTTCTCACCCAGACGCAGCGACAGTGCCGGATACTCCGGCTCCGGACAGTTACGCCGGGCATTGATGACCGGAGCAACCCGCTTGGGCTGAGTGAACGTCGGCGGGGGCGTCGGCGTTGGATCACTTGTGACCGCAGTAATGGCATTGTTCTGCGGGGGTGGTTGCCGTACGACGATTTCCGGCGGCGGTATGAAAGCCGCGGGCGGAATTTCAATCGTAGGCGGAGGCGGAGGTGGGGGCGGTTCCGTTTCCTGCGGCAAAATCTCATCGACGATCTTCGTCTGAATTGGCGCTGGTAGAACCTCAATCGCTTTGCGTGCAAGTCCCGTCACCAAGGCATACAAAATAAACAGGTGAAGAACCACAACAAAGCCAATACCCATCATTCTCCGCTTCGGGTCTGGACGCGTGCCAAACTCCATCGGCTGTCTCCTCGCCTCCTGTTATTGATATATGGAATACACAGAATCTTTACGATCCTGCATCCCTATAAGACGCACGAAACCACTAAAACCGGAGGTCGCAAAGCGAACTCCGTAAAAATAATTTCACAGGGTGTTCTCCTGCGCAATGGAAATGCCCTGTAAACCTAGGCTTACGGTGCGCTCCCAAAATATCCGCTGACAGACCTCTCGCCTCTACGGACGATGTTCTCTACCTACTAAGACGAACGAAGCCTCAAATTCCGAAGCTCAGCCTACACAAATTGTTAACACTTTTTACAGCGACTTGCACCCGTTGTTTCCACCAGAAACCCCGGGAGCGCACTACCGAAGCGGTGCGCTGGCTGAGCAGAACCGAAACAGCATCCTGTTTATTTCGCTGCCTCCGATTCCTTCAACACCTTGTTCAGAGTGCGTATTTCCTTGATCGGGCAACGCTCCGGACCGATGCTCGTTTGCACCACCAACTTGTCCATCGCCGTCAGACTCCCCGCAGTGGTCGAGAAGCCCACATCCTCCACTGTCGACAATCCCTGACAACGCCCCATCAAGGCCAGCAGAAAATTCTGGCTCGGTCCCGCACCGACCACGACATGCTCAGGATCGAGATAGCTCCAGTCGTTCACGCGAAAATTCGGAATGCGCTCCACCTTCTCGCCAATCGTGAAGCCGCGCTGCGCCAGACGATCCTCCACAGACACCGCATCGTTCGTCTGTGGCGTCTGCGCACACCCCGTCGCGACCATCAACATCAACGCCGCGCAGCCCGCCGCAGCGTATCCCAGATATCCGTTCATTGATTTCTTGCTCCTCTTGGCCCGTCGGGTGGCGAAAACTGCAGTGTCCGCACTGTTGCGACCCCGCATCCATCCCCTCGGTTCCCGGTTCGTACGGGTGTGATTCAGTCATCACCCTTCAGATAAGACGTATTGGAGACGAAATTCCGCAGCCCTTTTGGAAAATTAGTGCTACATCACAAGGCATGCCGGCCAGCGGCTCGAGCGCGCGCACCGTGAGCTCCGCTGCTTCGTCAATGGACAGGCAGGTCGGTTGCCCATCAACCCATGCCGTTCTTTCGGAGCCCAGCCCGCTTCTTGGGGCTGGGGCCGCAGTCGATAATGCGAAGAAGGAGCGGTGAGCCTTGCGCTCACCGCTCCTTATCGCTTCTTGCTCGCTTACTCTAAGACCTATCCACCAAATCCGATGGCCAGCTTCAAGGTCGGGCCATCAATCGTGCGGTCGTAAGCCTTGCGCTCTTCCACACCGCCATCGATGGCGTTGATGTAGCGCTCCCAACGATAGCCCGCCGAGAGGCTGAGGCCGCTGACACGGTAGCTGAGTCCCAAAGTGGCGCCCACCATTGGAACGGTCGTCGAGGTGCTGCGCCGCACGCCTTCTGTGGTCCGCTCTGTCGTCGTGGTCGGTACTTGCGGAGGCTGCTGGAACCCACTCGCCTGCGTAGCCGTCCATGCATAGAACCATTCCGACTCGTGGCTGTCGGCGATCGCAGTGTTCTGGCGGCCAAAGAGTGCCCCCCCCGTCAGCGACCAATCCATTTCGACATGTCCCGACTGCTCATTGCCGAACAGGGCCGCAGACGCCGCCCATGTCAGCATCGGCCCCGTTCCCGAGTAGTCTCGCTGGGCTTCATAGTCGGCCTGATAGACGGTGTGCGTCACCGGCCGCTGCCCAACAAAGAACACGTCAACGTTCTCAGGGATTGTCCAATCCGGCACGCCTTCCACCGCTGCGCTGATTTGCGAGTCCAGGCGCACACGGCGCAAAGCCAGCTCCACGCTCGACCGCGAAAGGCCTGCCACATTGAGGTCGCGACTGACTGCCAAGTCAAACAGGCGGTAGCGCTCCGAAGTCTGCACCTGAGTGGCCACCCGATTAAGCCTTGAGTATGCCTGTAGCGCTGCGTATACCGGCGCGGGGGTCGGGCTTGTGCACTGAGCCTCGAACGGCCCGCCCACCAGCGGACAGAACGGGGCAGTCGCCCACTCCGCATTCCTGCGCTCGTCGTTGCTCAGAGTGCCGTGGCGATATCCCGCCGACAGCATCCACGGCCCAGCATCGGGGCGCCAGCCCAGCTTGATCTCACGCGTCTGCCCCCACCCCAGTTCCGGATCTTGCGCACTGCCGATGATGTCCAGCGGCGCCGCGAAGGCATCCGCGAAGGTCGGCATCGCGGCTTCGTTGCGTGCCGCTACGCGATGCACCTGACCACCCAGCTCCAGCTCCACTGGCCAGACATGGTCCGCGCTATAACGCTTCCCAAACCCACCCAGCACCGACTGCCCGTTCCAGGTCTTGGTCACCCGCAAGCCATACAACCGCGGCTCGGTGAGGAAGATGTTGGTGGTCAGACCCGTGTCGTCCGAGTTCAGGAACGCACCGGAAATCGCAGTCTCGTCAAACACGTTCTTGACGTAGGCCATGATGCTCCAGCCGGCCGGTTCGTTGACAAAGATCGCCGCGAAGTTCGCCGTGTAGTAATCCTCCAGGCGGCTGAATTCGTGGTCGTTGAACACGCGCCACCACGACTTCGACTGCCAGTGCACATCGGCATGCAGGGTCATGGTCCAGGCATTGGCCAGCGGCACCGAGAAATCGCCGGTGATCGTGGCCGTGTAGTTCGGCGCGTTCGGCAGCTCGTTGCCGGAGATATCCTTATCAAAGCCCTCGCCGTTGTTCGGTGCCGTCGATGGATCCCAACCGACATAGTTCGGATGGTTTTGAAGTGTTCCTCCGCCAGCAGCCACCGTGGGATTGGGTACGTACGGCAGATTGGTCACCGGATCGTTACCGTTGAGATAGGCAAGCTCGCAACCACCCGCTCCGCCGCCGCCCACACTACCCAATCCGGTGGGACCCGGGATGTTCCCTTGATCCGTCGTGTATTTCAGCCCATCGAACAGGAACTCGGGCAGAATGCAGCTGGACGCATAGGTCGGGAACGGTCGCACTACCACCCAGTCCTCATTGCCAGCGGTGCGATCCATCAGGTCGATCACCTTTTCACCATCGCCAATGCGAGTCTTCTGATAGCCGCCCTTGAAGCCCAGCTTCAGGAATTCCAACGGATACCAGTCGGTCTCGATCTCCAGGCCCCAGATCTCAGCATCGAAGTTTCGGTTGAACGCCGAGCGATCCACGATTTCGGAGATCTGGTAGTCCTTGTAGTTGTAGTAGAACGCCGCGAGGTTGGCGGACAAGCGTCCGTCAAACAGCGTGTTCTTGGTGCCCACCTCGAACGCGTTTACAAATTCAGGAGCGAATGTCTTCGGACGTGTTGCCGAGATATCACCGAGCCCCGACGCCTGCACAGGATTTGAGTAATAGGTGTAAACAAAGCCGGGTGGATTGGAACCACCTGCCTTGTAGCCGCGTCCGAATGAGCCATACATCATGGTCTCATCGGTAAAGCTCAGATCGGGCTTCCAGTCCAGCACCAGACGCCCGGTCGGCTCGCGCCATTCCTGAGATATCACTTCCGCTACGGGATAGCCGACCGTCAGCGAGGCCAGCGTCCAGCTGGGAATACGCGGTGCTTCCTTCTTGTCGATCGACCAGCGCGCACCGGCAGTGAGCTTCAGCGTATCGGTGATGTTCCAGTAGGTTTCGCCAAACACTGCGTAGGAACGCAACTCATACGGGTTTCGACTCAAGAAGT
>JBEBWZ010000045.1:0-22789 GCA_040391865.1 Solimonas flava
GGCCCCGAGCGCGGCACCGTGGTCATGGCCGGCCTCAGCGGCAGCGGTTCCACTGCGATGGTGATCAGCAGCGAAGGCGAGATCTACACACGGCTCTACGAGTTCGATGTTTCCGGCGGCAATGCCGTGTTCCTCGACTACGCCTGGCAGGACCAGAGCGGCATCGACGCACCCAAGATCCAGTTGCCGGCCCCGGACTGGATCCGGCATCCACGCGTGCCCGGCCAGGTCACCGACCGCATCAGCCTGCGCAAGCTGCCGCCCGGCACCGAGCATCGCCTGATGCGTGTCGAAGGCACGGACGCCAGCGGCAACAGCGGCTACTGGCAGAAGGATCTGGCCGACACCCAAGCCGGCGCCTGGCGTTTTGTGGTCACCGGCGAAGCCCTGCAAGGGCGCAGCCTGCCACTGCCCGGGCCGCATCGGGGCACGGCGGAAGACCTGATCTACGACGGCCGCATCGACGGCTACGCGGCGCAGCTGCTGGATTTCAATCCGTACTGCTCACCGGCGACACTGCGCATCGATCTCGACGGCACCGCGCTGGATCTCGAACTGCACAGCACCGACGGCATGCGCCAGGAACGGCGCGCGCGCGGCCTGGATCTCTACCCGCGCTACTACCGCGCCGCGATCAAGGTGCCATCGCCGCTGTGGACGCAACGCTCGCAACAACCCGCAGCGGTGCGTGAATTCCTGAGCCGGCATTTCGGCGAAACGCCGGTACTCGCCGGTGCGCTGCATGCGACGCTGGGCCAGATCCAGTTCAGTGAAACCTGCTGGACGCTGCGTCGCGACAGCGGTGGCCTGCTGCCGAACCTGACGCAGCCACCGCTGCCGGACGTCGGCAGTCTGCTCGCCGAATTGCTGGCGCAACAGGAAGACAGCCGTCAACCGCAGCTGTGTCTGTTCTGAGCCACCCAACAAGTTCATATCGGGGGATATGGGGATGATCACGACCATCGGGCGCAACGCACTGCTGGTATCGCTGCTGTGGCTCGCCGCCTGCGGCAGCTCCGAAACAACCGACAGCGCCGGGACACCATTGCCGCTGGGCCCGAATGCTCCCTTCAGGGAACATGCCGACCACAGCGTGTCGCTGCCGCTGTGCTACCTGCCCGGCGGCACCATGGGCATTCCCGATCCGATCGCCTGGGATTTCCTGCCGGAAGATCTGGCGCTGCTGCCGGTCGGCGAGCGGCCGCACGACCTGCCTGAAAACGTGCATCTGCGCACCGACACCGAGAGCTACAACCGGCGCTATCTGTTTGCCTTGCGCGACGGCCGTGTCTGGTACAAGTCCAATCCCGCTTTCAGCGACGAACAGCCGGACTGGCGCGCCGCGCCGATGCCGGCCTGCCTGGTCGATACCCTGATCGGCATTGCCGCCGATGACGACGAACTGATCGCGATCCGTCGCAACGGCGACATCTATGGCATGGACAACATCCTCAAGGCGCCGCTGCTGTTCAACTGGACTTCGCGCTGGGGGCCACCGGTATGGACCGGTCTGCTCGGCTATCACATCCCGCAGGACTATCGCGCGTGGAGCTGGACCGTGATCTCGCAGAGCGAGGACGGCAACTGGACCGATCCCGCCGACAACCTGCATCCGGTGGGCGCCGGCAAGGTCTCGCACATCTGGGTGCTCAGCGCCGACGGCCAGCGCTACACCTACATCGATCCATGGCTGCCACGCGATCTCGCGTACGAGATGTGCGGCCCGCTGCGGGGGCGCTTCAAGGCCGTCAACATCAGCAGCAGCGGCTCGACCATCCTCAGCATCAACCGCTATGGCGATCTCTACACCCGCCATTTCGATTTCGACCTGCAGGGCTGCAACGAGGTCTTCTTCAACTACTCGTTCGACGATCAGCGCGGCATCGCCAATCCCAAGATCCAGCTCCCGAGCTTTGACTGGGTGCGGCAACCCAAAGTCCCCGGCGAGATCACGCACAACATCAGCCTGCACAAGCTTGGCGCGAACATGGTCCATCGCATCATGCGCATCGAAGGTCGCGACGCGCAGGGACAGACCGGCTATTGGGAAAAGGACATCGTCGATCCAGACGCCGCAGCCTGGCAGTTCGTACGCACCGACGCGCTCCTGCGCGGCACGCTGCTCGACAACCGCCCCTACGACAGCAGTCTGCTCGACAGCGGCGATAACGAAGACCTGCGCTACAGCCGCAATCTCGAACAGCGCCACACACTGCCGACCACTCTGGCCGGCGATGACGACTGGGCCGCGGAGCTGCTGGATTTCAACGTGTATTGCTCACCGGCGACCCTGCGCATCCACACCGGCGGCGGCGAGACCATGGACCTGATCCTGCACAGCACCGATCAGATCCGGCAGCTGCCACGCGGCCGCGGTCTCGACGACGACCCGCGCAAGTTCCGCGGCGCCATCGAAGTTCCTGCGGCAATGCTCGCCCGTCTCGACAGCCTCAGCGTGCGGCAGCAGGCCTTCATCGAACGCTATCTCGGCCAGCGACCGTTCACCGAAGTCAGCTTCAGCGGCATCACCGGTGAGATCACCATCAGCGAGAAAGCCGCCCTGCTGAAGGGATTCAGCTGGGTCTTCAAGCAACCGTAGTGCGAGTCGCAGGCCCGGAGTACACCACCCCGGCCAGCGGAAGACGGTCAGCAGAGATCAGCCACGGTCGCGTGCGGACTGGGCGTGGGCCTGCAGGCCTTCGGCATCGGCGATGCGACCGGCGATCTGCGCCAGCGGCTTGGCGCCTTCGGCCGTGCATTCGATCAGGCTGCTGCGCTTCTGGAACTCGTAGACACCGAGCGGATTCGAGAAGCGTGCAGCGCGCGCGGTCGGCAGCACGTGATTGGGGCCGGCGCAGTAATCGCCGAAAGCTTCCGGCGCATGACGACCGATGAAGATCGCACCCGCATGGCGAATCCTGGTTTGCAAGGCGCGCGGCTGATCGACCATCAGTTCCAGATGCTCGGGCGCAATGTGGTTGGACACCGCGCAGGCTTCATCGAGATCGCGCACCAGAATCAGCGCGCCGCGCTCGCGGATGGCCGTGCGCACGATCTCGGCACGCGGCAGCGTCTGCACGCGCTCCGCCATCGCCTGCGCCACGCGCTCGATGAACGCAGCGTCCGGCGAGATCAGGATCGCTTCCGAATCCTCGCCGTGTTCGGCCTGTGAGAACAGGTCCATCGCCACCCAGCGCGGATCGCTGTTGCCGTCGCTGATCACCACGATCTCGGACGGCCCGGCAATCGAATCGATTCCGACCCGGCCGAACACCAGGCGCTTGGCGGCGGCGACGTAGGCATTACCGGGGCCGACGATCTTGTCGACACAGGGAATGGTCGCGGTGCCATAGGCCAGCGCCGCAACCGCCTGCGCCCCACCGATGGTGAAGATGCGATCGACGCCGGCCAGATGCGCGGCGCCGAGCACCGCCGGATTCAGCTCGCCACCCGGTGCGGGCACCACCATGATGATTTCATCGACCCCGGCGACGCGCGCCGGAATCGCGTTCATCAGCACCGATGACGGATACGCGGCCTTGCCGCCCGGCACGTAGATACCGACGCGCTGCAGCGCCGTGATCTGCTGCCCCAGGGTGTTGCCGAACTCATCGGTAAAGCTGAACGGCTGCAGCTTCTGGTGCTCCGCGTAGGCGCGGATGCGCCCCGCGGCCTGCTCCAGTGCCGCGCGCAGATCGGCCGGCAGAGACTCCCAGGCGGCCGCGCACTGCGCCTTGTCGACTTCCAGCGCGCTGGCCGCAGTCACGCTGCGGCGGTCGAAGCGGTTGGTGTATTCCAGCAGGGCTTCGTCACCGCGCGCACGCAGCTCGGTGATGATCGCCGTCACCACCGCAGTCACTTCGGCGCTGGATTCCGGCGCGCGATCGAGCAAGGCATCGAGCCGCGCCTGAAAATCCGGCGCGCGACTGTCGAGGCGCTGGATCTCAAGCACGGCGGGTCAGTTCCTGAAAGCGGTCGAGCAGACTCTGGATCGCGGCGTGCTTGGTCTTCATCGCCGCCTTGTTGACCACCAGACGCGAGCTGATCTGCGCAATGGTTTCGATCTCGACCAGTCCATTGGCCTTCAGCGTGCCGCCGGTGGCCACCAGATCCACGATCAGATCGGCCAGGCCCACCAGCGGCGCCAGCTCCATCGAACCGTACAGCTTGATGATCTCGACCTGCTCGCCCTTGGCGGCAAAGTGGCGGCGCGTGATTTCCGGATACTTGGTGGCCACGCGCAGACGGCGCACGCCGTCCGGACGCGGACCGTCCTTCTTCGCGGCCACCGAGATGCGGCAGTTGGCGATGTGCAGGTCCAGCGGCTCATAGAGCGCGTTGCCGCCGTGCTCCATCAGGATGTCCTTGCCGACGATGCCCAGATCGGCCGCGCCGTACTCGACATAGGTCGGCACGTCGGTCGGACGGATGATCAGCAGCGAGGTATCCGGATTGCGGGAAGGCACGCGCAGCAGGCGCGCGATATCACCCGCCGGCTCCAGTCCAAGCTGGGCCAGCATCGGCAGGGTGTCGTCGAGTATGCGGCCCTTGGAGAGGGCAATCGTAAGTTGCGTCATGGCGGAATCATGCAGCTGGGGCGCGAATTGTACCGGCCCCGGGGAGATCGGGTGATGAAAAAGCGCTATCGCTGCGATTGAGCGGTCCGCCTCGAGGGTTCAACGTCCCCCATCCCCTGCTCCTCCATGCAGCCACCGGCACCTCACCGCCCCGAGTGCGGGGACGCGCACCCGGCTTATTTCGTGCCGGGCCCGCGAGGCACACTGGTCGCTGCCGGCAGCTTCATCCGAATTGCCTGATTCCCCGCATCCAGTTCTTGAATCTTTTGATGTGTTTCCAGGTTGGCCTGCGCGCCAGGGTTGTCCGTCCATCACCGATATGGCGGCACGCTTCCGGAAGCATGAAGGCCACATAGAAGCCTTTCCTTCGCAGGAATCGAGACAAATGCCGCTCTTTCTTGAACTGTGAAAACCCTCCAATCTCTTCCCACAGCTTTCTACGCATCAGATGCGGATTGAAACTATAGCCGTGCCATTGCTCATGCAGCTGATCCAAGCGCTCAAATCGTATCCCGGAGCGCTCTTCCACGGTAATCCTTGCGCGATCAGCATCCGATAACGGCATGTCATTCGTGGCCCGAAAGCAGACCACCGAAATGTTGGGATCAGCGTTGAGCAAGCGGAGTCCGTCAGCCAGAAAATCGACGCGCGAAAAATGCCAGTCATCTTCTCCGTGGAAAATATAAGGCGTCGTCACCTTGGAATACATTTCATCAACGGCGGGATGATGGCCCAAGTGAACGCTCGGCCCGACGATGCGGCTGCTGGGGCACATTTCCATTAGGACCCCGCTTGTCTCTGCGTCTCCGAAATCATTGATGGCAAGCGTCGGAAGATTGCGCAGCTCATGCAAGCTTTCGAGAGTACGGCGCAGCAGATCAGGGCGCTTTCCGATGGTCAGACAATGCGTGATTTGATCATGCAGAGAACTCGTTTCCCCGCTTAGGCAAGGCTCACTCACTGTATGGCTCCATGAAGTCGGAAACAGCCACGACTTCTTCGCGCAAAAGCGGTCCGATTCGCTGATTTATGAGTGAACAAGCGTTACCAACGGTGATTCTGCGGTCCAATTTCGAACATAGGCATGAACCTTTCCGTAATTGTTGTCGTGAACTACAGATCGCAGGTTCATCAAGCAGGCCAATAGATGTCCATGCAGTCGATCCGTTTCGATCGTGTCATTTCGAGCGTAGTGGGCGCAAGCATCACCGCAGAGGATTCTTGAATTATCAATCCATTGCCTGATAGCGCTGCTCAGCACACTCTGATTAGAGAAAAATCTCGATCCACTCAACAATCTCTTCGACCACTTGTTTCTCAAGTACTTCGCATTGACTACTTCCGACCAGTCAAAATCACTTTTGACATCACGACAATCGATAGCTTCCCTGTCTTCGCGAAAATGCCTCAACACTCCTTTCGAATGCTCGATATCGTGTTCGATCGGGTACAAATGATGTGCCATGTCCGGAACCAGATTCGCCTTCAATCCCATAGACAATGCGATCTCAAGTGATCGAGGGTCCCGCACACCAATATGCAAATCAGCATGCAAAATCATTGCTTTAGCTGCGCTACCCAGCCTGTCGTTATCCTTGAAATGAATGGATTGAGGCAGGAACACAATCCTGTTGTCAGGATATTCCCGGACGATCCTCTCTCTGTACAGCTGAATGTTCGGATAAAGATCGCCAAAATTTCCGCCTCCATGACACAGGATTACAACATCTCGATCAATGGGCGGTAGCTTTTGAAAAAGCACGCGTCGGCCAATGACATCTGCTTTCTTTTCCACAAAATAGCGTTCTGTCCCCTGCATAATCAGGTGGTCGCCAATATTGAAGTGCCCCGGCAAATCCAGGTAAAGCAGCTTACGGGCGCCTATCAACGGAGAAAGCCAAGCAGTGCTCTTCTTTTGAAGCTCCGTCATCAGCGCTTGGTGCGTCACGGCTGCGGCCCCTTCAGGCAGGGTGAGATGAGCTGCGTCGGATAGACGGCATCTCTGTCGCAACGCTCCAGGCGCGATCGAGGGCGCGCACATTCGATCGGCCCCAGTTTCCCGCCTATCCATCGCGTCGCAAGCGCCGTCATGGCGACTCCCACATGGCATTGCTGACAAGGCGACGCTTGTTTCGCCAGGCGATCCACTTTTCCGTCATCAAACGCCGCTGCCTGATCAGGCCATACAGCGGGCGCCGCCCTTCGGCGGAGCGTTTGCCGGTGAAGATTTCCGTTCCTGCACCCGTCGTTTCCACGATGGCGGGCCAGAGCGCCAAGCCTCTGTCGGTACGCGTCAGCCAGTGGCGGAAATAGTTGTCCACCGGCAAGAACACCTGATCGTGCTGATCGATGAATGCCCGTGCTCCCGTGCGCGACCAGAGCAAACCGTGGGTGGTCATCGGGAAATAGTGCGCCCGGGTGAGCATGTGGCAGCGGCCTGCTGCCGCGAAGGCTCGTACCGGGGTGTAGATCTTGTGCTTGTTGGCGCCGAGGTTGATGAGATCCCATTCCTGGCCGCCTTCGTTCTCCGCCCAGGCGATGAGGTCGCGGAGGAGTTGCGCGGCTCCCGGGACCAGCCGCATGTCATCTTCCAGCACCACGCCGAACGGTGCGCCGCTTTCCACCAGCTTGCGGGCACAGGCCAGGTGACTCAGGTAGCAGGCGATTTCTCCGCTGCGCAGTGAACGGCCCATATGGGCCATGGCCGCCTTTTCGTCGTAATCGGGGAATCGCCAGTCGAGAACCATCTGGCGGCCGTCGAACGCAGGTATTCGCTCGAAGGTCAGCCCAACTTCATCCAATTGTGATTTGGCGGCCGCCAGACGGTCCTGGGAACGATCGAGATTGATGAGATAAATCGGGAACTGCTCCAGCATGATATGTCCACTATCAACATTGCATGTCCATCATTATAGACATGAAATGTTGTTAAAAGACATGCTCTGTCGCCCCACACTTCATGTCCTATATGGGCACGTGATGTGGTCTTATGCCTACCGACGTAAAGCTGTTGGCAAAACGCATTGGGCAAGCCATTGCCGCTGCACGGCAACGCAAGGGACTCACTCAGGAGTTCCTGGGTGAATTGCTGGACGTAGAGAAGGAAACGATTTCTCGCTTCGAGCGCGGCGTGGTGTTGCCGCCTCTGCCCCGACTGGCGCAGTTGGCCGATACCCTGGACGTGCCGATCGACAACCTGCTGCGCGGCAACTCAGGCAGGCCTACCGACCAGGCCCAGCAATTGGAGCAAATGCTGGGAAAACTGTCGGAAGCGGATAGAGACCTGGTGATGGGGTGGTTCACCGGCCTGTGCGGCAGATTGACCACCAAGCCGTAGAAGCATCCAGATCCACCCCGACCGTTGATCACAGGGTAGCGATCGGTCGGATGTCGGATTTGCGTGCGAGGACAGGCGCTACGCCTTCTTGCGCAACGCCCGCAGATACAGCGACTTCTGCTTGCCATCGGCGGATTTGCGCTCGTCCAGTTCGAACAGGCCTGTGGCTGCCGCCAGCTCGCTGAGCTTTTTGTAACCGTAGTTGCGCGAATCGAAATCCGGCTTGCGCTTGGCGATCAGGTTGCCGACGGCGCCCAGCGCCGCCCAGCCGGCATCGTCGGCTGCATCGTCCAGCGCCTCGCGGAACAGCCGCAGCAATTCCGGATCGCTGCGCGCATCGGACTTGCGCTCGGCCTCGGCAGGCTGCGGGACCGGCTCCGGAGTTGCTGCTGCAACCGGTGCCGTAGCCGGAGCCTGAGCCGGCGGCTTGTCAGCACTGGCTTTCGCCTGCTTGCTCGCGACCTTCGGCTTGGCGGCCTTGGTCACCGGTTCGGCAGCAGCCGCTGCCGGCGGCTTGGCGGCGGCGCCGCGCAGCACATCGAGATAGGTGAACTTGTCGCAGGCGGAACGCAGCGCCTGTGGCGTCTTGCGCTCGCCAAATCCGTAAACGGTGAGGCCGTTCTGGCGGATGCGCTTGGCCAGACCGGTGAAATCGCTGTCGCTGGAGACCAGGCAGAACCCATGGAAATTCTGCGTGTACAGCAGATCCATGGCATCGATGATCATCGCGCCATCGGTCGCGTTCTTGCCGGTGGTGTACGCGAACTGCTGGATCGGATGCAGCGCGTGCTCCAGCAGCACTTTCTTCCAGCCGTTGAGATTGGAAGTGGTCCAGTCGCCGTAGACGCGCTTGACGCTGGCGACGCCGAATTTGGCGATCTCCGCCAGCAGCGCTTCGGCAATGGCCGGCTGGGTGTTGTCGGCGTCGATCAGTACCGCGAGACGCGCCAGATCCTGTTGTGCCATCGCACGGAACTCCATGAGGTCGGTCGCGTTACTGTGCCACGCGCCGGATACGCCCGCCGAGCTGGCCCAGCTTGTCCTCGATGCGTTCGTAGCCGCGATCCAGGTGATAGATGCGATCGACCAGCGTCTGCCCTTCCGCGGCCATGCCAGCTACCACCAGTGCCGCCGAGGCGCGAAGATCGGTTGCCATCACCGGCGCGCCGGTCAGCGTTTCCTTGCCGGTAATGATGGCGGTATGGCCTTCGAGCTTGATCTCGGCCCCCAGGCGCTGCATTTCCAGCGCGTGCTGGAAACGGTTCTCGAAGATGGTCTCGGTGATCACGCCGGTGCCTTCGGCCACGCAATCCAGCGCCATGAACTGCGCCTGCATGTCGGTCGGAAAGCCGGGGTGCGGCATGGTGTGGACGTTGACTGCACGCGGACGCTTGCCCTGCGAATCGACCTCGATGAAATCGACGCCGGTGCGCAGGTGCATGCCCGCCTGCTGCAGCTTGACCAGCACCGCGTCGAGCAGGGTCGGATCGGTATGGGTCACGCGCACCTTGCCGCGGGTCATCGCCGCCGCCACCAGGAAGGTGCCGGTCTCGATGCGGTCCGGCAGCACCGAATGCTGCGCGGCGCGCAACTGGCGCACCCCTTCGATCACGATGGTGGTAGTGCCAGCGCCCTTGATTCTGGCGCCCATGGCGATCAGGCAACGCGCGAGATCGACCACTTCCGGTTCACGCGCGGCGTTCTCCAGTACCGTTTCGCCGTCTGCCAGCGTCGCCGCCATCATCAGGTTTTCGGTGCCGGTGACGGTGACGGTATCGAACACGATGCGTGCACCATGCAGCCGCGCCGCCTTGGCGTGAATGAAGCCGGCTTCGACACGGATTTCCGCACCCATCGCTTCCAGGCCCATCAGATGCAGATTGACCGGACGCGCGCCGATCGCGCAGCCACCGGGCAGCGACACCTGCGCCTCACCGCGCCGCGCCAGCAGCGGCCCCAGCACCAGAATCGAGGCGCGCATGGTGCGCACCAACTCATACGGTGCAATGTGGGTGCGGATCGGCCGTGCGTTCACGGTCACGGTATTGGCATCCAGGCGCTCGACCTCGACACCCATCTGCTCCAGCAGCTTCAGCGTGGTTCGCACGTCCTGCAGTGCCGGCACGTTTTCCAGCGCCAGCGGCTCATCCGACAGGATCGCCGCGCACAGGATCGGCAAGGCCGCATTCTTCGCGCCCGAGGCACGGACTTCGCCGGACAGCGCGACGCCGCCTTCAATCAGTAATTTGTCCATGGCTGGAGCGTGAGGTGTGAGGAGTGAAGGGTGAGGCGCAAAAGTCAGGCGGCGCGCGTACGCAGCTGCAGCGCATGGATCTCGCGCCCCATCAGCTCGCCGAGCGTCGCGTAGACCATACGGTGCTGTGCCAGCGGCAACTTGCCGGCGAAATCGGCGCAGATCACTTCGGCTTCGAAATGATGGCCGTCGTCTCCAAACACCTTCACCTGGGCGTTCGGCAAACCCGCTTCGATCAATGCCTGAATCTGTTCCTTGGTCATCTCAAATCCTTAACGACGCAGCTTGTAACCCGTCACCAGCATCCACACGCAGATGCCGGATGACAGGATGAAGAACCCCGTGCACCACATCAGGCTGACCGCGATCGGTACGTCGGCATGGCCGAAGAACCCATAGCGGAAGCCGTCGATCATGTAGAAGAACGGGTTGTAGTGCGATGCCTGATACCAGAACGGCGGCAGCGCATGCACCGAGTAGAACACACCGGACAGAAACGATAATGGTGTGATGAAAAAATTGGTGAACGCGGCAATGTGATCGAACTTCTGCGAGACCAGCCCGGCAATCAATCCGATTGCGGCCAGACTGCCGCTGGCCAGCAGAAAGATCGCCAGCAAGGCCAGCGGCGCTTCCAGCGGCAACGGCACGAACGGCAGCGTCACCGCCAGCATTGCCATCGACACCAGCGTGGTGCGGATCAGCGCCGCCAGTACATAGGCCCCGAACCACTCGAACGGCCCCAGCGGCGCCATCTGCAGGAATACCAGATTGCCCATCACCTTCGACTGGATCAGCGACGACGAGGTATTGGCAAACGCGTTCTGGATCACCGTCATCATCACCAGCCCCGGCACCAGGAACTCGGTATAGCTGATGCCCTCATACGCCGAGGTGCGGTCCTTCAGCGCCTGTGCGAATACCAACAGATAGAGCAAGGCGGTGATCACCGGCGCCGCCACGGTCTGGGCCAGCACCGACCAGAAGCGCATGACTTCCTTTTTCAGGAGGGTGACAAAACCCCTCTGGTCCGGCGTCATCGCTTGTCTCCCGACACATGCATGTAGCTGCGGCCCGGCCGCGCGCCGGTATAGCTCGGCACGGCGTGCGGCGGGCAGGACGTCCACTGGACATCCTTCAAGGCCCCGCCGAACCCACTCTGGTCGGGCGTCATGCGGGGGTCCTGCGCGTCAAGTCCACAAAGATGTCTTCCAGATCCGGTTCCCGGGTACGCACGTCCTCGATATCGAGTCCGGCACCGCGCAAGGCCGCAAACACGCTGCCGATCGGGTGCTTGCCGGCCTCGAGCTTCAGTTCGATCACCCCATCGACCTCACCCACCACCAGCGGTCGTAGCGCTTCCGGCAGCTGCCCCTCGTTGGCGAGCTTGAGCCGCAGGAAACGGAACGGGTGCCGCGCCAGCAGCTGCGGCGTCGACTCGATCACCTGCACCGCGCCGCGGTCGAGGATGGCGATACGCGAACACAGCTCCTGCGCCTCTTCCAGGTAATGCGTGGTCAGCACCACCGTGGTGCCCTGCTTGTGCAGGTCGGTCATGAATGCCCACAGCGTGCGCCGCAGCTCCACGTCCACACCCGCCGTGGGCTCGTCGAGGATCACCACCGGCGGCTTGTGCACCAGCGCCTGTGCGATCAGCACGCGCCGCTTCATGCCGCCGGACAGCGCGCGCATCGACTGATCGCGCTTGTCGGCCAGTTCGAGGCGCTCCAGCATCTCGTCGATCCACGGCCAGGATTCCTTGCCGCAGCCGTAATAGCCGGCCTGGATCCGCAACATCTCGCGCACCGTGAAAAACGGATCGAACACCAACTCCTGCGGCACCACACCGAGCAAGCGCCGCGCCTCGCGAAACTGTGTCACGGTATCGCGTCCGAGCACGGCCACGCGGCCAGCGTCGGCCTGAACCAATCCGGCAATGACACTGATCAGCGTGGATTTGCCGGCACCATTCGGGCCCAGCAGGCCGAAGAACTCGCCTTGCTGGATGTCGAAACTGACGCCACGCAACGCTTCTGTTTTTCCGTAGGATTTACGGACGCCGGAGATGGCGATCGCGGTTTGCATAGGGCGCGGATTATAGACGTTCCACCCGGAGACCCCGTTGACGATGTCGCTCAAGCCCCTGTCGATCGTCTGGTTCCGCCGCGACCTGCGGTTGACCGACAACCCGACGCTGAACGCCGCGATGGCTCATGGCGGCACGGTCCTGCCCCTGTACATCGACGCCCCCGACAGCGAAGCCCCCTGGGCGCCGGGCGGCGCCAGCCGCTGGTGGCTGCACCATAGCCTTGCCGCACTCGACCAGGCACTGCGCCAGCGGGGCAACTCGCTGCTGATCGCCCGCGGCCAGCCGCTGGAGGTACTGCGCGCGCTGTGCCGCGAAACCGGCGCCGATGCCGTGTTCTGGAACCGGCTGTACGAGCCGGCCGCCATCGCCCGCGACACCGAGATCAAGGCGGCGCTGCAGGAAGACGGCATCGAAGTCCACAGCAGCAACGGCACGCTGTGGCGCGAGCCCTGGCAGATCCGCACCGGCGGCAACGAGCCCTACCGCGTCTTTACCCCGTTCTGGCGCAACCTGGCGGCGCAATTGCCCGAGCCTCGGGTCAGCGCCGCCCCCGAGCGCATGGCGGCACCCGAGCGGGTGCCGCGGTCGCTGCAGCTGAAGGACCTGGATCTGCTGCCCAGCCTCGGCTGGGCCGGCGAGTTTCTGGCGCACTGGCAGCCGGGCGAGGCCGGTGCGCTGGAGCTGCTGGCCGGCTTTGTCGAGACCGATCTCGGGTCCTACCGCAGCCAGCGCGACCTGCCGGCGGTCGATGCCAGTTCACGGCTTTCGGCGCACCTGCACTTCGGCGAACTCAGCCCGCAACAGGTGCAAGCCGCCACCCGCCGCGGCACCGGCGATGCCGAGCCCTATCTGCGCCAGCTCGGCTGGCGCGAGTTTGCCCATCACCTGCTCTATCACTACCCGCATACGGCGCAGGCGCCGCTGAACCCGAAGTTCGCCGCGTTTCCCTGGCGCCGCGCCGCGGATTACGGCGAAGAACTGCGCGCCTGGCAACGGGGTCGCACCGGCATTCCCATTGTCGATGCCGGCATGCGCCAGCTCTGGCGCAGCGGCTGGATGCACAACCGCGTGCGCATGCTGGTCGCCAGCCTGCTGACCAAGAACCTGCTGATTCCCTGGCAGGAAGGCGCGCGCTGGTTCTGGGACACCCTGCTCGACGCCAGCCTCGCCAACAACACGATGGGCTGGCAGTGGGTCGCCGGCTGCGGTGCCGATGCCGCGCCCTACTTCCGCGTCTTCAATCCGGTGCTGCAGTCGCAGAAGTTCGATGCGCACGGCGTCTACATCCGTCGCTGGGTGCCGGAGCTGGCGCGGCTGCCGGACGACGCCCTGCACGCACCCTGGCTGGCCAAACCGGCGGTGCTGGCGCAAGCCGGCGTGCGCCTCGGGCAAAACTATCCGCTGCCGATCATGGATCTCGCGACCTCGCGCGAACGCGCGCTGGCAGCTTATGCGCAGATCAAGGCGGGCTGAGCAAGGGAAACAACTCCGGCAAGGACGCGCTGGCCGCAGCGCGCCACTGCGTGTCATAGAGCGCAGACATTTCCGAGGCCTGCGGATTGACCTCGACCATGCGCGCGCCGGCGCGCTGCGCCAGCTGCGCAAAGCCGGCGGCAGGCCACACCACGCCGGAGGTACCGACCGCGACGAACAGGTCGCACGCCCGCACCAGGTCGCCGACCTGATCGAACAACGCGGCATCGACCGCATCCTCGAACCAGGTGATGTCCGGACGCAGCCAGGCATCGCAATGCGGGCAACGACGGTGACGGTATTCGCCCGGCGACAGATCCTCGCTGACGCCATGACGCGGGCAGCGCAGGCGCCAGAGGCTGCCGTGCAGCTCGGCATCAACGCGAATGCCGGCACGCTGCAGCAGTCCGTCGATGTTCTGCGTCACCACGCGCACTGCGGGCCAGGTGGCTTGCAGTGCCGCCAGGTGGCGGTGCCCGGCATGCGGTTCGCAGGCAGCCACGGCGCTGCGACGCACGGCGTGGAATTCCAGCACGGCCTGCGGATCGCGGTCGAACGCCCGCTGGCAGGCGTAATCCTCGTAGTTGTACCGCGCCCAGATGCCACCCTGGCCGCGATAGGTCGGGACGCCGGATTCGGCACTGAGGCCAGCGCCGGTGAAAAACAGGGGCCGGGAAAACTGCTGCAGATCGATCACGCTCACCTCGACTGATCACCGCCGGCAAACGCGGTACTGCCCTCAGGATACCGGCGCGCAGCCCCCGCTATACTTCCCGGCCAACTTTCCCGGTCCCCGTTATGGACGCCGCCCAACTGCAAGCGCTCGGCCGCCGAGCGCTGGAACTCGAGCGCGATGCGCTTTCCGCACTCGTCCCGCGCATCGACGAAACCTTTGCCCGCGCCTGCCAGATCATGCTGGCCTGCCGTGGCCGCGTGGTGGTCACCGGCATGGGCAAATCCGGCCATGTCGGCAGCAAGATTGCCGCGACCCTGGCCTCGACCGGCACGCCGGCATTCTTCCTGCACCCGGGCGAAGCCAGCCACGGTGATTTGGGCATGGTCACTTCGCAGGACGTGGTGCTGGCCCTGTCGTACTCCGGTGAAACCGCCGAGATCGTGACCCTGCTGCCGCTGTTCAAGCGCATGCAGGCACCGGTGATCGCGATGACCGGCAAGCCGGCGTCGACGCTGGCGCGCACCGCGGACATCCATCTCGATGTCTCGGTGGCGCTCGAAGCCTGCCCGCTGAACCTTGCGCCGACCGCGAGCACCACCGCGACGCTGGCGATGGGTGATGCGCTGGCCGTGACCTTGCTGGAAGCCCGCGGCTTCACCCCCGAGGATTTCGCGCTGTCGCATCCCGGCGGCTCGCTGGGGCGCAAGCTGCTGCTGAAGATCGCCGACATCATGCACGGTGGCGAGCGCCTGCCGAAGGTGGCGCCCGACGCCACGGTGAGTCAGGCCCTGCTGGAGATGACCCACAAGGGTCTGGGCATCACCGCCATTGTCGATGCCGGCGATAAAGTGCTCGGGGTCTTCACCGACGGCGACCTGCGCCGCATTCTCGATCAGGGTGTCGATGTGCGCACCACGCGCATCGAGGAAGTGATGACCCGCAACGGCAAGAGCGCGCAGGCCAATCAACTGGCGGCCGAAGCGGTGGCGCTGATGGAGAAGCACAAGATCACCGCACTGCTGATCAAGGACGAGGCCGGTCATCTCAGCGGCGTGGTGCACATGCATGATCTGCTGCGCGCGGGGGTGGTCTGATGGGCAAACCGACACGGGGCGCCGCGAGCCTGCTCGATTCAGCCGAGGTGCAGGCACGCGCGCGCAAGATCCGCTGCCTGTTTCTGGACATCGACGGCGTGCTCACCGACGGCAAGCTCTATATCGGCCCCAACAGTGAAGAGACCAAGACCAACTACGTCCGTGACGGTCTCGGCATCAAGCTGATGTTGAAGGCCGGCCTCCAGGTCGCGGTGATCAGCGGCCGCCCCTCGGAAGCGATGCGGCGGCGGCTGGAGTGGCTGGGCGTGCGGCATATCGCCCTTGATACCGAAAACAAGGAGCCCGCCTACCTGCGCATGTGCCGCGAGATGGCGCTGAGCGACGAGGAGTGCGCGCACATGGGCGATGATGTCCCGGATCTGCCGCTGATGCGCCGCGTCGGCCTGGCGCTGTCGGTGGCCGATGCACATCCCAAGGCGCTGGCGGGTGCGCACTGGATTTCGCGCTATGACGGCGGCCACGGCGCGGTGCGCGAAGCGATCGACCTGATCCTCGAGGCACAGGGCAAAGGCGACATCTGATGCTGCGCAAATCCCTGGTCCTGCTGCTGCCCGCCGCGGTGATGGTCGCCGCTGCGTGGATGACGCTGCAGGGTTTTCGTGCACCCGGAGCGGTCGCCGAGGAAATCCACAACGACGCGCGCTACGAACTGCAGAACGCCGAGTGGACCCGCTACAGCGACGATGGTCAGGTCGATCTGCGGGCGCACGCCGAGCGCATCGATTACTACGACGATCGTTCGATGCGACTCACGGCCGTTGCGCTGGATCGCCTCGGTGGCGAGAACGGTCGCTGGCAGCTGCAAGCCGCCGAAGGTCAGGTACCCGCCGGCGAAACCCGGATCCGCCTGCAGCCGGAAGTATTGATCAATGGCACGCTGGCATCCGGCGCACCCGCGCAGATGCAGACGCGCAATGTCTGGGTCGACTGGACGCGCAAGACCATCGTCTCGTCCGAAGCCGTCACCATGAGTTCGCCGGGCCGCGAGTTGCGCGCCATCGGGCTTGAGGCGGATTGGGCCGGCGAACACCTACAATTCAAAAAACAGGTCGAGGTGTGGTATGCGCCACCAGGCTGAACTGATTGCGGCATTGGCGCTGCTGGTGCTCGGCACGGCACAGGCAGCAGATAATTCATCGAAAGAGCTGGATCGTCTGCGCCCCACCGGACCGGTGACGATCACCGCGGATCGTGCCGAGGTCGAGCAGGACGGCCCGATGCGCTACACCGGCAATGTCGCGCTCGACTCCAACACACTGACGCTGCGCGGCGATGCGCTGGAACTGAAGCAGTTTGCCGACGGCCAGTTCGAAGCCCGCATCGACGGCAAGCCGGCGCGCCTGAACCACGCCGGCGACCCCACGGCCAGCGGCACCGCTGCGCAGCCGATCAGCGCCCAGGCCAATCAGCTGCTGTATGACGCCCGCACCGGCATCGTCGATCTGATCGGCGGCGCAAGACTTTCACGTGGCGGCGACGAGATCACCGGCAGCAGCGTCCGCTATGACGTGGCCGCGCGGCGCATCCGCGCCAGTGGCGGCGACAAGGGTCAGGTCAAGATCGTGATCCAGCCGCCGGCCAACAAGGACCGCAAGCCCGAGGGCAAGCAATGAGTGGTGCCCTCCTATCGGCGCATGGTCTGGTCAAACGCTACAAGAAGCGCACCGTGGTGCGCGATGTTTCACTGCAGGTCCGTGCCGGCGAGATCATCGGTCTGCTCGGCCCGAATGGCGCCGGCAAGACCACCTCGTTCTATATGATCGTCGGCCTGGTGCCGGTGGATGGCGGCCAGATCAAGCTCGACGACCAGGACATCACCGATCTGCCGATGCATGCGCGCGCGCAGCGCGGGATCGGCTACCTGCCGCAGGAGGCCAGCATCTTCCGCAAGCTGTCGGTGGCCGACAACATCATGGCGATCCTCGAGCTGCGCAAGGATCTCGACGAGCAGGGCTGCGAGGCGGAGCTGGAGCGGCTGCTGAACGAGCTGCATATCGCGCACATCCGCGACGCCGAAGGCCAGGCACTCTCGGGCGGTGAGCGGCGTCGCGCCGAGATCGCGCGCGCACTCGCGGCCAATCCGCGTTTCATCCTGCTCGACGAACCCTTTGCCGGCGTCGATCCGATCGCGGTCGGCGACATCCAGCAGATCGTGCACCACCTGAGCAGCCGCGGCATCGGCGTGCTGATCACCGATCACAACGTGCGTGAAACGCTGTCGCTATGCCAGCGCGCCTATATCCTCGCGGAGGGTGCCGTCATTGCCGAGGGCGCGCCGCAGTCGTTGCTGGAGAACGAAACCGTGCGCCGCGTCTACCTGGGCGAGTCGTTCAAGCTCTGATGGGCGATTGAGAAGATATTGGCTGGGCTGTATTCGCAATGGGTGCTGTTACGGTCGAAATGACCTGTGTTTTTCGGTCCGACAGGACCGGAAAACACAGGTCACCAAGACCGTGACAGCAGCCTCTGCGAATACAACCAAAGCAAAGCGTGTTTAATCCTTGACGAAGGCAAGCACGCTTTCGGCAAACGCGGCCGGCTGCTCGCATTGCATGAAGTGCCCCGCATCCGTCATGCAATGCAGCTGATAGCCCGCGCGATAGCGCCCCTGCTGTCGCTCGAACATTTCCGGACCGATGCAACCGTCCCGACCACCGCTGATCGCCAGTGTCGGCACCGCCACCGGCGAGTGCCACAGCACCCGGTCAGCGATGCTGTGGGGCAGCTGACGGTAGTAGCCCAACGCTGCGGCAAGATGTGCCGGCTGGCCGAGGCTGGCCTTGAGCGGCGCAAGATCGGCCGCGGTGAAATCCCAGCCAGGCGACCAGCGCCGGATCAGTTGTTCCAGCCAACGAAAGTCGTTCGCGACGATGGTCCGCTCCGGCAACCAGGGCAGCTGGAAGAATCCGATGTAATAGGAGCGCACGAGCTGTCGCAAACTGGGCCGTCTCACGAAATGGCCGGGATGCGGCACCGCGCAGGCGACCAGGCGCCGCATGCAGTCGGGTTTGCGGATGGCCGCACACTGCGCCGCGATCGAACCCCAGTCGTGGCCGATCACCGCCGCAGCGGGCCCGCCGCCGAGCACATCGATCAGCGCGATCACGTCGTCGGCCAGTGCCGTCACGCGGTAGTCGCCATCGGCGGGAACCGCCGTGGGCAGGTAGCCGCGCATGAACGGCGCCACCACGCGATATCCGGCGGCTGCAAAATGCCGCATCACCGGCACGAAGCTCCAGGCAGTGTCGGGAAACCCGTGCAGGCACAACAGCAGCGGTCCCTCGCCCATTTCCAGGATGGCGAAGTCGAGGCCGTTGGCCTGCAGGCGGCGCTGCTGCGGTTGCGGGGCTTTCATGGGCATAGCTTACGTTCCGCCGGGCACAAAAAAGCCGGCCAAAAGGCCGGCTTTTCGATTGCACCTTCTTGCTCAGCGCTGATCGCGCTTGGCACCCGTCCGCAGACGCAGGTCGTTGGGGCGGATGAAGCGGCGGCGCGAGCCCCGGCGAGGGGCCCGCGCCGCGGGATCGCCGGGATCAGCGAGTCGGCGCCCGAGGGCGTGCGCCGCCAAGCCGATGCTCAGCGCTGATCGCGCTTCGCGCCCGTCCGCAGCCGCAGGCCATTCAAACGAATGAAGCCCTCGGCGTCCTTCTGGTTGTAGGCGCCGCGATCGTCCTCGAAGGTCGACAGCGTGGCGTCGAACAACGAGTCCTTGGAGCGGCGGCCCTCGTTGTAGATCGCGCCCTTGTACAGCTTGAGGCGGACTTCGCCGTTGACGCGCTCCTGCGAGGCGTCGATCAGCGCCTGCAGCATGCGCCGCTCCGGGCTCCACCAGTAGCCGTTGTAGATCAGGCTGGCGTACTTGGGCATCAGCTCGTCCTTGAGATGCGCCTGCTCGCGATCCAGGCACAGCGACTCGATGGCGCGATGCGCCTTGAGCAGGATGCTGCCGCCGGGGGTCTCGTAGCAGCCGCGGCTCTTGATGCCAACGTAACGGTTCTCGACCAGATCGAGACGACCGATGCCGTGCTTGCCGCCCAGCTTGTTGAGACGCTCGAGGATCTCGAACGGCGTGCCGCGCTGGCCGTTGATGGCCACGGCGTCGCCCTTCTCGAACTCGATGGTGATGATCTCGGGCTCGTTCGGTGCATCTTCCGGGTTCTGGGTCCAGCGCCAGATGTCGTCCGGCGGATTCCACCACGGGTCTTCCAGGCCGCCGCCTTCGTAGCTGATGTGCAGCGCGTTGGCGTCCATCGAGTACGGTGAACCGCCGTCCTTCTTCTTGGTGATCGGGATGTTGTGCTCGGCGGCGTAGGCCAGCAGCTTCTCGCGCGAGTTCAGATCCCACTCGCGCCAGGGCGCGATCACCTTCACTTCCGGCCACAGCGCGTAGGCGCCCAGCTCGAAACGAACCTGGTCGTTACCCTTGCCGGTGGCGCCGTGGGAGATGGAGTCGCAGCCGGTTTCGCGGGCGATCTCGACCAGGCGCTTGGCGATCAGCGGCCGCGCAATCGAGGTGCCGAGAAGGTACTCGCCCTCATAGACCGCGTTGGCGCGGAACATCGGGAATACGAAATCGCGGGCGAACTCCTCGCGCAGGTCGTCGATGAAGATTTCCTTGACGCCGAACTGCTGCGCCTTGGGGCGCACATGGTCCAGCTCCTCGCCCTGGCCGATATCGGCGGTGAAGGTGACGATCTCCGCCTGATACACGTCCTGAAGCCATTTCAGGATCACGGAGGTATCGAGCCCGCCGGAATAGGCAAGCGCGATCTTGCGACGCGGTGACGTAGATTTGCTCATCGGGACCTGCTCATGGGGAATCACGGCCCGCAACACTGCGGGGCGCGAATTATAGCGGGGCGGCTTGATAAATACGGGTATCCTAGGCGGCCTCCCGTCGCCCCTCGTCCCCGTTTCCATGGATTCCGCCGCCCCCAAGTACAAAGTCGGCCAGCGCTTCCGCGGCTTCCTGCCGGTCGTGGTCGATGTCGAGACCGGCGGCTTCAATGCCGGCACCGATGCCCTGCTGGAAGTCGCCGCGGTGATTCTCGGCGTCGACGCCGATGGCCAGCTGGTTCGTCGCGAGACCGTGTTCGCGCACGTCACGCCGTTTCCCGGTGCCAACCTGGAGAAGGCCTCGATGGAGGTCAACGGCATCAAGATCGACAATCCGCTGCGGCTGGCGATGCCGGAGCGCGAGGCGCTGGACCATATCTTCCGCCCGATCCGCCGCGCCGTGTCGGAAAACGCCTGTACCCGCGCGATCCTGGTCGGGCACAACGCGCATTTCGATCTCGGCTTCATCAATGCCGCAGTCGCGCGCAGCGGCGTCAAGCGTTGCCCGTTCCACCCGTTCAGCGTGTTCGATACCGCCACCCTGGCCGGCGCCACCATCGGCCAGACCGTACTCGCGCGGGCACTGCAGGTGACCCAGCTCGGCTACGACGCCGCGTCGGCGCACTCCGCGATCTACGACGCCGAGAAGACTGCCGATCTCTACTGCCTGCTGGTCAACCGGCTGCAACCGCTGTTTGCCGACTTCGCGCCCGCGACCACCCTCGCCACCGCGCCTGCTGAAGAACATCCGGTCTAGGTCCCCTGGCAGCGCAGCCCGCAAACGGATGCAACGGCACTGACCGAGCGCGGCGAAACCGGCTCGCACAAGGCAATATCCGATGGCCTGCGCATTGCCAATGCCGGTACGATCCAGCTTTCGGATCCGAAACATGCGGCGATCGTTGCAACACGAGCGCAGCCTGTCGCCGGGCATTGATGTTCAGCAAGGGGTCAGTTGCGTGAGTCAGGCTATACCGTCTTTTCCCGATCCTTACCGCTCCACGATGATGTCGCCCCTCGCCCGATTCCTGGCCGGCATCCTTGCGTTCACATTGGCGCTCCCGGCGCTGGCCTTCAGCTTCGACGATGTCGCCAGCCGCGCACAGAAACTCGCCGCGAAACCCTACGAGCGTCCGGACACGAAGCTGCCGAAACCGCTCGCCGATCTCAATTACGAACAGTACCGCGACATCCGTTTCAAGCCCGAGCATGCGCTGTGGCGCAAGAGCAAGCTGCCGTTCGAGGTGCAGTTCTTCCACCCGGGCATCTATTTCAACCAGACCGTGCAGGTAAACCTGGTCAGCGCCGAGGGCGTGCGCAAGCTGCCGTTCGCACCGGAATATTTCGACTACGGCCGCAACAAGCTCGATCCGGAAAAGATGCGCGATGTCGGCTACGCGGGCCTGCGCGTGCACTACCCACTGAACGAACCCGACCAGAAGGACGAGATCATCGTCTTCCAGGGCGCCAGCTATTTCCGTGGTCTCGGTCGCGACCAGCACTACGGCCTGTCGGCGCGCGGTCTGGCGATCGACACCGGCGAGCTCGCGGGCGAGGAGTTTCCGGCGTTCACCGAATTCTGGCTGGAGTGGCCCCGCGCCGAAGACCAGCAGCTGACGATCTACGCGCTGCTCGATTCGCGCCGCCTCACCGGCGCCTACCAGTTCAAGATCCGCCCCGGCGACAGCACCGCCACCGACGTCAAGCTGCGCCTGTTCTTCCGCGAGAACGTCGGCAAGCTCGGCATTGCGCCGCTGACCAGCATGTTTCTGTACGGCGAAAACCAGGCGGCTCCGATCGAGGACTACCGCCCGGAAGTGCATGACTCCGACGGCCTGCAGGTGCGCACCGACCAGGAATGGATCTGGCGACCGCTGGTCAATCCGCGCCGCTTGCTGATCACCTCGTTCGGCACCAGCAATCCGCGCGGCTTCGGGCTGATGCAACGCGACCGTGCGTTCTCCAGCTACGAAGACCTCGATGCGCGCTATGACGTGCGTCCGAATGCCTGGATCGAACCGCGCGGCGACTGGGGCCGCGGCCGTGTCGAGCTGGTGCAGATTCCCACACCCAACGAGACCAACGACAATGTCGTCGCTTACTGGGTCCCGGAGAAATCGCCCGAGGCCGGACAACAGCTGGACCTCGAATACGCGCTGCGCTGGGAAATGAAGTTCCCCACCAACCCGCCGGTGGCACGCGTGGTGCAGACGCGTCGCGGCAAGGGCTGGCAGCGCGAACCCGACGGCACGATCCGCTTCCAGATCGATTTCGAGGGCGGCGCGCTGGAGCGCCTGCTGCCCGATGTGCGCCCGGTCGCGGGAGTCTGGATCAACGACAACGGCGAGCTGCTCGACCGCCAGACCGTACGCAACGATGTCACCGGCGGCTGGCGCGTCAGCCTGCGCAACCGCCGACTCGACGACAGCAAG
>JBEBWZ010000046.1:0-22755 GCA_040391865.1 Solimonas flava
GTGGTCTTGCCCGCGCCGTTCGGCCCCAGCAGCGCGAAAATTTCACCCTGCCGGATATCGAGATCGATGTTCTTCAGCGCCTGGAATCCAGAGGCGTACGTCTTGGTGAGATTCCTGACCGAGATGATCGGCTGCACACAGCCTCCTGCACACAAGTGATAGATAAAATCCCTACGGCCCGCCATCGCGATCTCTCAGAGACCATCGCCGGCGATTCAGGTTCGCTTCATCGCGCCATGACGATGATCAGTCGATCTCATTCACGAGCGCCCTGGTCATGATCTATGTCGACACCCATCTTTACGTCCGTATCGCACAGCTGAACAACCCGCGCGCACCGCAGCCTTTGCCGCTGCCCAACGGCTTCTCCGAAGACGTGGCCTACAAGGTTCTGGGCCTGCACTCGGCGTCGGAAACGTCGGAAGTGTATTTCATCCTTTCCAACGACGACGATCAGATCTGGTTCATTTCCAACCGCCATCTGCGCACCCACGAGGTGCTGCCGCAATGCTCGGAGCTGCGCTTCTCGCTGCTCGGTGCCCGACAGGCCATCGCTGCCTGAGATCAGGCTCACGCGGTGGCCCACCACCGCGGCAGCAGTTCTCGGATCTGCGCCTTGCCGAAACGGTCGTCGATCAGGAATGTGGTCCCGCGGTCCTCGCGCGAGCGGATCACGCGGCCGGCCGCCTGCACCACCTTGCGGATGCCCGGATACAGGTAGGTGTAGTCGTATCCGGCGCCGAACAGCTGCTCCATGCGCAGCCGCATTTCCTCGTTGACCGGATTGACCTGCGGCAACCCCAGGGTCGCAATGAAAGCGCCGATCAGGCGACTGCCCGGCAGATCGATACCCTCCGCAAACGCACCGCCGAGCACCACAAAGCCCACACCCTGCCCGCCCGGCACGAAGCGTTCGAGAAAGCCGGCACGGTCGATCTCGCTCATGCGCGGGCCTTGCCGCCAGATCGGCACATCGGCGCAGGTGTCGGCCAGTTGATCCGCCACCTGCTGCAGATAATCGAAGCTGCTGAAGAACGCCAGATAATTGCCCGGCGTCCGCCGGTACTGTTCCGCGATCAGCTCCGCGATCGGCGCCAGTGATGCCGCGCGTCGCTGATAGCGCGTGGAAATGCGATCGACCACGGTTACCGCCAACTGCTCCGAGCTGAACGGCGACGGCACGTCGATCCAGCGCACCGAGGGCGCGAACCCGAGCATGTCCTGATAGTAGGCCGGTGGATTCAGCGTCGCGGAGAACGCGATCGTGGCGGTGGCGGTCTCCAGTCGTCGCGCCAGAAACATGGCCGGCACCACGTTGCGGATGCACAGTATCGACAACGCAGGCTGGGCACGCTGCGGCTCCAGCAGCTGCACGTCGCAGATCGAATGCTCGCCGAATTCCTCGCAGCGTCCGAGGAAGTTCATGGCATCGAAGTAGAACTGCTGCAACGCCGTCAGTACTTCCGGCCCGTTGTCGGCGAAGTGCTTGCCGAGCACCGTCGTCGCCTTGTGCAAGGCATCGGCCAGCACCAGCGGCGGCGTGGGATAGGTGCAGTACGGCGCCTCCTGATCGCGCACCGCGCGATTCCAGGCACGATGCACCTGATCCAGCACCTTCCTGATCTGCGGCGGCGCGGTCTTCTTCACCGCCAGCAGCTGCCGCTGATCCAGTTCCGCGGAATACATGCCGCGCCCGCGCTCGACCAGATTGTGGGCCTCGTCGACCAGCACCCCGACGCGCCAGTCGTTGACCACCGTCAGTCCGTGCAGCAGGGCGCTCTGGTCGAAGAAATAGTTGTAGTCGCCCACCACGACATCGGCCCAGCGCGCCAGATCCTGGCTCAGGTAGTACGGACAGACTTCATAGCCGCGTGCCAGCTCGCGCACCGCCGCCTGATCGAGCTGCGGCAAGCGCACCGCAGCCCGGCGTGCAGCCGGCAGCCGGTCATAGAACCCCCTGGCCAGCGGGCAGGCATCGCCGTGGCAAGCCTTGTCCGGGTGCTCGCAGCATTTGTCGCGCGCCACCAGTTCCAGCGCCCGCAGCGGCAACACACCGTCGTTTGCCCCCTTGCGCAAGGAGCTGACCGCATCCAGCCCCAGCTGCCGCCCTGGCGTTTTCGCGGTCAGGAAGAACACGCGATCGAGATGCTGCTGTGCCATCGCCTTCAGCGCCGGAAATACCGTGCCCACCGATTTTCCGATGCCGGTCGGCGCCTGGATCAGCACATCGTGCCGGTGCTTGGCCGCGCGATACACCGCCTCCGCCAGCGTGCGCTGACCGGCATGGAACTCCGCATGCGGAAAGGCCATCGCCGCCAGCGCCTCATCCCGTACCGCTTTATGGGCCGCTTGCTGTTCCGCCCACGCGAGAAAACGCTCGCAGTGCTCTTCAAGGAACGCCTGCAGATCCTGCGCAGAATGACGCTCGGACAGCGGCGTCTCTTCCTCGCGATCGATATCGAAGTACACCAGCGTCAGCCGGATTTCAGACAGCACCTTTTCCGCACACAGCATCGCGCCGGAGATCTTCAGATGTGCCCAATGCAGGGCGCGATGATTGTCCGGCATCCGCCGCAGATCGCCGCGATAGGTCTTCACCTCTTCCAGTTCGTTCGCCTCGGCGTGATAGCCATCGGCGCGGCCGCGCAGCGTCAGCGTCTTGTACTGGCATTGCAGCGGCACCTCGCGCTGATACGCCTTGCCGCGACGACCGGCCACCGTGGCGTGGCCGGCGATGCCTTCCTGCGCCGTCGGCGCCGGCGTGAAGCGCAGATCGAGATCACCGCGCTTGGCGGTGAACTCGCACAACTCGCGCACGGCGACGGTGTAGCTCACGGCGGTGCGGTTCAGAATCGCGGCGACGGTTCACGCAGCACGCGTACCGGATCGGCTTTCGCCAGCGCCATGTAGCTGCCGAAGGAGAGCTTCATCGGTCGCTTCGGCGCGGCGCGCACCGTATGCAGGCGCTCGGGCTCGGCGATGATCACACCGCATTCCGGCGGAATCTCGTCCGGATCGGCAACCCCTGCGGCCAGCACGTAGTAACACTCCGAGGACAGCGCCAGATAGCCGGCGCGCTTTTCCGGTTTCTTCAGGTCCGCGCGCAGATCGGCACGCTTGACCTTGATCTCGTGCACCACCGGTTCGACGTAATCTTCCACCGTGGTGTTGCGGATCGAGAACACGTCCGGCCGCAGATGCAGCCATTGCGCGTCCGGCTTGGCGAGCAGGGTCAGGCCGCGATACGTGAGTCGGTCGTATCCGACCAGATGTTCCGCGACCCGCTGTACCAGTGCCTCGTGCGTGTCCAGCGCCTTGCGGTTCTGGTTCAGCGCCACGGCTAGGCGCTGCACCCCGGCATCGGTCACACGCAGGTACTCCGCGGCCGCTGGCGGGGTGATCCGCTCCAGCAGGCCCGCTGCCAGCAGTTCGATTTCGATCGTGTCCTGGCAGGGCCAGCCGGCCGAGCGATACATCTGCCGCAACCGCTGGTCATGCACCCGGCTCAGCGGCTTCATTTCCGGCATCAGGGGCGCGTTCATCGGAACTGTTTCACCGCGCCGGTGACCACGCCCCAGATCAGCCACTCATCGTTTTCCTGCAACACGCGCGGTTTGTGGATCGGATTGGAGGACTCCGGCAACAGCATCGGTCGCGGGCCTTTCGTCGAGAAGCGTTTCACGCTGTGGCCCTCGCCCATCACGATCGCGACCACGATGTCGTTGTGCCGCGCTTCGAGCTTGCAGTCGACAATCAACTTGTCGTCCGCCTCGATGCCGGCGAGGTTCATCGAATCGCCCTCGACCGTGAATACCCAGGTGCTGTCCGGGTGCCGCACCAGCAGACGATTGAGATCGCAGCCGCTGTCGACACCATCGTCGGTGGGCATCGGCGCGCCGGCCGAGACCTTCACCCGCACGCTGCGCAGGGACAGCTCCGGCGGCGTTTGCGCCACGCGCGCTGCCGGCAGTCTGGCCGCCAGCCGCGCGAGGCGGTATTCATTGAGATAGCTGACCAGCGCCGGCACCGTGCTTTCCGGTACGCGCAGCACCCGGGTCGGCTCGCCGAACTTGCCGGTACCACTGGGGCGACCCGCGCCGGGACTGCGGCGCGAACCTTCAGGCTTCTTCATCGCAACGGCTTCCTAATTATCGTTACGATAATTACTCAGGCGGCCGGTCGCGGTCAAATGCCGGCGCGGAGAGCGGTCACGTTTGCAGCGGGAACGAAGCCAAGTCGATAACCCGAGAGCAGGCGCACAGGCCAGCAACGGTCGCCCCCACAGCCGCTCGCAGCGAGCGGTCCTGCCAGGCGTTACCGGTTGTCGTCGTCGGCTTCGTCGGCTTGATCGTCATCGTCGAGGTCATCGTCGACCAGCGGCGATTCACCGGCGTCGAAGACATTGGTATGCAGCTCAATCGCGCACCACTGATGGAACAGTGCCAGCGAGCGCTCCTGCGGCCACAGCGATTGATCCGACACCCAGGCGTCCAGCTCGTCTTCGAACAGGATGTCGTGGTTCAGCTCCAGCCATTCGTCCAGCTGCTGCCGGTCCTCGACTTCCACCAGATAGACGCTGGCTTCGAGATTGGCATCCGCGACCGAAATCACTTCCGTCGGATGCGGGTCCACTGCGTTGATCCAGTCAACGAACGGTTGCTTGCAACGAACGATTACCGCGGCACGATTAAGCAAGGTTGTTCATCCCGGAAAGTTGCGGTGAAACCGCGATAGCGGCGACGCATGTCACTGCACCATGCGCACATCATGCGCTGTTAGCCACGGCGGCGCTTGAAAAGCGCGCGAACAGCACACCGGATATAGGTTTCCTATCGCACCCTTTCGCCATGGCCGCGCAAACGCCCGTCGTCACAGAACGCTGCGCTGGCGACAAAATAAGCAGCGGTTCAGCTGCGCCACCTAAGGTAGACGCCTCCTTCCTCCGCAAACACCCGTCATGGCGACGCAAATCAGCCGCTGGGTTGGCAATCTCCGCAGGTCGCTACCAAAGGTCCGGCGCCTGCCGGCCACCGCATCCACCCCCACCTTGTCAGCGCGGCGCCAAACCTGCGCGCTATGCGGCACGCAGCTGCTGGCCGACACGGACACCGCACCGCATTGCGCCATCTGTGGAGACGGCGATTTCAGCCTGGCGCTGTTCTCCCGCCACGCGCGCGAAACCAGTCTGGTTCCGCGCGCGCCGCCGGAGCACTGACAGGCCTTCAGTCGCGGGGCGGTTTCACCTCTTTCTTCTTGGTGAACGGGTACGCGCCCTTGGCCTGTGCATTCGCCTTCGGCGGCAGGTACAGCGACAGGATCATGGTCATCGCCAGGATCAGCACCGTACCCAGCAGCGAGAACTGCACCGGGATCTTGTACAGATCGATCAGCAGCATCTTGGCACCGATGAACACCAGCACGATCGCCAGACCATAGGGCAGCAGGTGGAAGCGCTCGTGCATGCTCGCCAGCAGGAAGTACATCGCGCGCAAGCCGAGGATGGCGAACACGTTGGACGTGAGCACGATGAACGGATCGGTGGTGATGGCAAAGATCGCCGGGATCGAATCCACCGCGAACACGATATCGACGATGCCGATCAGCAGCACCACGACCAGCAGCGGCGTCGCCACCTTGTGGCCACCGATCTTGGTGAAGAACTTCTCGCCGTCGTAATCCGGCGCGATCTTCATCCGGCGGCGCACCCACAGCAGCGCCGGGTTGGCTTCCAGATCGGGCTCCTGCCCGGCGGCCAGCCACATCTTCACGCCGGTGTAGACCAGGAACGCACCGAACACGTACAGAATCCAGTGGAACTGCGTGATCAGCCAGGCACCGACCAGGATCAGGATGCCGCGCAGCAGCAGCGCACCGAGGATGCCGATCATCAGCACCCGCTTCTGGAACTCCGCGGGCACCGCAAAGTAGGTGAACAACATCAGGAACACGAAGATGTTGTCGATCGCCAGCGCCTTCTCGATCAGGTAGCCAGTGATGAACTCCAGCGCCTTGGCATTGGCCAGGGTACGCGCCGCCTCGTCACCACCCAAACCGCCCAGGCGCCACCACAGGAAGCCCACGAAAACGAAGCTCACCGCCACCCAGATCAGCGTCCAGATACCGGCCTCGCGCATCGAGACCTTATGGGCCCCCTGGCGGTTCATGGCAAAGAAATCGACCAGCAGCGCAACCACGACAAAGGCGGCGAACAGGGACCACAGCAACGGCGTTCCGATGGATATCACGGCAAGACCTTTTTTATGACGGACACAGGGAATGAACAGCCTGTTCCGGTCTTGCCAACCACGCCGATGGCGTGGGCTGCAGTGCCGGGAGTCATGGCGGGAACGCCCATGAACATCCGTGCTGACGACACTGCAGGAGCGCTGTGTGCACCCCGACTACTCCCCGAGAGAGGTGCGCGGATTAGAGCAGCGAGCCCCCATGGCCGTCAACAGGATCGCCGTTCATCACTCCCGCCAATTCGCGTTCCGCTCCCAGAACGCCACGCTGCGCCGGTACGCTTCGCGATCCATGGGCACACCGGAGCCACCCTCCTCCACGCCCAGCGCATTGCGCATCATGGTGATCGGCGCCATCGGAATCTCTTCCGGCTCCGCCGTCGCCAGACAACCCACGATGCCCCAGTCTGCATCCACCGGCGTGCCTTCCTTCGCCATCTGCTCGCGGCTGTAGAGAATTACCACCAGATACGACGCCACCGGCGGTTTCACCCCTTCAAACCAGCGCACCAGCACCGGCAGCTCGTTCTTGTTGCGCGCCTCATAGCCGGAGCGCAGCTGTTGCACGTTCTCTGGTGTGATCGGCACTGTCAGGCAGCGCGTCTGCGTCCAGTTGGCATGCACATGCAATTTGCAGAACGGCGCATAGCCATCCAGCACCTTCAGCGGCGCATGCTCATTGAGATAGCGCTCGTATTCCTGCGGCGTGACGCCAACGATGGCGTTGCGGCGGCCGGAAGTGGGGAACAGGCGGGTGCGGGCAAACGGGGTCAAGACAATGGACATGGCGATTGATTCAATGGAGAGGCAGCACGGCCGGCGATCTGCACGTTGAATGAACGGCAGACAAAGCTATGGCGTTCTAGAGGGCCTGCAATTCTGGCAGAACACTCCATGCCGACGCTCCCGTCGGAACGCGCGCTACCCCAAAAGCAAACGGCCGAACAGAGCCAGCATACGACCCCAGGCCTTCTCAGCCTGATCATAGTCGCAGACGGCCCTGTCGATCGGGCACCAGCCATGCTTGGTGCCCGCATAGACCTCGATCTCCGCAGGCAACTTGGCCTGCGCGAAAGCAGCACGCAGCGCGTCCTGCACCATCGGCTCCTTGGCAACATCGTTCTCGGCGATCGCGATCAGGAACTGCGCCTTCATGCCAGGAATCAGCAGGAGCTTTAGCGGATGAGCATCGCAAGGCGATATCACGGCAGGCAAAGGAAAGTCTTCTGTGCCGAGCCGGCAGCGTCTTGCTCATTGTTCAGTCGCGTACTCAACAAGCGCGGCAGCACCTCATGCTAGTCGTTTGGAAAAGACTGCCCACTCCTTCGCCGATAGCAGGGGCTCGCGGATTCGCTAGTTTTTATTGCTCGCTACCACACCGCCAATCCCAGCCATGGACAACTCCCGGCATTGGCCGGGAGTTGTGTTGCGGCCCATGAATTACTGCACGCCGAAGTTGTAGGTCATCGTCATACCAAACGTGCGCGGGTTGGCATAGATCTGTCCCGTTGCCCCGTTGACATCCGTGAGCGGGATTCCGCTGACCAGGTAGTCATCGATATCGGTCAGATTTTTCCCCCATGCCGCAACTTCCATCCGGGCATCGGACGACAGCCACGAGATACGGGCGTCCAGAAACGCCACTTTGTCCGACGTCAAGGCATGCTTCGCACCCGGCGCCAGCACGATAGGCTCCGTGTTGGTGTTGGGCGGATCCATGAAACCGACGTTAATGCCACGATCGCACACACCGCCATAGGTGAAGCAATAGCTGCCGCGATCGAAGCCGTTGTAGATCTCGGACGTGTAGCGGACAGAGACACCCGGTGTGATTGTGCCGTTGTCGGGCAGAGGGAAGGTGTCGTCAGTCAGGAAAAAGGCCGGGAGACGCGGCACACGCGGCATCGGCTCATCGCTGCGATCGAGATAGCTCACCTCACCGGACTGCCGCACGGCGTTCAGCTTCGTCTGTTTTTCGTCCCACTTCTTGATGTCGGCATGGGTATAGCCGGCATTGAACATGACACGCCAGTCAGGCAATGGCATCAGCACGAATTCCGCCTCGACGCCCTGGATCACCGATTTGCCGACATTCGACACATAAGGGATCGGCGCGCCGACATAGCTGATCGCCGCGCTGGTTAACTGCATGTCTGTGTAGTCCATGTAGAACACAGCAAAATTGGACTGCAGCCGATGACCCCAGGCCTGCATTTTCAGACCCATTTCGTAGTTCTTGACGTATTCCGGCTTAAACTCGACCGGATCGCCGGTGCCGTTGCCGTTGTCGTCAGCTGCACCAGCGGTGACACCTCCGGAGTGGAAACCTTCGCTGTAGGTGAAATACGCCATTGCACTGTTAAGGCCCAGAGCATCCAGGATTTCATCGCTTGCCTTGTATTTCAGACTGACCATCGGCGTCCACGCATCATCTTTGCGGCGCATCGAGTCGCCTATCATCGCATCGAGCACGAAATTCGCCGGATTGATCGTTTCGTTAACACCTTCCAGCGTGGTCATGCAAAGCTTGCCGGGCTGGCTGGGGCTCATGCAGAGACCGAACCGCCAGTCTTGCACCGGCCTGTATCCCGGCAAGGTCGAATACGCGGCGATGATTCCAATGGCTTGGTTACTGGCAAGCCCTGTAACCATCCCATTGACCATGCTTGCCGGATCGACAAGGTTCTTGGTGTAACTCGACCAGCGACTTTCTTCGGTATAGCGCACACCGGCCGACAGTTGCCATTGCGGGGTGATGTCGAAGTCCAGCTGGCCATACCAAGCCCAGGCCTTGTTGTCGGTTTCCAGGCGCTCTTTCGCTGGCTCCAGTCCCAGTGTGTAAAACTCACCTGGCCGGTTGATGATAGGGCTGTCACCCGAGCCCTGCGCAATGCCGGCGGACAGGATCAGGTCGTCCTTCGGCGTCTCTTCGCCGAAAAGATACACACCGGTACTGAAGAACAGTCGATCGTCGAAGGTCGCACCGGTCAGCTGAAGCTCCTGTGAGAGCTGGGTCGTATACGTCATCGACGGTTGAACACGCAGAAGGACAGGATTCCCGACCGCATCCAGATCCTCATCGGCAATCTGGCCGGTACGCCGCCATGCGCTGATGCTCTTGAACTGCAGCCCGGAGAACGGGCCAGCGTCGCCGATCTGCCAGCTGGCGGTGCCGCCCAGTGTGCTGGTATCGACCCAGTAACGCGCCTGCGGCTGTATATCGCTGGCGCTGCCGGGGGCGTCATTGCGATAGTCGGTACCCGCGGCGAGGTCGCTTGAGAAGCGGTCCTGCGGAAGGGCTTCCGAATCACGGCACTGGGTTTCAAATCCAGGGGTGCCCAGCGTCGAGCTGAAAAGATCCAGAAGACCGACCTGCGCGGATCGGATATATCCAGGGTCTCTCAGGAACTTGCAGCGCTGCGGACGAGGCCGCTCGCGGATACGCGTGCGCTCGCCGAGTATGTCGATGGTGAGGTCGTCGGTCGGCAGGATACGCAGCTGCGCGATACCGGACAGACGATTGTCGTTACCCCACTGGCTGTTGTCGACAACGTTGGTGAAATAGCCATCGCTTTGCATGCTCGACAGGGTCAGTCGAGTGAGTACGAGATCCCTGACAATCGGCACATCGAATGCCACCGAGGCATCTCGCCGCCCAAAATTTCCCACATTCGTGCTCACGCTTCCGGCAAAAGCATTGCCGGGCTTCTTCAGCGTGATGGAAACCGCGCCACCCGTGGCGTTGCGCCCGAACAGGGTACCCTGCGGGCCACGCAGCACCTCGATGGTTTCAACCGCTGCAACATCGAAAAGTCCGCCGGACGGACGGCCAATGTAAATACCGTCGATGTACGTTCCAACACCAGGATCAAGTGTGACCTTGGTTTCGCGCTGACCAATGCCGCGGATAAATGGGTTGTTGTCCTTCTTGATGCCGTTGCCACCGCCGCCCATGTTGAGGCCGGGCACGATGCCTTCCATATCCGCCATGGTGCGGATCCCCATGGTCTTGATGTCTTCGGCGGAAATGGCCGTGATCGAGATGGGAATATCCTGCGATGACTCTTCGCGCTTACGCGCCGTGACAATGATCTCTTCAATGCCGCCACGCTTGATGCTGGTTACGGATTCCGTGGTGATGTCTTCCTGCATTCCCGCTCCGGCGATCTCATTGGCCGGAGCGGCTACGGCGTTTGGGCCTGCGCCCTCCGCCAAGGGGCCTTGCAGCGTATAGGTGAGTGATCCGGTCTGGCTGTGCGTGAAGCCGGTGCCCCGCAGTAGGGCAGTGAGTCCGCCGTCGATGCTGTAGCTGCCGGATAGGGCATTGACCTGAATGCCGTTGGCGCGCAGGCCTTGCATGGAGACTTGCACGCCGCCCTGTTGCGAAAACTGCATCAGTGCAGAGGTCAGCGGTTGTGCAGAGATGTCGAACGTGACTTCTGCTTGCGTGGCTGCGACTGCGGTTTCCTGCTCTGCTGCTTGCGCCGCAGCGATGGCAGGCACAGCACTGAGTGCGAGCCCGGATGTTGCCATCAGTATTGCGGATACAAGCCGTGTAGACAGATATTTCATCTCCCTCTCCTCTTGCGTGGATGATGTGCGCCTCGTTAGGGCACTTGCTCCACGCTATGACGCGCCAGCTTGGTGAAACGGAAATTGGGATCTGAGGCGTTTGGGGATGATGCGCTTGTCCGCTCTTGGGAAAGCGGCATCGGTTGCGCGTTGCATTGGGGCCGATTGGTAGATGATCTGCGTGGCGGCCCCTCGCCCCGACGCTCTCCCCGCAGGCGGGGAGAGGGAGCTGATAGCGTTGGTTTGCTATTGGTCTTTCTGGGCTTTCAATCGACGCTCCAGTTCGCGGTTTTCCAATGCGGCGATGGAGGGGGCGAGCAGGACCGTACTTTCGCTGACGGTGACGACGGTCATGGGCAGAATATCCTGCAGGGAGATCAGCCATTCATCGATGTGATTGTCCATCACCGATCCGGTGAGAGTCAGTTTGCCAAGCTCGCGGCTGGTGATGACGACTTCTCTCCGCGAATAGCGGTTGATGGTGGCGATCACGCCGGAGAGCGGTTCATCGACAAACTCCAGACGCCCTGATTTCCATGCAGTGGCGGCTTCCGGGTCTGCAGGTTTGACGGTGAGCGGTTTGATTTCCCGCAGCGCCAGGACAACTTCTTCTCCCGCGGACAGGCGCACGCTACGTGCCGGCCCCCTGTCTGCAGAGGGGGTGCCTTCTGCGCTGGTGTTGTCGGTTGCACGCTGCACGTCGACGATGCCTTCGCTGACGGTGACGACCACCCGTTCTGCCGAGCGGCGGATGTTGAACGCAGTGCCCACGGCGCGAACGGTGGTGCCGCCGACGTTGACGATGAACGGGCGGCTGCGGTCATGCGCGACCTGGAAATAGGCCTCACCGGATTCGAGCACGATGTAGCGTGCTTCATCGGTAAAGCGGAATGACGCGGCGGAGTCGCCGCCGAGTGCGAGTTGCGAACCATCCGGCAGCTTCACTTCCTGGTGTACGCCGCGTTCGGTCTGATAGATGCCGGTCTGCGCTTCTGCCGTTGGCAGCCAACCACTGCGCCACAAGCCGGCGGAGACCGCGAGCACCACGGTTGCAGCCATGGCCGCTAGCCCTAGGCGGCTGCGACGCCGATGCTGCGTCGCGTGTGGCACCGCGTTTGCTCGGGCGGTGGCGGGTGACGGCTGCGTTGCAAGCACCGCAGCTTGCAGCTGCTCTGCCAGGGCTAGCCGCTGCGTAGTCGGTATGGCCTTGAGTTGCTCGTACTCGCGTTGCAGCTGGTCAAAGGCTTGTCGGTGCTCGGGGGCGGCGTGATACCACTCCAGCCAGGCAGCGATTTCTTCCGGCGAGAGCTCGTCCTCGGTCAGGCGCAGCAGCCATTCTCCGGCCTGCTCGATCAGGTCCAGCTGCTGGCCGCCATCGGCCTGAGGCCTGATGTCGAAGGTATCGCTCATGCGGGGCGCTCCTGCTGATTCAGCAAACCCCGGCAATGCGCCAACGCACGCACGATGTAAAGCCGCACCATGCGTTCGCTGAGTTTCATTCTGACGGCGATGTCCTGGGTGGAGCGATCCATGTAGATGTGATGAACGAAGGCTTCGCGGCATTTCTCCGGCAGCTCGGCGAGGCGCTGCTGCACCTGATCCAGTTCCTGTTGTGCAAAAGCGTAGCGCTCGGGTTCCGGCTCGACCTGCAGCAATCGGAAGTTGATCACATCGTCTTCGGTGAAGCGCTCGCGCACGATGCGCTGACGTACGCGGTCGGTGATCAGGTTCTGGGCGATCCGGAACAGGTAGGCCTTGTGGAAGCTCACCGGCTGATCGAGCTGCAGCATGCGCACGTAAGCTTCCTGAGCCACGTCGAACGCCTCCTGCTCGCAGTGCAGGCGCGCGGTGAGGAAGCTGATCAGGGCGCGATTGTGCTCGGCAAACAGGCGTGCAACCAGCGTCCGGCGCGTGCTCGCCGCCGTTTCGTCCACGGGCTCCTGGTCCTGCGGCGCTCCTTCCACGCCTGATCTCCGGTGTCGCTTTGGCCGGGCTGTGGTCGCCCTTACGGCAAAGACGTTTCAGCGGGTAGAAATCGGAAATGCCGGGATGAGATTAGCGGACTGGCTGGATCGGAGGGGCCGTTGGACGGTTGCGCCCCTCATCCCGGCCTTCTCCCCGCAAGTGGGGAGAAGACGGAGCAGGATCAGGTCAGTACTCCGCAGAACGGCTCAAGCCGCAGGCGGAACCGACGCGGCGCTGCCCAGGTCGGCGGCTACTGCTTCCGGAGTGGATCGCGCCCTGCTTTGTGAGGGTGAGCCACTGGGCAGTGGCCGCGTCGGCGACGCGGGTAGTGGCACTCTGGTGAGTTGGGCGAGGTAATCCTCGCACCAGGCGATGATGTCGTATTCCAGCAGGCCGCTCATCAGCGTGGTGTGGCGTTCGCGTCGTTCTTCGCGCGGCATGCAACGCGCGGTCTGCAGCGCGTCGGCGACGGCGGCGATGTCGTAGGGGTTGACGATCAGCGCGGCGTCCATCTGTTTCGCAGCACCGGCAAAGCGCGACAGCACCAGCACGCCGGGGTTGGTCGGGTCTTGGGCCGCGACGTATTCCTTGGCGACAAGGTTCATGCCGTCGCGCAGCGGTGTGACCAGACCGACGCGGCTGGCGCGGTAGATGCCGGCCAGTTGGCGGCGGCTGACAGCACGATTGAGATAGCGCAGCGGCGTCCAGTCAACCTGCGCGAAGCGGCCATTGATACGTCCCGCCAGCCCTTCGAGTTCATTGCGCAGCGTGACGTACTCCGGCACTTCACCGCGCGAGGTTGGTGCGATCTGCAAATAGCTGACCTGGCCGTGTGTGTCCGGATAGGTTTCCAGCAGGCGCTCGTAGGCGTGGAAGCGCTCCGGCAGGCCTTTGGTGTAGTCGAGGCGATCGACGCCGATGATCTGGTCACGGCTGAAGATGGCGGCGCGCAGGCGCTGCGCATCTAGGCCCGCTTCTTCGCCGGCCGCCAGTTCCGCCAGGTTCTGAGCATCAACGCCGATCGGGAACGCGCGCGCGATGATGGTGCGGCCGTAGGCGCCGAACTGATCGCCGTCGACGCTGCCGTTGGCTTCACGCAGCACGTAATCGCGGAAGCGCTGCAGATCGCCTTCAGTCTGAAAGCCGACCAGGTCGTAGGCGAACAAGGCCTGCACCAGCCGATCGTGGTGCGGCAACGTCGCCAGCACTTCCCGCATTGGAAACGGAATGTGCAGAAAGAAGCCGATGCGTTGTTGCGCACCGATCGCACGCAGGTTTTCACCGATCGCAATCAGATGGTAGTCGTGCACCCAGAGCGTGTCGTCATCGCGCAACAGCGGCCATAGTGAATGCGCGAAGTGTCGGTTCACGCGCTGATAACCGTCGTAGTAGCGGCGGTCGTATGCGGTCAGGTCGATGCGGAAATGAAACAGCGGCCACAGGCAACGATTGGCAAAACCGTTGTAGTAATCATCGTGCTCGTCCGCGCGCAGGTCCAGCGTCGCACGCGTGACCTTGCCGGAGGCCTGGGTCTTGACCCGTGGCTCGGGCTGATCGGTGACCTCTCCGCTCCAGCCGAACCAGATGCCGCCGCGCTGCTGCAAAGCGGCGGACAAGGCCACCGCGAGCCCGCCGGCGCGCACCGCACCACGCAAGGGCCCGACACGATTCGAGACCACGACCAGGCGCTTCATGGCGCGTGCCCCGCACGATGCGCATCAATGGCCGCCGCCAGCCACTGATGGACCGCCGCCACATCCGGCAACCGGTATTGCGCGCAGCTGAGCCCCACACCGACACGCACGCCGTATCCGCCGCGCTGCTGCACCTGCTCGAAGCCATCTTCATCGGTTCGGTCATCACCGATGAACACCGGCACGCGGCCCGCGAACGGCCGCTCCGCCATTAACGCAGCGATAGCCGCGCCTTTGTCCTGTCCTTTGGGGCGCGCTTCCGCGACCATCTTGCCGAGCAGCATCGCCAGGTCGTGACGTTGCGCGGCCTGTTCCACCGCCGCGATACAGGCGCCCGCACGTACTGGCGCCTCACGGAAATGCAGAGCCACGGCCATTCCCTTGTCTTCGATCAGCAAGGCAGGTTCGTTGCCGAACTGCGCTTGCAACTCTGCCGCAACCGCCGCCACCGCGGGGCTGCGGCGGCGGCTGATGGGCGTATCCGGGCTGCGGCGGAGCTCGCCGCCGTGCTGCCCGGCGCCGGGCAAACGCAGAGGCCGCAGGTAGTGATCCACTTCCGCCAGTGCGCGGCCGCTGATGATGGCCACGGGCAATTGCAGCTGCTGTTGCAGCGCCTGCAGTATCGGCACCACCGTGGGCGCGAGCTGTACTTGGTCCGGGCGCTCGGCAATCGCCGCCAAGGTCCCGTCAAAATCCAGAAACAGCGCGCTGTCGGGCGCCAGGAGTGGCGGCACAACACGGACAATTCGCTCTATGGTCTGCATGGCATCGGTGCGCTGCGCCGTCCGTGACGACCTGAAGGGACACCCTACCCCCCCGCCCTGAACACGCGCTTTACCGCCAGCGCGCGCTGACGCATAGTTTCCCGGGGGCGCGGCATACGCTGCGGGGGAAAAGGGGTTCGGGGATACATGGCTACGCTGTCATTGGGTAAGGCTTTGGGCAAGGCACAAAGCTGGCCGTTGGGTGAGGCCGCGCTGACCATCGGCCGCCGCCCGGAAAACAGCATCGTGCTCGATGATCCGTTTGCGTCCGGCCGCCATGCCAAGGTCGGGCAGGATCGGAATGGTTACTACGTCGAAGACCTCGACAGCAGCAACGGCACGCTGCTCAATGGCCAGCGCGTGCAACGCGCGGCACTGAAGAGTGGCGACGTCATCCGTATCGGCAATCAGGAACTGCGGTTTGACGATGCCGGCGCAGAAATGGCCACCCAGATTTTTTCGCGGCCACTCGTCGGCGAAGCACCGCAGACGGCCGCTCCGCAGGCCGCAGCGCCATCGGCATTGCTCGATGAGCTGGTCGGCTCCATCCGTTCGCACCGTGATCGCGAGCAGCAGGGGCGCGAGCAGATCGAAGCACGCATCCGCAGCGAGTGGGAACAGATGCTGACCCTGGCCGAGCAACTCAAGGCGAAGATGGGCAGCGATCCGCGGATCAAGCGCTTCATCATCGACCGCCGCGCGCAGGACGTGATGATCCAGTTGTTGCGTGCGCCGGGCACGCCGATGCAGTTCGTCACCGTCTCGCTGCATCACCCCGATCAGAAATCGCAGGCGCTCAGCGGCCTGTGGTTACGCCGTACCGGCGAGCCCGATCGTTGTCTGGATACCGCGCAGCAGGTGGGCGCGGAACTGGTGCGGGATCTGGCGGCGCTGCTGGCTTGAGCGATGTGGATTTGCGCGTGCCTCGATCGCGCGCAGCCGCCCCGCAGGACTCGGCACGAACAGTCAATCCTGGGCTCACGCTCAGGATGACGGGTGCTTTAGTCCGTTCCACCCCACGACCCATTCACACCGGGTCGCGCGGTCGCGTATCGAGGTGCGCGTAACCCTCAGTTGCCACGCCTTGCCATGAAGGCAATTCGTTCAAACAGGTGCACGTCGGCTTCGTTCTTCAGCAGCGCACCGTAGAGCGGCGGCAGGGTCTTCTTGCCGCTGGCCTCGCGCAGCACGGCCGGGTCGATGTCTTCGGCCACCAGCAACTTCAGCCAGTCGAGCAGTTCCGAGGTCGACGGCTTTTTCTTCAGGCCGGGCAGATCGCGCAGGCCGAAGAACACTTCCATCGCTTCCTTGATCAGATTCTTCTTCAGATCGGGGAAGTGGACATCGACGATCTTCTGCATCGTCTCCTTGTCCGGGAAGCGGATGTAGTGGAAGAAGCAGCGGCGCAGGAACGCGTCCGGCAGTTCCTTCTCGTTGTTCGAGGTGATGATGATGATCGGACGCTGCCGCGCCTTGATGGTCTCGCGCGTCTCATGGACGTAGAACTCCATCTGGTCGAGTTCGCGCAGCAGGTCGTTGGGGAACTCGATGTCGGCCTTGTCGATTTCGTCGATCAGCAGCACCGGCTGGCTGTCGGTCTCGAAGGCTTCCCACAGCTTGCCCTTGACGATGTAGTTGCGGATGTCCTTGACCTTCTCGTCGCCAAGCTGCGAGTCGCGCAGGCGCGAGACCGCGTCGTACTCGTAGAGGCCATGCTGTGCCTTGGTGGTGGACTTCACTGCCCAATCGAGCAGCGGGCGCTTGAGCGCCACTGCGATTTCACGCGCCAGCTGGGTCTTGCCGGTGCCGGGTTCGCCCTTGACCAGCAGCGGACGCTGCAGGGTCACGGCGGCGTTGACCGCCATCATCAGATCATCGGTTGCGACGTAGCTGTCAGTGCCTTCGAAGCGCACGGTTAGTCCTTTGCTTGGAATTCGGGAGAACACGGAGTCTACCGCAGGCGCCGCCCGAGGCGGACGGAACGCACCGCGCGACGCCACGCCGGTGGCGCCGCGCGGCGGCAGAGGCGGTTCAGCTCACTCCACGGTCCGCTCGATTACGGCAGGGTCGCAACGGTGCCGCGCAACGCCACACCGCCCATGATCGCGCCGGCACCGCACTCGAACTCGGTGGCGCTCTTGTATTCGCCATTCTTGTAGACGCTGTGGATGTCGACGACGGCATTGCCGCCTTCCCGCCTGGCGCGCTCCTGCAAGGCGATCATGGCCGACAGGAACGCATGGTTGCAGCCGTCCACATCGCTCTTGTTGGCGAAGTTGGTCTTCTTGTTGGAGGTGAAGGTGCCCATGGTCTTCTTGGCCCCCGGCTGCTTCTGCCCGGAGAAATAGAAGCGCACCGAGCCATCGAGCTTTTCCTGCGCGGCGGGGGTTGCCATCGCGTCCTTGATCGGAAACCGCAGGCGGTCGTCGCGCGCTTCGGCGATCGAGATACCTGCCAACATCAGACTTGCTGCCAGTGCCAACGTCACTGATTTCATTGAGGGATCCTCTGGTTGCGGGGAGTCGGTGCCGCCGGGAGGCCGGCTCGCCATAAGCTACCGCAATTGCCGCCGGCGATGCGGGAGCCGATCACACACGGCTGCCGCGACAGGCCTGCTACAGCAGGGTCGGTCGATCCGACTGCTCGTTGCCGACATCGGCGTGTGCGGGCGGATGGCGCTGCAGGACCGCAGCGACCGCTTCGACTCCGGCGACCGCGCCATCGAGATAGTGGCCGGCCGCCAGACGCGGTTCCATCACACGGCAGCAGTGCTCCCACTCGGACTGCGCAATCCGTGCATTGCCGACACCACGATCGGCCACGATCTCGACATCGTGATCGGCCAGCAGCAGGTAGATCAGCACGCCGTTGTTGTGCTCGGTATCCCAGACCCGCAGTTGCGAAAACACTTCCTGCGCGCGCTCGCGCGGCGTCTGCCCGCGCCACAGTGCCGCCAGCGGCAAGGCCGCTTCGACGGCAAAACGGATTTCACCGGCGTGGCGTGATTCGCATTGCCGGATCGCGTGCTCGATCGCGTCCAGCGTCGCCGGCGGAAAGCAGCGGTGCTGCCACAGGCTGCCGATGCACAGATGCTTGAGCGTGCGCAGGATATTCATCTCACCATCGCCCCGATGCACCGCCACCGCCAAAACCGCCACCCCCACCGCCGAATCCGCCACCGCCTCCAAACCCGCCGCCACCACGATGACCGCCACCGAAGAAGCCACCACCCGCCATGCCGGTCAGGGTCAGGATGAACGCAATCACTCCGAGCACTATCGCGGGCAGCATGCCCAGCAGCCCCCACGCCAGCAGAAACGCGCCGCCACCGACCACCGCCGCCGCGAGCCCGGCACCCAGAACCGCACGCAGGATCTGACCGATGACGAGGGCGCCGAACACGAACGGCATGAAGCGGCCCAGCGGATCCTCACCGGCTGAACGTTGCGCGCGGGCCGGCGGCGGTGGCAGCGGCTCGCCGTCGATGACGCCGAGCAACTGGTTCACGCCGGCGTCGAGGCCGGCATAGATATCGCCCTCGCGGAAATGCGGCAGCACGGTTTCGTCGATGATGCGCTTGGCAATTGCATCCGGCACCGGCCCTTCGAGGCCGTAACCGACTTCGATGCGGAACGCACGATCGTCGAGTGCCACCAGCAGCAGTGCGCCGTCGTCGACGCCCTTGCGTCCGAGTTTCCAGGTGTCGGCAACACGGATCGCATACTGTTCGATGGTTTCCGGCTGCGTGGTCGGCAACAGCAACACCGCGACCTGGCTGCCCTTGCCTTGCTCGAATGCGGCGAGCTTCTGTTCCAGTGCCTGCTGCTGCGGCGGCGTCAGCGTGCCGGTGAGGTCGGTCACGCGCGCCACCGGCGGGATCGCAACGTCCGCCAGTGCCAGCACGCTCCACAGCAGTGCCAGCACCGCGAACAGCGCCTTGCCCACATTGCCCGCCGGAATGCCCCTCGAACCGCTCACGCCGATTGGCCGGCGCAGCCGGGCGTAACGAGGGGTGCGCAAATCCCGGCAGCCGTCTGATGTTGCAGAGAGCGGGCTCGACATGGACAGAGCGTCTTTCGGTCGCGGGCGCAGGGCGCTAGATCACTGGCCGAAATCCACCTGTGGTGGCTGCGCGATCGCTTTCTCGTCCTCGACCGTGAAGCTGGGCTTGATCTTGGCCCCGGTGACCATCGCGGTCAGGTTGCTGGGGAAGGAGCGCACGGTGGTGTTGTAGGCCTGCACCGCCGCGATGTAGCGATTGCGTGCGACGGTGATGCGGTTCTCGGTCCCTTCTAGCTGCGCCTGCAGATCGCGGAACAGGGCATCGGATTTCAGCTGCGGATAGTTTTCCGACACCACCAGCAATCGCGACAACGCCGAAGACAGTTCGCCCTGCGCCGCGGCGAACTGTTTCAGCGACGCTTCGTCGTTGAAGCTGTCGGCATTGACGTTGACGCTGCCGACACGTGCGCGCGCTTCGGTCACGCGAATGAACACGTCCTGTTCCTGCTGCGCATAGCCCTTGACCGTGTTCACCAGATTGGGAACCAGATCGGCACGACGCTGATACTGGTTCAGCACCTCGGCCCAGGCCGCCTTGATGCCTTCGTCCTGGCTTTGCAGGGTGTTGTAGCCGCAAGCCGACAGCAGCAGCACGGCGATCAGGGCAAAGCCCCGCAGCATCGGTTTCATGTTCAGGCTCCATCGCGGTGGCCGCTCAGTCGGCCTGCCCTCACGATGCAGCCATGCGCGCCGCTTTACAAGCGCTCAGTCGTCGACATGGACCTGATCGAGATAGGTCCGCACCGCCCAGATCGCTTCCTCATCGAACACGCCCTTGAACGACGGCATGTAGGTCACGCCGTTGCGCACCACGCCGTTGCGCACCCGCATGGCGTAGTAATCGTCGCCATCCTTGCCGGGCGGCAGATGCCGCAGATCGGGCGCGATGCCGCCGGAGACAGCGCCGAGCCCGTGGCAGCGCGCGCAGTTCTGTGTGTAGGCGGACGCACCCACACCGGTCGCGATGGCCTTGATCTTGGCGTCGTCGCGATAGGGGTTGGCGCTCAGCGGCTTGGCGCCGAGCTTGGGCAGTGCGGCGGTGTCGACCGCCTGCGGCACCATGTCGCCATGCGCAGCGGCAACGGTCACGCACAACAGCAAGCCGGCGCCGGTCAGCAATCTCGATGAAAGTTTCATTTGCCTCGTTCTCCTCGAAGTGGGTAAGCCGGTGGTCCGGCGCTTCACGAGGCTCAACGCAACAACGATGCCATCGCTCCGGGGCTGCGGGACAGCGGCCGGAATCGAGGCTCAATTCGCTGTTTTTGCTTGATTTAATGGCCACGAGACCGAGCGGCATCCGGTACCGCTCTCGCGGGGCCGCTGCTCCGGCCCCGCGAAGCGTCACGCCGCTGCGCGACAGTGTCGCGAATGCGTGACAGCCGCCGTCAGGGCGCCCAGTCGAAGCTGACGCCGGCGATAAAACTCCGCTCCGGGCCCGGCTCGTAGAAGCGTCCGTTGCCATCGTTGGCAATCACCGAGCCGGCGTACTGCTTGTCGAACACGTTGTCGATGCGCAGGAAGGTCCGCACCCGGCCGCTGGGCAGCGCAAACACATAACCGCCGCTCAGGCCGGACAGCGCATAGGACGGTGCGTACTGGGCGTTGGCGTCGTTCACCGGCACACGGCTGCGGTACTCGCTGTCGAGTGCCGCAAACCAGCCCTGCTCCGCCCCCCAGCGCAGCGCGCCGTACAGGCTGGATTTCGAGACTCCCGGCACCTTGTGGCCGCCATCCAGCTCGGCGTCGATCCAGGTCCAGGAAAAATCCAGATGCCAGCGCGGTGCCAGCGTGTGCGCGGATGACAACTCGACCCCCATGCGTCGCGTGGTGTCGTCGCTGTTGCGGTAGGTGGCACGGCCACCCACGTTGCTGGCGACCAGCAGTTCCTTTTCGGTATCGATGCGGAACAGCGCCAGTTGCGCGCGTGTGTGCGCGCCCAGACGCAGCTTGCTGCCAAGTTCGAAACTGTCGTTGCGTGCCGCGTCCAGATCGTAGTTGAGACCCGCCCCGCCGTCCGGGCGGTAGGCCAGTTCGGCAAAGGTCGGCGTCTCGAAGCCACGTCCCCAGGAGGCATACCAGTGCAGCGCCGGGTTCTGGCGGAACATCACGCCCAGCACCGGCGTGCTCGCAGAGTACTTGGCGCTGCCGCTGTCATCGACGTTGCCGGTGGCGATGTAGCGATCGTCCGAACTGAAGCGCACGCGGTTGTAACGCAGGCCCGCCATCAGCGACCAGCGCTCGGCAAACTGCCAGTCGGTCTGCAGGTAGGGATCGAGACTGTCGATATCGTTGATCTCGTCGCGACGCAGCGCACCGCGCACCCCCAACTCGCTGCCGATGAAATTCTCGTAACCGCGGCGGTGCTGCGACAGATCGTCGTAGCTGAGGCCGGCGATCACGGTCAGCGGCCGTTGCAGGGCCGCCATGCGCCAGCTCCAGCGCAGGTCGACGCCGTGATAGTCGGTGCCGAGATCGACCACGCCGCCCGAATGGGTCGGATTGCCTTGCGGTGCTGCGGGAATCGACAGGAACTGCTCGACACTGCGCTGGCCGTAGTAAGCCAGCAGGCGCAGCGCCTGGCCATTACCCAGATCGTGATCGTAGATCGCGCCGCCCTGGATCTGGTCCACGCTCTTGCGCGTATTGAACTGCGTGGCCTGCGGTGCCACCTGCCGCGGATCGGCATCGAACTGGGCACGGGTGAGGCCCAGCGGATCATCCGCATCCGGGGCGTACAGGCCATTGATCAGCAGCGTCAGACGCCCGCGCTCGCCGAGCTTGAAGCCCAGCTTGCCGTTGACGGCATCGCGCTGCGCGCTGCTGTGATCGCGATAACCGTCGGTGCCGAAGTGCGTGTAGTCGAACCGGTAGTCGGCATCGCCCACGGTGCCGCCCGCGCCCAGATGCGTGCGATAGCTGCCGTAGCTGCCTGCGGTCACGCCGCCGAACAGGCGCGTGGGCTCGCTGCCGTCAGCCGTGAACAGTTGCACGACCCCGCCCGCGGCATTGCCATAGAGCACGGAGAACGGACCCCGCAGTACCTCAACGCGCTCGGCTGCGGCCAGATTGAAATGCGAAACCTGGCCCTGACCGTCCGGTTGCGTCGCCGGAATGCCATCGACATACAGGCGGATGCCACGGATGCCGAAAGCCGAACGCGCGCCGAAGCCGCGGATCGAGATCTGCGTGTCCTGTGCGTAGTTCTGGCGATCTCTCACCACCACACCGGGAATGCTCGCCAGACCCGACGACAGCGAGATGCCCAGGCTGTCGTCGTTGAAGGCATTGCCATCGATGCGATCGATCGACGCCGGGATATTGAAGACCGGCTCGGCCACCCGCGTCGCCGTGACCGTCACTTCTTCCACCGGCACCAGGTCTCTGGTCTCGTCCTCGGCCATCGCCGCGCCGGTCCACAACACTGCGCCAGCCATGCACGCATTCACGACTAGCCGA
>JBEBWZ010000047.1:0-22669 GCA_040391865.1 Solimonas flava
CCCGGGATCCCCTGTTTCGGGTGTTGGGCCACGGCAAAGCCTTCACTCATACTGCCCGCGCGTACCCGTGGCCGGCTCGGCCCGAGATCCGGACGATGGGATGCCGGAGAACCAGCATGCCCTTATGTCTGCCCCATGCCTTGCGGGCTTTGTCCTGCGCACTGGCACTTGTTCTGGTGACCGGCAACAGCCAGGCCCTCACACTGGCAGAAATGCGCAGCAAGGAAGCACTGGAGCCTCCTGCGCTCGCCCATAGCAACAACATTTCGCGCTATGACAGCAAGTACGCCTTTCTGATCAGCGTGTGGAAAAAAGATGGCCTCTGGGGCGTGATCAGCGAACAGCAGTTGCAGGATCAAGACAAGAACAAGACCTATAAGCCAAAGGCAAACTGGCTGGCCCCGCCGGAGTTTGAGCAGGCACTGGTGGCCAGGACAGGCAGGGGCTACATGAGCCATGTCTGGCTGAAGCCGAGAGGCGAAACGCACTGGCAGGCCTTCCGCACCGACGGCCAGAAGCTCATGGCATTGGGCACAACCCCCTATACGCACATGCGGCTCATCCCCGAAGGCCGCGATACGCGCGCCGAAGCCGATCGCGCAAACCCCGCCACAGACCGGCGCGAGGCCTATCGCCTGTTGGTCCTTGGCATGCACGAGAGCCCGGATCCTGCGAGCGCCACCGTGGACCTGATCGATGCCGCGGACAACCGCGTGCTGATGGGACTCAGCCAGGTGGATACGCGCGTGGACCCTCGCGATGAGGACACGGCTCTCATCTTCCGGCACGACGCCACGGTCAACGGCTACACCATCGTCAGGCTGACCAAGCCTCAGCTCCTTCCAGAGACAAAGCTGAAGCCCCCGCCGGAGGATACGGACTTCTACCGCGAGATCAGCCTGGACGACCCCGTGCGACACGCGCTCGATGCCACTGGCAAACCGGTCATCCTGGCACGGGACTTCCAGCCTTTTTCTCCTGCCGGCTTGACCCTGGGCAAACCCGAACCGCTACGACAGGGCGACAACATCAAGGCCCGGGACTTCAGGCGGGTGCCTGTCACCACGGCTACCGGCCAGACCGGGTATCAACTCATCTATCGTGACAAGACCAACCAGCCGACGCTCGCCCCCACACTGTGGAATGAAATCTTCGAGGACGATCAAGGCCTGCTGATTGCCAAGACCACCGACAACCAGTGGCGCCTGCTGTATTGGTCCCACTGGGACGCCACCTTCACGTTCCTTCCGCAAGCCTTCGACCTGGCCGGGACCCGGCCGGTGACGGGCAACTCGCTGGAAACGCTGTATGTCTCTATCGCCGAATGGGAGCGCTCCCAGGCAGAGCACAAGCGGCGTTATGAGCAGGAAACCCAAGCGTGGCTGGCGCAGGAGCCCGAGCGGGCACGCCAACGTGCCGCCGACTTGCAGCGCCGCATCGACGCCAACGCCAAGGCGCGCATCGCCGCCGAGGCCGAATACCAGCGCCAGAAGCTGCAATCGGATGCCGAGTTTGCGGCGCGCAACAAAAGCAGTTGGGGCAATCTGCAGCCCATCACCCTGCCCACGATACAGGGCGCTCCCGGCCTCAGCAGTCTGGAAAAGGACCACTACGACAATCGTGGCAATGCGCGGAATCCCTATGTGATACGGGAAAAGCGCAAGCCCTAGCAGGCGGGTAAAAAACGCCAAAGCGCTCGCGATGACACGGACACTGTCGAGAGGGCCGATGTGGGCCTAAAGCAGTGCTGATGTTGAAGCGAAGGAAGAAGCTTTCCGGCTGCTGCGTGAGATCGGGGCTGGCTGCAGGCGTCTCCAGACTGGAGCCTGGACTAGCCCCCAAAATGCAAAACCCCTGTTTCCTTGCGGAACACAGGGGTCTACAGAATATTGGTCGGGGCGAGAGGATTTGAACCTCCGACCACTTCCACCCCAAGGAAGTGCGCTACCAGGCTGCGCTACGCCCCGACGAGGGCAATCAAACGAGCTGCAAAAGGGGCCGGCAGTGTAGCGGAGCCGGGCGATGATGAGAAGCGAATCGCCGGCTTTTCATGCACGCTTCGGATGGAACTGGCGCACTTCCTCGGGCGGAAGTGCGTAGTCGCCTTATTCCGGGAACAGCTTCAGCAGCGATTCCAGTTCGTCGCGCAGCAAACCGATCTCTTGGCTGCGCGGTGCGACCTTTGCTTTTGCCGGCGTCACAACCGGGGCGGCGGTGCGTATCGGCTCATTGGCGGCACGCGGCAGTTCCTTCAGTCGCTGCCGGGCACCACCGATGGTGAAGCCCTGTTCGTACAGCAGGCTGCGGATGCGCCGCACCATCTGCACGTCATCCTGCTGGTAATAGCGGCGGTTGCCGCGGCGCTTCACCGGCTTGAGTTGCGGAAACTCCTGTTCCCAGTAGCGCAGCACATGGGGCTTCACATCGCACAGCTCGCTGACTTCACCAATGGCGAAGTAGCGCTTGCGCGGAATTTCCGGCAGGACTGCGAGCGGGCTATCAGCGGGTCGCATCGGCTTCCACTCTCAAGCGCAGTTTCTGTCCCGGGCGGAACGTGACGACGCGGCGCGCCGAGATCGGAATCTCTTCGCCGGTCTTGGGATTGCGGCCCGGGCGCTGATTCTTGGAGCGCAGTTCAAAGTTGCCAAAACCGGACAGCTTCACTTCTTCACCGGATTCCAGGCGGCCGCGAATTTCCTCGAAAAAGAGGTCCACGAACTCCTTGGCTTCGCGCTTGTTCAAGCCCAATTCGTCGAACAGCGCTTCAGCGAGCTCTGCCTTGGTTAACGCCACTGTTGCAGCCCCATAGCTTTATTGTCGGATCGAAACGCCCAGCTCACGCGCTAAAGCTTGCGTGACGGCAGCTGTGGCGGAGTCGACCTCTTCGAGGGTTAGGGTGCGCGAATAGTTATTGAAAATCAAGCCCAAAGCGACGCTTTTGCAGGCATCCCCCAAGCTTGCATCGCGGTAGATGTCGAACACCAGCGCTTTACTCAACAATTCGCCACCGGCCTTGCGGATGCAGGCGAGCAGGGCGTCGGCGGTGATCGCTTCCGGTGCCAGCACCGCGAGATCGCGGCGCGATGACGGAAATTCGGAAATGGCCTGCGGCGCCGGCACGCGTACGTCGCGGATCGCCGCCCAGTCGAGCTCGAACAGCAGCGGGGCATCGGGCAAGTCCAGCGTCTGGATGACCTGCGGGTGCAGTTCGCCGATCCAGCCGACCGCCTGCGCGCCGCGGTAGATGCGGGCGCTGCGGCCGGGATGCAGCGCCGGATGCACGGCCGGCTCGAAGCGGAAATCGGCAGCGGCGGGCCCCAGCAGGGCGGTGACATCGCCCTTGAGGTCGTAGAAATCGACCGGGCGTTCGGCGCTGCCCCATTGCTCGGGGAGGGCCTTGCCGACCGCGAGGCCGGCGATGCTCTGGGTTTCCCGCACCTGGCCTTCGATCAGCTCGAAGCAGACGCCAACCTCGAACAGCCGCAGGCGGTTGATCTGGCGCTGGCGGTTGTACAGCCAGACTGGAATCAGGCCCGCCCACAGGGTCGTGCGCATCACCGCCAGATGGTCGGCGATCGGGTTGTCGAGCACGATGTCACTGGCTTGCGGGTTCAGCAGTTTCTGGATGCGGGGCTCGACGAAGGCCAGGGTCACGGTCTCCTGCCAGCCCCGCGAGACCAGCAGGTCGCGGGCCTGCATCGCCGAACGACGCCCTTCCTGCGGCCGCGACGGTGCCAGGGCCGCGAGATACGGCTTGGCGGGGATGCGGTCGTAGCCGTACAGGCGTGCGACTTCCTCGATCAGATCGGCTTCGATGCGCAAGTCACAGCGATAGCTGGGAATCTTGGCCAGCCAGACGTTGCCGATCTCGTTGCGCAGGCCGATGCCGAGACGCGCCAGCAGCGTTTCGACTTCCTTGGCGGCGATCTCGTGGCCGATGACCTGATTCAGCCGCGCGTGGCGCAGGTTGATCGTGACCACGTCCGGAGTGCCGCGACCGACCTGGCTGATCGGATGCACTTCACCGCCGCAGATCTGCGTGATCAGCTGGGTCGCGCGTTCCAGTGCGGTGCGCTGCAGGCCCGGATCGACACCGCGCTCGAAGCGGTACGAAGCGTCGGAGAACAGCTTGTGGCGGCGGCCGCTGCCCGCGATCGCGGTCGGCGCGAAAGAGGCGGACTCCAGGAAGATGCGGGTCGTGGCGTCGCCCACGCCGGAATCGCTGCCGCCCATGACGCCGGCCAGTGCGATGCCACCCTGGTCGTCGCTGATCAGCAGTTCGCGATGCTGACAGGTGACGGTTTGTTCGTTCAGCAGCTTCACCATCTCGCCAGCCTGGGCACGGCGCACGCGGATGCTGCTGCCGATCTTGTCGGCGTCGAAGGCGTGCAGCGGCTGGCCCAGTTCCAGCATCACGTAGTTGGTGATGTCGACGATCGGCTGGATGCAGCGGATGCCGGAGCGGCGCAGGCGCTCGCGCATCCAGTCCGGGGTGCGCGCCTTGGGATTGAGCTTGGAGATCACGCGGCCGGTGTAGGTCGGGCAATCGGCCAGATCCTCGATCTCGACGCGGACCTGCTGATGTCCGACGACCACGGCGGGTGGCAGGTTGGGACGCTTGATCTGCACGCCGAACAGCGCGGAGACATCACGCGCCAGGCCGAGCACCGACAGGCAGTCGCCGCGGTTGGGGGTGATCTCGAGATTGAGGACGTTGTCCTTCAGATCCAGATACTGCTCGATCGGCTCGCCGGGTTTGGCGTCCGGGTCCAGCTCCAGCAGGCCCTCGGATTTTTCCGACAGCGCCAGCTCCTTGGCCGAGCACAACATGCCGAAGGATTCGACGCCACGCAGCTTGGCCTCGGTGATCGCCAGTCCGCCCGGCAGCTTGGCGCCGACCAGTGCGCAGGGTACGTTGATGCCGACGCGCGCATTGGGCGCGCCGCAGACGATCTGCAGCAGGCGACCTTCACCGGCATCGACTTCGCAGACCTGCAGGCGATCCGCCTGCGGATGCCGTTCGGCCTTGGTGATGCGACCGACCACCACGCCAACGGCTGGCTCGGTGACGGCGGGTTCGATTTCCAGTTCCAGACCACCCATGACCAGGCGGTCGGCGATTTCCTGGATCGTGGCCGCGGGGTTGACCCACTCGCGCAGCCAGTTTTCGCTCAGTTTCATAGTCGTGAATTCCTTGGCTCTTCTTAGCGGAACTGCTCGAGGAAGCGCAGATCGTTGTTGAAGAACAGGCGCAGATCGTCGACGCCATAGCGCAGCATGGCCATGCGCTCGACGCCCATGCCGAAGGCGTAACCGGAATAGCGCTCGGGGTCGATGCCGACGGCTTCAAACACTTTCGGATGCACGATGCCGCAGCCCAGCAGTTCCAGCCAACGGTCGCCCCAGCGCATGTGCACGTCGGCGCCGGGCTCCACAAACGGGAAGTAGGAGGGGCGGAACAGCGCTTCGACATCGCGCTCGAAGAAGCGCGAGAGGAAGGTCTGCAGGTCGTACTTGAGATCGGCCATCGACACCTTCTCGGCGACGTACAGGCCTTCGACCTGATGGAACATCGGGCTGTGGGTGCGATCGGAGTCGACCCGATAGACGCGACCAGGGCAGATGATGCGGATCGGCGGCTGCTTGCCGGCCGCGACCCGGCCCTGCATCGTGCGGATCTGCACCGGGCTGGTATGCGTGCGCAGCAGGCGTGCACCGTTCATCACATAGAACGTGTCCTGCATTGCGCGGGCCGGATGCGCTTCGGGAATGTTCAGCGCCCCGAAATTGTGGAAATCGTCCTCGATCTCCGGCCCTTCGACCGTCTCGAAGCCCAGTTCGCCGAACAGCTGCGAGATGCGCTGGATGGTGCGCGTGATCGGATGTAGACCCCCGACCTGATCGCCGCGGCCGGGCAGGGTGACATCGATGGTTTCAGCAGCCAGCCGCTGCTGCAGCTGCGCGTTGGCCAACGTCGCATCGCGCGCTTCGATCGCGGCGATGATCGCTTCCTTGACCTTGTTGACGCGTTCGCCGAAGGCCTTGCGCTCGTAGCCTTGCAGCGTGCCGAGGTGCTTGAGCTGTTCGGTGACCCGGCCTTTCTTGCCGAGCAGGTCGACCCGCACCTGTTCGAGTGCGCGGGTGTCGGCCGCAGCGGCGATCTCCGCGCTGGCCTGTTGCTGCAGTAGTTCGAGTTGATCGCTCATGACGGTAGGGTCCGCAGAAAATAAAAAGGGGAACGGCTAGGCGCCGCTCCCCTTCATCAACAGCAGAAACGACAGCTGGCTTAGGCGGCGGCGAGCTGGGCTTTCGCCTGGGCCACCAACGCTGCAAACGCTGCCTTGTCGTGCATCGCGAGGTCGGCAAGGACCTTGCGATCAAGGGCGACGCCAGCCTTGGAGAGCCCGTTGATAAAGCGGTTGTACGACATGCCCAGTTCCTTCGCGGCGGCGCCGATGCGGATGATCCACAGGCTGCGGAACTCACGCTTCTTGACGCGGCGATCGCGGAAAGCGTACTGGCCGGACTTGATGACCTGCTGCTTGGCGGAACGGAACTGGCGCGATTTGGCGCCGTAATAACCCTTTGCCTTCTTGAGCACTTTCTTGTGCTTGGCGCGGGCGGTAACACCTCTCTTGACGCGTGCCATTCAAATTCTCCGATTCAGTAGTGAGCGCTTACGCGTAAGGCAGCATCTGACGCACTTCGCGGACGTCGACGGCAGCAACCTGCGCCTCGCCACGGAGCTGACGGATGCGCTTGCCCGACTTCTTGGTCAGGATGTGGCGCTTGTGTGAATGGGAGCGCTTGAAGCCGCCTTTTCCAGTCTTGGAAAAGCGCTTGGCAGCACCTTTAATCGTTTTGATCTTTGGCACGTGGAAACTCCTGTAACAGGTCCGTATTGCCGGTGTCACATCCTTGCCAAGGAGCTGACCGGGCCTTCCCGAAGCGGGGAGGACTTCCTTTTTCTGCAAGGGTCAGCCTCGACCTTTGCCTGTTGCCGCACCCCGTGCCGAAACCCGGCGTGCGTGTCGCCCGGTTGCCCGGGCGCATTCCGTAATCCGCTTACTTCTTGCGCGGCGACATCACCATGACTGACTGACGTCCTTCCATGCGCGGGTACTGCTCGATCACCGCCAGTTCGTCGAGTTCCGCCTTGAGGCGGTCCATCAACTGCATGCCGCGTTCCTGATGCGCCATCTCGCGACCGCGGAAGCGCACCGTGATCTTGACCTTGTCGCCTTCCTCGAAGAAGCCCTTGATCTGGCGCAGCTTGGTGAGAAAGTCACCGTCCTCGGTCGAGGGGCGGAACTTGATCTCTTTGACCTGGATCTGCTTCTGCTTCTTCTTTGCAGCGTGTTGGGCCTTGTCCTTCTGGTAAAGGTACTTGCCGTAATCCATGATCTTGCAGACCGGCGGCTCAGCGTTCGGCGAGACCTCGACGAGGTCCAGGCCTTGCTCTTCCGCCTTGGCGAGCGCTTCGCGCGTCAGCAAGATACCGAGTTGTTCGCCATCGTCCGCGATGACGCGCACACGGGGCGCAGTAATCTGATGATTGCGCCGATCTTCACGTTCCGAAGCGATGCGACTCTCCCAAATGCAAGCCAAAACCCCGCCCCCACGAGACGCTCGTCCCGTTTGGAGAGGCAGAGGGTCGCGAATTGTACGGGGGTGGCGGCGGATTCTCAACCGGTGGCGACCGCCGCGGGACGGGCCGAGGTGGGCCCTGGGGTCCGTGGGGCTTTCGCGCGGCCGGGGTCCGCCGGCAGGTCCGTTGCGATCCCCTCAGTCGGCGGACGGTATGGGCCATGGCGGTGCACCGACCACGGTCGGTGCGATGGCGATCCGCACACAGGTCGGATCGTCCGGGTGACGTTCGCGACTGAAGCCCAGGCGCTGGGCCAGCCCCAGCATGGCGGTGTTCTCCAGCAGCACGTCACCGACCACGCGGCCAATCCCGCGGGCGCCGGCGTAACTCAGCAGGATTTCCATCATGCGACGGCCCAGGCCGATACCGGCGCCGTGGTGATGAACCAGGATCGCGAACTCGGCCACGGCGCCGTCGGCATCGCTGATCAGGGTGGCCGCCGCGACGATCTCGTCGCGCCCGACCGGCTGCGCGATGAAGGTCATCTCGCGGTCGTAATCGATCTGGGTGATGCGTGCGGCCATCGCGTGGGTGAAATGGCGGATGTAACGGAAGAAACGCAGACGGATCATTTCCGGGTCGACCGCGGTCAGCATGGTGATCAGCGCCGGTTCGTCGGTGGGGCGAATCACGCGGATCCGGTACTCGTTGTCGTCGCGCAGCGTCAGCGTTTGGCTGAACTGCGCCGGGTACGGTGCCAGCGCCAGCCGTTGCCGGTCCGGGATCCGGACATCGGTGACCTGCATCTCGGCGCGGCCGATATCCGCCAGGGCGTCGCGGGCCACCAGGCGGACATTCAAGGCTTCGATCTGCGGATACTCCGCGGCCATCTGCGCCAGCCGTGCCACCGCCGTGGCGTAGTTGCGGATCCGCAGGCTCGGCGGTGCACCGTCGTCCGGGTCGAGCGCGGCTTCGCGCAGCAACACCTCGGCGAGACGGTCGTCGAGCGGCGGCAGCGCATAACCGGTGGGCGCGACCGGAGACGAGGGGTCGAGACGTACCTGCAGATGCAGGCCGAGTTCCGGATCGCGAGCGATCTGCACTTTCAGGCCGCGTTCGCTGCGGTCGCCGTCCGGTGACATTCGCAGACCATAATCATTGAGCAGGGTTTCGGCATGGCGCGGCGAGAGTGCCCAGACCGGTCCGGCACCCGCAGGGCGAGGGAATTGCAGCCGTGCCGGGCCATGCACCAGCGGGTTCAGGGTTGGCGTCCGCATCAGCAGTTCCTGCGTGCGGCGGTGGTCGCGACGGTGGCGCAGTGCGCGTGAAGCGGCTTCCACGGATGCGAAGGCCGCGATCCCGGCTTCGGCACAACGGCTGAGGGCCGGAGCCGCGCGGGCCTGGCCCATGAACGCCACGACCAGGCGCTTGCGCAGCTCGGAAGCAATCAGTCGCGCGACAAAGGCATCGTCATCGCTGCCGGGGGCGGGGCTGCGGACATAGAGCACGGTGTCGATCTCGGCGCTGGCCAGGATCACCCGCAAGGCCTCGATGGTTTCGCGATCATCGCTCAGGCCGAGATCGACGATGTCGTGATGGGCCTGCGTACGTGCGGCGTGTGCCTGCAGTTGCGCCATCACCGCAACAATAGGGGCGCAGGGGGTCAGGCCTTCCCGCAGCAGCGAGGCGCGTGCCAGTTGGCAGATGCCGGCGCCAGTGCCGACCACGGCGATACGGCCGGCGCGTGCTTCGCCGACACGGTCCAGTGCCGCAATCGCGCTGAACAGGGCGGTGACGCGATCGACCTCGACCAGGCCCGCGCGGCGGAATGCGGCGGAGCGCAACGGGTCCTGCGGCAGGGCCAGCGTGCGGTCCGGCGACAGGGTCTGCAACACGATCACCGGTTTCGCGCGCGCGCAGGCGCGGGCCGCCGACATGAACTTGCGTGCGCTGCGGACCTGAGACAGCTGCAGCACCACCGCCTGGGTGTGTGCATCCAGGGCGGCGTAGTCGAGCAGATCGGCGACATCGATATCGGCTTCGTCGCCGGTCACCGCGGTCCACGAGAAGCCCAGCGAGTGGCCGGCCGCCCAGTCGAGTGCGGCACCGGCGATCGAGCGCGATTGTGCGATCAGGGCGGTGGTTCCGGGCGCGGTCGTGCCCCACGCGGAGGCGCCAATGCCGCGTGCGTGGGCCACGCCGGAGGTCCGCGGCCCGAGCACGCGCAGGGTGTTGCTGCTGCCGGCGCGCAATACCGCTTCAGGGACGGCCTGCTCCGCGATCCAGATCAGCGCACGGCAACCCTGAGCCGCGAGTTGCAGAGTCAGGTCGGGGTCGATCGCGTCGGCATCGAGCACCACCGCCAGTTCAAACGGCCCGGCTTCGGCGATGCGCTTGACGTTGCGCCAGCCGCGCCGCCGGTTGCCGAGCCATACGCGCTGTGCCTTGGGCAGCAGTTCCAGTTGTTTCACCAACTCTGCTGCTGGTGCATCGGCGGGGGCGCCGAGCACCATCAGGTTCTGCGGGTGGAACAGGGCGTCGAGATGACGGACGGTCATGACGGCAGGCTGTCGGCGCCCATGAAGGGCATCAGGAAGGCTTCGACACTGCGCGCCAGCGAGGGCAGATCGTAGCCGCCCTCGAGTGTGGCGATCACGCGGTTCTGCGCCGAGGCCGCCGCGACATCGCGGATCATGGCGCCGATCCAGCGGAAATCGTCGTGGCGCAGGCGCAGATCGCCGAGCGGATCATCGACGTGCGCGTCGAAACCGGCCGAGACCAGCAGCATTTCCGGACGATGTCGCTCCAGCGCCGGCAGCCAGTGTGTGATCACCGCGTTGCGGAATGCGGTGCCATCGGCATAGGCCGGCAAGGGCACATCGATGCGGCGAGAGTGTGGCTCGCTGGCGGTCCAGTTCGGAAACAGCGGATGCTGGTAGGTGGACAACAGCATGACGCGCGGATCGTCGCGAAAGATATCGGCGGTGCCATTGCCGTAGTGCAGGTCGAAATCGAGAATCGCGACCCGTTGCAGGCCGTGTGCGAGCGCATGCGCGGCGGCTACGGCGACGTTGTTGAAGAAGCAGAAGCCCATCGCGCGCCCGCGCTCGGCATGGTGCCCAGGCGGACGGACTGCGCAGAACGCCAGCTCGGTCCGCTGTTCCAGCAACAGATCGACTCCGAGGATGCCGGCACCGGCAGCGTGCAGCGCGGCTTCGACGGTGAATTCGGTGTACGCGGTATCGGCGTCGACGGTGACCGTTGCCTTGCCGATGTTGCGGTGGCGGAGCACGTCGTCGATGTGCACGGCGTCATGGACGCGCAGCAGTGCTTCACGACTGGCGGCGGGTGCGCTCAGCCGCTGCATGAAATCGCCGAGGCCGCTGCTGAGCATGCGGTCTTCGATCGCTGCCAGCCGCTGTGGTGACTCCGGATGGCCTGGGGCGATCTGGTGGCGCGCGCAGGCCGGATGGCTGATCCAGGCAACGGGCAAGCTGGCGAGCATGCAGTCTCCTCGACGACAAGATGCAGCGCAGTATGTCGTAACGACACTGCGGCGGGTTTCCAGATCTCTCCGCAGGCCAGCATAATCGGATGGCCGCCGAATGGAAGGAGTCGTGATGAAGCGCTTACTGACCGCTGCGATGCTCGGACTGGTGTCCGCCAGCGTGTTTGCCGCCGAGGGGATGTGGACGCTCGACAATCTGCCGAAAGCGGCGCTGAAGGAAAAATACGGTTTCCAGCCGGACGATGCCTGGGTGCAGCATGTGATGCAGAGTTCGGTGCGACTGGCGGGCGGTTGCTCCGGCTCCTTCGTCTCACCAGATGGACTGGTGCTGACCAACGCGCATTGCGTGATCGATTGTGCGCAGGAGTTGTCGAGCGCCGAGCGTGATTTCGTCAACAAGGGTTTCGTGGCGAAGCGCCGCAGCGAGGAGCTGCGCTGTCCGGCCGCGGAACTGAACCGCCTCGATGCGATCAGCGATGTCAGCGAGCGGGTCGGCAAAGCGACGGCAGGCTTGTCGGGTCAGGCCTATGTCGATGCCCGCAATGCCGAGAAATCGCGGATCGAATCCGAATGCGTCGGCGACAGCGCCACGACCCGGCGCTGCGATGTGGTCGAGCTGTACAACGGCGGGCAGCATCATCTGTATCGCTATCGCCGCTATCAGGATGTGCGTCTCGCGTTCTTTCCCGAATACAACGCCGGCTTCTTCGGCGGCGATCCCGATAATTTCAATTTCCCGCGCTACAACCTCGATGCCGGCCTGCTGCGCGCCTACGAGGATGGCAAGCCGGTCAAGCTCACGCACTATTTTCCGTTGAACACCGCCGGTGCCAAGGACGGCGAGCTGACGATGGTGACCGGCCATCCGGGGCGCACGCAGCGGCAGCTGGCGGTGTCACAGCTGGAGCGTCTGCGGGATGTCGATCTGATCAATCGCCTGCTGTACTTCGCCGAGCGTCGCGCGATGCTGGCGCAGTACAGCCGCAGCAGTGCCGAAGCGGCGCGCCAGGCACAGTCCGATCTGACGTTCACCGAGAACAGCTACAAGGTGTTTCGCGGACAGCTGCAGGCTTTGCTCGATCCGGCGGTGTTCGCGCGCAAGCGCGAGGAGGAAGCGGCGTTGCGCAAGAGTGCCGCCAGCGCCGCGCCCTGGGAGGCGATCGCACAGGCGCAGCAGGCGTATCGCAATATTGAAGCGTCGTATCTGCTGATGGAGGGCATGCGCGGTTTCTACACGCAGTATTTCCCGATCGCGCGCCATCTGGTACGTGCCGCCAATGAGCGCCCCAGGCCCAATGCCGAGCGGTTGCCGGAATATCAGGATGCGTCGCTGACGCGGCTGGAACAGACCCTGTTCTCGAAAGCTCCGATCTATCCCGAGTACGAGATCACCAAACTGGCGTGGTCCCTGTCGAAGCTGCGTGAACTGCTGGGGCCGGATGATCCACTGGTGAAGCTGGTGATGCCGCGCGAATCACCGGACGCACTGGCGAAGCGGCTGGTCAGCGGTACCCGGCTCGGCGAGGTGGCCGAGCGCGAGCGTCTGTGGAAAGGCGGTGCGGAGGCCGTCGCACAATCCAGCGATCCGTTCATCCAGCTGGCCCGTGCCGTCGATACCGTGTCACGCGAACTGCGCAAGCGCTATGAAGCGGAAGTCGAAGCGGTCGAGAAGAAGAACGCGGAAGTCATCGCCAGGCTGCGTTTCGAAAAATTCGGCACCAGCGTCTACCCCGATGCCACGTTCTCGTTGCGGCTGTCGTACGGCGAAGTGCGGGGCTGGGAGGAGAAGGGCCGCATGATCGCGCCGTTCACCGATATCGGCGGCGCCTTCCTGCGCAATACCGGCTTCGATCCGTATGCACTGCCGGAAACCTGGCTGAAGGCCAAGTCGCGCCTGAAGCTGAGCACGCCGTTCAACTTCGTCAGCACCAACGACATCATCGGCGGCAATTCCGGCAGTCCGGTGATCAACCGCAAGGCCGAGATCGTCGGTCTCGCCTTCGACGGCAACATCCATTCGCTGGGCGGCAACTTCTGGTTCGATGAGCGTGTGAACCGCATGGTTGCGGTGCACAGTGCGGCGATCATCGAAGCGCTGGACGTGGTCTATAACGCCGGCGATCTGGTGAAGGAACTGCAGCGCCCCGACGGCAAGCGCCAGTGATCGATCCGTGTTCCGGCGTCAGTGACGCCGGAACACGGACAGGCGATTGCCGATCGGGCTGTTGTTCTCGATCAGCAGGCCTTTCTCGGTGACCAGCAGTTCATCGCTGCGGAACAGCGGCGGCTGGCCGACGCGCACCTGCGACGGAAAGCTGAAGCCGAGCAGACCGGTGCGCGACACGATACGGCCGTCGGGGCCGATCAGTGCGATCTGGCCGTTGCTGAACAGCGCGGCGAGGATGTGATCGCCAACCAGACTGAAATCGTCGGGCAGGCTGAGGAAATTGGCGACCTGCTTCACCGCGCCCGCGCTGCCGTCGGCAGCAATCTCGATACGGCGAATCTCGCCGAGACCCCCGAGGCCGGTGTTGCTGACATACAGCATGCGGCCGTTGCGCTGCACGCCGTTCGGGCCGATCAGGCCGGTGCTGAACCAGTCGCTCTGTTCGATCACACGCAGCGGATCATTCGGATCGAGGCGCAGACGCACGATCTTGGGATTGGGCAGCGCGTTGGTTGCCAGCGGGCCGTTGGCCAGATACAGCTCGCCATCCGGGCCGTCGACCAGGCCGTTGGGGGCGGCGAGCCCGAGATCGTGAATCGGCTGCAGGCGCGGTGTGGCTTGCAGCGGCGCGGCATAGAGCTGCCCGTCGAAGCAGTTGGCATACAGCGTGTTCGCGCGGATGGCGAGGCCGGTGAAATTGCCGATGCCGTCGTACAGCGGCGTGGCCATGTATTCGTCACTGTTGCGGGTGATTTCGAACACGTTGGTGCCGCCGGAAACGAACAGCCGCCCCGTGTCCGAGAACAGCAGGTTCTCGGCACTGGGGAGGGTCAGCAGTACCGTCTTGCTGCCGCAGTCGTCGCTGACGCACAGCGTTGCAGGGTCGACCGCGGTCTGGCCGCTGACGTCGGTCTCGTCATCGCTGCAGCCGGCCAGCAGCAAACCACAGAGCAGGACGGTGCCGAAGCGCAGCGGCGTGCGCATCACTGCATTTCGATCGCGATCGCGACGGCTTCGCCACCGCCGATGCATAGGGTGGCCACGCCCTTCTTGCCGCCGCTCTTCTTCAGCGCGCCGATCAGTGTCGCGAGAATGCGGGCGCCGCTGGCACCGATCGGATGGCCCAGCGCACAGGCACCGCCATGCAGATTGACCTTGGCGTGGGGCAGGTTGTGCTCCTTCATCGCTGCCATCGTCACCACCGCGAAGGCTTCATTGATTTCCCAGAGATCGACGTCTTCCTTCTTCCAGCCGGCCTTGGCCAGCACCTCGCTGATCGCATTGACCGGGGCGATGGTGAATTCCGCCGGCAGGCGCGAGTGCGAGGCATGCGCCACGATCTTCGCCAGCGGCTTGATGCCACGCTTGCTGGCTTCCGACTGCGCCATCAGCACCACCGCGGCGGCGCCGTCGGAGATCGAGCTGGCATTGGCAGCGGTGATGGTCCCGTCCTTCTTGAACGCCGGCTTCAGCGACGGAATCTTGTCCGGCTTGCCCTTGGCCGGCTGTTCGTCCTTGTCGATCGTTTCGACACCATTGCGGCCATTGAACTGCAAGGGGACGATCTCGAACGCGAAGCTGCCGTCGTCGCTGGCTTTCTTGGCGCGGTTCAGCGATTCGATCGCATAGGCATCCTGATCGGCGCGGGTGAAGCCGTATTGCTCGACCGTGCGTTCGGCAAACACGCCCATCGGCGTGCGCTTTTCGTACGCGTCTTCAAGGCCGTCGAGCGCGGTGTGATCGAGGATCTCGCCATGACCGAAACGGTAGCCGCCGCGCGCCTTGGGCAGCAGGTAAGGTGCATTGGTCATGCTTTCCATGCCGCCGGCGACCATGATCTGTGCGCTGCCGGCCCGGATCAGATCGCTGGCCAGCATCACCGCCTTCAGGCCCGAGCCGCACATCTTGTTGATGGTCAGCGCACCGCTGGAGTCGGGCAGGCCGGCACCACGCATCGCCTGGCGCGCCGGCGCCTGGCCCTGACCGGCCGGCAGGCAGTTGCCCATGATCACTTCCTGCACGTCACCCGGTTGCAGACCGGAGCGTTCGACCGCCGCCTTGATGGCGGCGGCGCCGAGCTGGCTGGCGCTGAAAGGGGTCAGCACACCCTGCATGCCGCCCATGGGCGTGCGCGCGATGCCGGTGATGACGATGGGGTCGTTCTGGGACATGGCCAATGATCCTTGGTGGTTCGTTGTTGCGAAATCAGGCGCGCATTCTAGCGGGTGATCGCAGGGCGCCAACCTCCCTGATTCCGCGGAGGCGCGGATTCGCCCCGCCAGGTGCAGAACCTACTCGCGCGGGAACAGGGGCAGGGACAGGGTCACACAGGTGCCGGGGCCGGCATCGGTGATGCAGACGCTGCCCAGATGCAGGGTCGCAACCGAGCGCACCAGGCTCAGGCCCAACCCCAGCCCGGTGGAATGTCGAGCCGGATCGCCGCGGTAATGACGGGAGAAGACTTTTTCGCGGTCCTCGGCGGCGATGCCGGGGCCGTTGTCGCAGACGCTCAGCGCAATGCCCTGTGCGGTCGCATTCGCGGCAATGCGGATGCGGCTGCCTTCGGGAATGTACTTGATGGCATTGTCGAGCAGATTCAGCACCACCTGGAACAGCAGATGGCGATGGCCATGAATCAGCAGCCGCGGCGGCAGCTGCAGTTGCAGTTCGAGCTTGCGTTCTTCCAGCAGCGGCTCGACGAATTCACCGGCATCGCGCAGCAGCGGCACCAGATCGAAGGATTCGAATGCGCTGCGCAATGCGCCGGAGTCGATGCTGGCAATGCGCAGCAAGGCCTGGAAGGTTTCCAGCACATGATCGATGTCGTCGAGATTCTGCTGGATCCAGCCCGGCCATTGGCTAAGGCTCGGCGGGCTGGTGCCGCGTGCGACTTCGAGGCGTGCGCGATGACGGGTCAGCGGCGAGCGCAGATCATGCGCAATACTGTCGGTTGCGCCCTGGACGGCGGTGATCAGGCGACTGATCTCGTCGAGCATGGCGTTCAGCGTTTCCCCCAGGCGATCGATTTCGTCACCGGTGTTGCGCAGCGGAATGCGGTGATCCAGTTCACCGCGCATGATCCGCTCCGCAGAGCGGCGGATGGCTTCGACCGGACGCAGTGCGGCGCGGGTCAGCAACACACCGCCGATCAGCGAGACCAGCAGCAGCGCCGAGAAACCGTACAGTGCGGCCTGTCGCAGCTTGCGGCGCACCTCGCGCAGTTCGATTTCGTCGAAACCGACCAGCAGGCGGCTGCCGTCGCTGAGCTGCTCCCAGCGGGCCAGTACCTGTGTCTGTCCCGGGTGGTGCAGGCTGTCGAGCTCGAAGTTCCTGCCGGCCGCGGGCGCGTGCTGCGGCCATTGCGGCAGGTTGCCGATCGCTCCCTGGCCGTCGGCCGGTTCCAGCCGGTAGATGCGCACGTGATTGCTGCGCTGTTCCGCCAGCCGCAGTCCCAGCAGCAAGCGCAGGGCCTCGGGGCCGTCGATCTCCATGTCGGCGACCAGGATCTGCATTTCCGCGTCGAGGCTCTCTGCGAGCTGGTCGGTCATGAAGCGATCCGCCAGCCAGACCATCAGCACCAGCAGCACCGCAAATCCGAAGGCGAATGCCGCACCATTGAGCAGTGCCAGGCGTGTCGAGGTGGCGCGCAGCAAGCGCAGCGCCTGGAGTTTACTGAGGGGCACGGAGACAGTAGCCGACACCGCGCAGGGTGTGGATCAGCGGCGGTAGCGGTTCGCGGTCGATCTGTGCCCGCAGCCGTGAAATGTGGACATCGATGACATTGGTCTGCGGATCGAAGTGATAGTCCCAGACACCTTCGAGCAGCATGGTGCGCGTGACCACCTGACCGGCATGTCGCATCAGGAACTCGAGCACGCGGAATTCCTGGGGCTTCAGCGTCAGTAGTTGCGTGCCGCGGTGCACGGTGTGTGCCAGGCGATCGAGTTCGAGATCGGCGACCCGCAGGCAGGGCTCGACGCCGGTCTTCGGCGTGCGCCGGGTGATCGCTTCGAGCCTTGCCAGGACTTCGGACAGGGCGAACGGCTTCACCAGGTAATCGTCGCCGCCGGCACGCAGGCCGCGCACCCGCTCGTCGACCGAACCAAGCGCGCTGAGCAGCAGCACGGGCGTGCTGTCGCCGGTGCCGCGCAGCGCGGTGAGCAGGGTCAGGCCGTCCATCTGCGGCAGCATGCGATCCAGCACGATCGCGTCGTAGCGTTCGCCGGTCGCCAGGAACAGGGCATCGCGACCGTTATTGGCCAGGTCGACCACATGGCCGGCCGTGCTCAGTCCCTTCTGCAGGAACCTCGCGATTTCCTCGTCATCTTCCACCGTCAGTACGCGCATGCCGCGCAGTGTGCCGTTTGCATTGCGTGCTGAACACCGGGGCTGGCGACGTGAACGAACATTAATGTTCGGGCCAGCTAGACGACAGGCTTGTGGCCCTACGATGCAGATCAATGAACACCTCCGCCACTGGCGCCATCGGTACCGTTGCGCGCCTGCGTTCGCCGGTCTCTCTCTGGGTGGCGTTGCGGCCGGTTCTGGGGATGGCGGTGCTCGCGCTGTCGTGGCTGGGGCTCACGCGATTCGGACTGGCACTGTGGTACGGCGAGCGGGTGCAGGCGAGCGACGGTTGGCAGCCCTTGCTGCTGCAGGGGCTGCGGGTCGATATCGCCACCCTCTGCTGGCTGTGGGGCCCCCTGGGTTTGCTGCTGCTGCTGGGGCATGGCCGCCAGGGCTTGCCGAAGCCGCTGCGCCTGCTTGCATGCGCCTGGCTGGCGCTGGGGTTTGCGGTGCTGGTGGTGATGGAACTGGCGACGCCGACCTTCCTTGAGGAATACGGCGTCCGGCCGAATATCCTGTTCGTCGAATATCTCGGTCATTGGCGCGAAGTGTCGTCGATGCTGTGGCTCGGCCATCGCACGGCACTGCTGGGCGGTTTGCTGGGTTTGCTGCTGGCGCTGGCGGCGGGTTATGGCTTGAGTCGCCGCATGATTGTCGCGCAGCCGGGGCCGTGGTGGCCGCTGCGCATCGTGCTGGCGGTCCTGTTCCTGGGCGTGGCGTTCCTGGGCGCGCGCTCGACGCTGGGGCACCGGCCCCTGAACCCGGCGATGATGGCGTTCTCGGCGGATCCGCTGGTCAACGATCTGGTGGTCAATTCCAGCTATTCGCTGCTGTTTGCCGCCAGCCAGATGCGCGGCGAGAGCAATGCCGCGGAATTGTATGGCGATCTGCCCGAGGCGGAGATCATTGCGCGGGTGCAGCAGGACAGCGGCTCGCCGCTGCAGGCGTTCAGCGATGCACAGCGACCATCGAGTCACGCACGTCTAGCGACGCGTACCGGCAGGCCGTTCAATCTGGTGATCGTGCTCGAGGAAAGTCTGGGCGCCGGGTATGTCGGCGCATTGGGCGGACGGCCGCTGACGCCGAATCTCGACGCGCTGTCGCAGCAGGGCTGGTGGTTCGAGCGTCTGTACGCCACCGGTACGCGCTCGGTACGCGGCATCGAAGCGGTGGTCACCGGATTCACGCCGACGCCGGCGCGCTCGGTGGTCAAGCTGAACCGCAGTCAACGCGATTTCTTCACGCTGGCTAGCCTGTTGCGCGAGCGCGGTTACGACACCTCGTTCATCTACGGTGGCGAAAGCCACTTCGACAACATGCGCAGCTTCTTCTTCGGCAATGGCTTCGAGCGCATTGTCGACCAGAACGATTATGTGGCGCCCAAGTTCGTCGGCTCCTGGGGCGTGTCCGATGAAGACCTGTTCGATCGCGCCCATGCCGAATTCGAACAGTTGCATGCGGCCGGCAAGCCGTTCTTCTCGCTGGTGTTCAGCTCCAGCAACCACGATCCCTTCGAATACCCGGAAGGCAGCATCGAGCTGTACGAGCAACCGGCGGCGACCCGCAACAATGCGGCGCGCTATGCCGATCACGCGCTGGGTCATTTCTTCCAGCTGGCGCGCAGCGCGAAGTATTTCGAAGACACCGTGTTTCTGGTGGTCGCCGATCACGACAGCCGCGTGACCGGTGCCGATCTGGTGCCGATCGGGCGTTTCCATATCCCCGGCGTGATTCTGGCGCCGGGTCTGGTACCGCGGCAGGACGCGCGGATCGTCAGCCAGATCGACCTGGCGCCGACGGTGCTGTCGTTGATGGGCATCTCTGCGACCACGCCGCTGCTGGGCCGCGATCTGACGCAGACACCGGCCGACTGGCCGGGCCGCGCGATGATGCAGTACGACCGCAACTTCGCGTTGCTGCGCGGCGATCAGGCGGTGGTGCTGACGCCGGGCAAACCCGCAGGTGGGTATCTGTATGACCGCGACAGCGATCGCCTGTTGCCGGCCCCGGTGACTGCGGAGCACGAGAAGGATGCGCTGGCCTGGGTGCTGTGGGGCGGCTTGGCCTATCGCAACAGCTGGTATCGCTGACCGCAGGCAGTCCATCCCCTAGAATCGGCCATTCGCTGCTGGCCGCTGCGTTCGGCAGCGGCCAGCGACGATATGGAGACGATCTGTGATGGCGGCAATTTCCCCGATGGTGATTGAGCTGGCGGAGCGTCTGCTGGCGCGGCGTGAATGGCTGGCGACCGCCGAATCCTGCACCGGCGGCCTGATCGCCAAACTGTGCACCGATCTCGCCGGTTCCTCGGCCTGGTTCGAACGTGGCCTGGTCACCTATTCAAATGACGCCAAGCAGCAGTTGCTTGGTGTGTCACCCGCGGTGATCGAACACCACGGCGCGGTCAGTGAAGCCACGGTACTGGCGATGGCCGGCGGCGTGCTGGTGCATGCGCCGGTGCAATGGAGCGTCGCGGTGACCGGCATCGCCGGGCCGGGCGGCGGTTCCGACGACAAGCCGGTCGGTACCGTCTGGCTGGCCTGGGCGCAGCGTGGCGGTACGGTCACCGCCAGTCGTTGCCAGTTCACGGGGGATCGTGACGCGGTGCGACAGCAGACGGCGGTCCGGGCACTCGCCGGCTTGCTGGAGCGGCTGCGTGGCGATTGAGCTGAACCGCCTGTTCTTCGCGCTGTGGCCGACCGATGAAGTACGCGAGGCCTGCGCCAGGGCGGCGCGCGATCTCAAGATCCGGATGCAGCCCGGTGGCTATCTCAGTGCCGCCGAGCGTTACCACCTGACCCTGCTGTTTCTCGGCGATGCGGTGTCGCCGGAAAAGCAAGCTGCGGCCTTGGCGGCCGCCAGCCGTTTTCGCGGCGCGCCCTTCGAGCTGCTGCTCGATCACGCCGGCAGCTTTCGCAATCGCCAGATTCCGTGGTGGCTGGGCGCCCGCGAACTGCCCCGCGAGTTGAATCAACTGCACGACCGCTTGCGGGAAACGCTGGTACGCGCGGATGCAACCCCGGAGCGGATGAAGTTCGTGCCGCACCTGACCATCTTGCGCGATGCGCAGGCCCCGTTGCCGACCACCGCGATCAAGCCGGTGCGCTGGAAGGTCGAGGAATTCGTGCTGGTGCGCAGCCGGCTGGACCTGCGACCGATGCATTACGAACTGCTGGGGCGCTGGCCGCTGAACGGCGCTGCCGAGCCGGAGCCGGCGGCGCAACTCGATCTCTGGGGTTGAGTGTTCGCACCGCGTCGCGCGGCAACGCGGTGCTAGCGGGGCGCGCCGCTGCGGATCAGGCCGCCCATCACGCCGGCGATGCGGAACGGCGGTGCTTCCTGATCTTCCTGCGGCTGCGCCAAGTCGATCACGATCGGCTCATAGCGCGGGTTTTCCGCTTTCAGGATCACGGTGCTGCCGCGGCGCGAATAGCGCTTGAGCGTGATGCTTTCAAACCCGGTGCGACCGTCCAGCAAGCAAGCGGCAATGATCTGGCCGTTATCCGCCCGCGACTGCTGATGGATGCCGACCAGATCGCCGGACTGGATGCCGGCGTCGATCATCGAATCGCCCTGGACGCGATGCAGGAAATCCGCGCGCGGGCTGAACAGCTCGGGATCGATATTGAGCCAGTGCTCGGCGTTTTCCGGCGCGGTGATCGGCGACCCGGCCGAGATATGACCCAGCAGCGGCAGGCCCTCCGGCGCAACGGCCACCTCCTTCAACAGGCGGATCGCGCGCGCGCCATTCGGTGAAATCTCGATCTCGCCCTTCTTGACCAGCGCCAGCAGATGATCGCGCGCGGCGTTCTGGGCAAAGCCGAAATGCTCGGCGATATCGCGTTGCGAGGGGGGATAGCCTTCCTGGCGCACCGTTTGCTGGATGAACTTCAGGATTTCGGCTTGGCGGGGCGTCAGCGCAGACATGGGACTTGCATCCGGATCGGAGTGGGGTTACTGTTCACTTGAACAGTACTTATCAAGTGACCAGTCGTCAGGTGAACAGTATATGAACTCCGCCATTGCCACAAGCGCGCAAGCGCTCCGCCGCCGCAACGCCACCGCCACCCCTTCGATGGCGATCGACGCGCCGTACCGTCATGCCGTCAGCCGCCGCCGTGGGCCGGCGCCGGGCAGCGAAGACTATGGCTGGCCGCAGTGGTTCATGCCGTCGGCATTGGTCACGGTGATGGCAGCGATCACGCTGTACCACCATCAGGCCTTGCTGTCGGCCCTGCGGCTCGGCTGGTAGACCTGAGGTCGCTGCTGGCAGCGACGGCGGCCGGCATCAGCACATGTGGGACAATCCCGCCCCGCAACCCGCAACCCGCTATCGGCCCAGGCTCAGGTTTTGAGCCTGGGGCCGACGATACTTCCGTCCATCAGGTTGCAACTCTTACTCAACGACACTTAATGAAGAAATCAGGAAGCACTGCCATGGACGAAAATCGCAAGAAGGCACTCGAAGCGGCGCTGTCGCAGATCGAAAAGCAGTTCGGCAAGGGCGCCATCATGAAGATGTCGCCGGACGCGATGACCCGCGATATCGACGTGGTGTCCACCGGCTCGCTGACCCTGGACAACGCGCTGGGCATCGGCGGTCTGCCGCGCGGCCGCGTGGTCGAGATCTACGGGCCGGAATCCTCCGGCAAGACCACGCTGACCCTGCACGCCGTGGCCGAGTGCCAGAAGGCGGGCGGCGTTGCCGCCTTCATCGACGCCGAGCACGCGCTGGACGTGCAGTACGCCGCGCGTCTGGGGGTCAAGGTCGAGGATCTGGTGATCTCGCAGCCGGATACCGGTGAACAGGCGCTCGAAATCTGCGACATGCTGGTGCGCTCCACCCGCGTCGACCTCGTGGTCATCGACTCGGTGGCGGCACTGGTGCCGAAGGCGGAAATCGAAGGCGAGATGGGCGATTCCAGCGTCGGCGTGCAGGCGCGCCTGATGTCGCAGGCACTGCGCAAGCTGACCGGCAACATCTCCCGCTCCAAGTGCCTGGTGATCTTCATCAACCAGATCCGCATGAAGATCGGCGTCATGTACGGCTCGCCGGAAA
>JBEBWZ010000048.1:0-22406 GCA_040391865.1 Solimonas flava
GGCAGCAGCTGTTCCAGCGCGGCCAGGCCGCCGGCCTCGCCTGGGCACCGCTGTCGTCACTGCCCGAAGCGCTGGACGACCCGCAGCACGCCGCGCGCAACTACTTCGTCGAATTCGAGCAGCCGGGGCATGGTCGTGTGCGCATGCCCGGCGCACCGTTCCGCGCCAGCAACAGCCGCTGGAACGATGCCCCTGCGCCGACCGTGACACTGGCTGCCGCCGACATCGACTGGGCCCCGCGCCAAGCCGACAGCGCAGTCCGCAACAATGCCGCACCGTTCGCCGGAATGCGTGTGCTGGACTTCACCCACGACTGGGCAGGCCCACATGCTGCGCGGCTGTTCGCCGACTACGGCGCCGAGGTGATCAAGATCGAGTATCCGCAGCGCCTCGACGGCATGCGCGGCGGCTATGTCGAAAAGATCGATGAGCATCCGCGCTTCTGGCAACTGCATCGTGGCAAGCAGTCGCTGACCCTGGACCTGAAGCTGCCGGCACATCGCGCCGTGCTCGATCATCTGGTCAGCGGCACCGATCTGGTGATCGAGAACTCGCGCGCCGGCGTGATGGAGCGCAAGGGCTACGGCTACGATCGCCTGAAGACGCTGAATCCACAGCTGATCCTGCTGTCGATGTCGGCCTTCGGCGCCACCGGCCCGTACGCCGGATACTGCGGCTACGGCGGCACGCTGGAAGCGGTCAGCGGCCTGCAATCACTGACCGCCTACGATGCCGACAGCCCCTGGTTCCGGGTGCGCGAGATGGACGTGATGAACGGCATCATGGGCATCTGCGCGGCGATGACCGCACTCTGGCATCGCCAGCGGACCGGCGAGGGGCAGCAGATCGATCTGTCGGAATGCGAGACCACCGCCTGGTTCGTCGGCGAGCATCTGCTGGCCTGCGCCGGCAACGGCCAGCGCCAACCGCCCGCACTCGGCAATCGTCATCCGCGACACGCACCACAAGGCTGCTATGCCGCCGCCGGTGATGACCGCTGGCTGACGCTGTGCGTGCGCAGCGATGCGCAGTGGCAATCGCTGGCACAACTGATCGGCGGCGATACGCTGGCCGGCGACCCGCGCTTCAGCACCGCTCCATTGCGACAGCAGCACCACGATGCCCTCGACCGCTTGATCGGAGCCTGGAGCGCCGGGCGCGACGCGATGGCCGCGGCGCAGGCGCTGCAGGACGCCGGCATCGCCGCAGCGCCGGTGCTGAACGCAGCCGATCTGGTCGCCGATCCGCATCTGGCCGCGCGCGACTGGTTCCTGCGCGCAGGCAACGATCGCTTTCCGGGCCTGCCGTTCCGTTTTGCCCGCGGCGGTGGCGGCGTGCGGGCTCGCGGTCCGAAGCTGGGCGCCGACAATCTGCACTGGTTCACTGCCGCTGCGGCCGGCACACCGTTGCCGGATCTGTCACCGCAGCGGATCGGCACCGCTTACGCGTTATGCTGAGCGCCCGCGGTTCACAGTACCTCTCAAATCTCATCGCCCTTCACCGCCTGCGCACGAGACCTGACATGACCCGATCGACGATCCCCCTGCTGCTGCGCCCCCTGGCCGTGCTGTCGACGCTGATCCTGCTGCTCGCCTGCAGTGTCTCGACGCCAGTGCAGGCACAGAAGCCCGGCAGCACCACCGAATACGAAGTGCGCGCCGGCGGCATCAAGCGCAGCTATCTGCTGTACCTGCCGGCCAGCTACCAGCCGGGCAAGCCGATGCCGCTGGTGGTGGCCCTGCATGGCGGTCTCGGCACCGGCAAGGCGATGGCGGAGATCAGCGGCTTCGACCGTACCGCAGACGCACGCGGCCTGATCGTGGCGTATCCGGACGGTATCGGCCGTGGCTGGAACGCCGGCAGTTGCTGCGGCTCGCCGATGAAAAAGAATGTCGACGATGTCGGTTTCATGCGCAGTCTGGTTGCGGACATCAAGCAGAAAGTCGCGATCGATCCCAAGCGGGTCTACGGCACCGGCTTTTCCAACGGCGCGATGCTGGTCCATCGCGTTGCCTGTGAAGCGCCCGATGTCTTCGCGGCGATCGCCGCAGTCTCCGGCGGGCCGATGGTCAAGGACTGCAAGCCGTCGAAGGGCCTGCCGGTGCTGCTGATCCAGGGCCGCGCCGATCCGCGCATTCCCTGGGATGGCGGCGAGTTCGAAGGCAACTACCGGCCGTCGATCCGCCAGATCGTTGCCGACCTGCGCGTGCGCAATCGTTGCGCCGCCGAGGAGACCGTGGTCGAACAGAATGACGTGGTCAACTGCGCTGCGCTGAAAGGCTGCGCCAACGGCCAGGATGTGCAGTGGTGCGGCCTGAACGGCGTCGGTCACCAGTGGGCCGGTGGCAAGACGCTGCTGCCGCGCCTGCTGGGCAAGAACACTGATCGCTACAACGCTTCGAACAAGATCACCGACTTCTTCCTCAAGCACAGCGCGCGCTAGGCGCATTAGCGCGTTTTTACCCCTGCACGCAAGCGGAAAACATCCCTCACAGCCGTCAGCAACGGCATAATGCAGCCACTATAAGAAGGACAGTGGTTGGGGGATGGGATGGAATCAGCAAGACAGCCGGTGGCTCTGATCACCGGCGGTGGCGGCGGCATCGGCCGCGCCACGGCTTTTGAACTGGCGACGCGCGGTTATCGCATCGCGATCGCCGACATCAGCGAATCGGCCGCGGATGCCGTTGCGCGTGAACTGCGCGAGGGCGACTACGACGCCGAAGCCTTCGTCACCGATGTGGGCGTGAGCCATGAGGTCCGCACGCTGCTGGCAGCGGTACGCGCCCGCTTCGGGCATCTCGACATGGCCTTCAACAATGCCGGTGCCAGTGCCTTGCGCCTGCCGCTGGCCGAGGTCGCCGACGAGGATTGGGAGCGGCTGTTGCGCACCAACCTCAGCGGTACTTTCCTGTGCATGAAGTACCAGATCCAGTGGATGCTGGAGAGCGGTGGCGGCTGCATCGTCAACAACTGCTCGATCTTCGGCCTGGGCGGTGGCGCCAGCGCGTCCTATACCGCCACCAAGCATGGCATCGCCGGCCTGACCCGCTCCGCGGCCATCAGCTATGCGGCGCGCGGCATCCGCATCAATGCGGTCTGTCCGGGGCTGATCGACAGCGGCATGGGCGCGCGCTTCATCGAGCGATCCACGGAGGGCGAAGTGGCCGCAGCGCTGGCCCTGCATCCCGCCGCGCGCGTCGGCACGCCCGAAGAAGTGGCGAAGGCCGTGGCCTGGTTGTGCTCGGACGAGGCGCGCTACATCCACGGCCATCTGCTGCCGGTGGATGGCGGCTACGGCGCGCGCTAGGCGCGCGTCAGTCGTAGCCGTAGCGCCGCGCGTCGGCCACGATTTCCGGCGCAAACGACGTGTCGTCGGGCCGCCAGGGCAGCGGCTCGGTCAGCGTGGTCGCTGCCGCCTGTTCGAGGTCTGCCGCCGCGAACGGGTCCAGCACCTCGGCCTCCAGACCATAGGGCGCGGTTGCAGGACCATGCCCGGCGAACGGCCACTGTTCGGGCTGCTGCATCGCCGCCAGTGCTGCATCGTCGGCATCGGCCTGCAGGAACCCGCAGACCTCGCGCAGCGCCGCCTGCGGGGTTTGCTCCAGCGCTTCACAGCGAATCCGCAATACCTGCGATGTACCCAACGATTCGATGTTGCGATTGGCGCGCAGCCACGGAATCTGCGGATCGACCAGTTGCGGTGTCCAGCCGTGGTCCTTGAAATCCGGCGGCACGAACAGCCGCTGTCGCGCCCACGCCGACAGCAGACAGCCCTGCTCCCAGGGGTGCCGCAGCAGATGAACGATCTGCGCGTCCGGACTGCCGCGTTGCAGCCGGCGCAGATCCATCGGTCGCAATGGCGCTTCGGTATCGGGAATCACCAGCCGTCGCGGCGCGACCGCCTGCGCGAACTGCGCCAGCAGTTGCTCGACGCGCCAGCCGCGTCGTTCCGCCAGCCACTGCCGCGCCTGCGCGATCCCCTCGTTGCTTTGACCGCCGCAGTGCAGCTCGGCCACCGCACGCAGCAAGCCGTCGCCCTGGGGGCCCTGGCTGAGCCGGAAGATATCGAGCAGTTCGCCGACCGTATCGGCCATGAACAGACACAGCTCGGGCAGCGCGTACAGCTGCGGATGACAGCCCAGTTGCCCGGCCAGATACGAAGCACCGCTGAACGGCGCCGCAAGAATGAACACCGGCGCGGACGCACTCATGGCTTCGCCGCCGCCGGAGGTGCACCGAGCCAGACCTCGCAGCCGCCGCGCGCGTTGTTGACGTAGGTCCATTCGTCGTTGCGCTTGACCGCGACATTGGGCCCGAACGGATTCGCGGTGCCGACGAACAGTCCGTGCGGCGTCGACGCCAGGGTGCGAATGCCCCAATTGAATTTGTTGCCGAAGCCCGAGCGCGTCACCGGCTCCCAGTGGATGCCGTCGGCGGTGCGCCACAGCTCGGCACCGCCATAGCGCGCCAGCAGTTCCTCCTCGCCCCAGCGTCGTACCAGCGCCAGTACGTCTTCGGGCCAGGCATTCACCGGCAGATACGGCATCACGTTGGTCCAGTTCAGGGTTCCGGCATATAGCCAGCCGTCATGCACGCACATGCGCCAGACGTAGCCGTTGAACAGGCTGTCGAAGCCGGGGCCATAGCCGGAGAGCGGGTACTTCAGCCCCTGCGGCGTGGTGCGCGACTCTCCGACCAGCAGCTCCCAACTGTCGTCGGGATAGACACGGATGATCTCGGCTGCGGCCGGCCCGATATCCGCAGCGCGGTGATAGCCGCCGTTGACGATGCCGTAGGCCACGTACAGCGCGCCCTTGAACTCGCACAGGGTACCGGCGACTTCGTTGAACACGCCGCGCCCCGCGCCGTGACTGATCACTTTCTCCCAGCGATACGGCAGCTCGCCGCCACGGGTCTTCCACAGCTCGCCGCCGGTCGCGGCATTGACGGTGCCGCCGTAGAGGTGACCATCGAAGGTGGTCATCTCGAACACGGTGGCGTTGTCGCGATTGCCGAAGCCGTCTTCACTGGCCGCATCCCAGCGGCCGCTGGCGAAATCGCCATTGGCGTAGACCACCGCCTCGGAGCTGATGTCCTGCAGAAAGCCCTTGGCGGTGCCGGAAGCGGTCGGGCTGATGTGCACGCGGCCATTGAAGGGCTGCAGTGTGCGGAAGGCGCGCACCGCCTTGCCGAACGGCGGCCGCGTCACCGGTGCGAAATGCTGGCCATCGGTGCTGCGCAGCAGGTCCGGCGAGTGCGCGGTATGCGGCGCCCAGGTGGTGACATACAGACAGGGCTCGCTGTCGCCAATGTCCTGGTAGACCGCCATGCCGCGCAGGCCGATATAGCTCGGCACATCGTGGCGACCGTTGGTGCCGGTCACCACCGGCGCGCGATAGACCATGCGCCAGGAGGCGGTTTCCGGCGTGTATTCCCAGATCTGCGCGCGGCGGTCGATGTCGTACAGATCATCGGGGCACAGCACCGGCCACGGCCGCATCCGCGGCGCCGGTGTCTGCAGCCGCAGCGCCGCCATCGAGCCGCGCGAGGTCCCTACGTACACGCGGCCGCGAAACACCGCCATGCTGTGCGCGTAGTGATTCCAGCCATCGCCGAAACCGCTTTCGCAGATCAGGCGGAAATCGGCCTCGTCGAGACCGTGGCCGGACGGTGTCTGGATCACGGAATCCAGGACCACAGCTCGACGAACAGGAAGCGCGCAATCGCCTTGGTGAAGACCACGATGGTCATGTGCCAGCCGGCATCGATCTTGGCGTTGCCGGTCATGCCGGTCTTCAGACGATTGTCCGGATCCTGCAGCACCACCTGCACCCGCACGATCTTGCCGTACTCGCCGTCCTCGGCGGCCGGTGCGATCGCACGCACGCTGCCGTCGAACGAGGAGCCGGGATAGGCCCAGGGCTTGATCGAGGCCTCGGCCTCCAGCTCGATATCGGCAATCGACGATTCCGGCAGGCGGATCTCGGCCAGCAGTTCGCTGGTGTCTTCGATCAGCGCCAGCAGTTCGCCGCGCGGCAGATAGGTGCCCCGCGCAAACTGCAGCCGCGACGACACCACACGTCCGTCGATCGGTGCCGTGACGCTGGTGTACGCCAGTTCCTGACGCGCGAATTCCAATTCCGCCTGCACCCGTCGCTGATCGGCCTGCAGCCCCTGCAGGCGCTCATCGCGCGCCGGGCTGCTGACCAGTTCGAGTTGCCGTTCGGCTTCGATCAACTGCTGCTTGTTGACCTCGGCCGAGCCCAGTGCGCGCTCGTATTCCTGCGCCGTCACCGACTTGCCGCGATAAGCAACGGCCATGCGCTTGAGGTTGCCGTCGGTCAGGTCGGCCGCAGCCTTGGCGGTGGCGACACGGCTGCGCGCGACCTCGATCTCTTCGCTGCGTGCGCCCTTGGTCACCAGCGCCAGATCGGCTTCGATCCGCGCCAGATCGGCCTCCGAGGCCGCAGCCTTGGCGCGCTGCGCCGAGCCTTCGAGCCTGGCGATCACCTGCCCGGCCTTGACCAGCTCACCCTCCTGCACCAGCACCTCGCGCACGTCGCCCGCCACCAGCGCACGAACGTCGGCACGGTTGCGCGGCAGGACCTCGAACTGCCCGCTGGGAGCATAGGGATACGGAAAGATGCAGATGATCGCGATGACCGCCGCGATCAGCTTCTGCTTGCGCGTCGGACGCCAGGACTGCTTCACATGCCCCATCGTCGACCGCTCCACCGAGACGCGCGAATACTGCTTGACCATGTAAACCCCCATCACACTCAATAACGCGAGAAAGCCGATGCCCTGGAAACGTTCGCTGAGCCAGCCGCCAACAAACCAGAGCAGCACCACCAGCAACGCGATGTAGAACAGCACGATCGCGGCGCCATACAGAAACAGGATGCGGGACGGCAGCTGCCGGGTCTGCACCGACCAGGCACGCTTGCCGCGTCCGCCCAGCGTGCCGATCGCCCGATCGCGCAGGTCCATCGTATCCAGCGCGTTGCACAGCAGGAAATAGCCGTCGTATCTGGCCAGCGGATTCAGCCGCAGCAGCAGCGCCAGCGTCGCGATCACGGTCACGCCCTGGCACAGCAGCGCCAGCGACGGAATGGTCTGTGCGAACAGCAGCCATCCGGCGATGGCCAGCGCCAGCGGCGCGGCGGTACCGACCAGTCCGGCACCGACGATGCGCATACGATCGATGCGTGGCGCGCGCTCGGCAGCGCCGGCGGTATCGACCAGCAACCGCGGAATCCGCAGCAGGCCGAACACGATGCCGATCCGGGGCTGCTCCGGCGTGTAGCGCGCGATCGCGGCCGCGCGCGTCGACATCGAGCACAGATTGATCAGCGCCGCACAAGCGATCGAGACCAGGATCGCGCGGTAGCTGCCGAACAGGCCCGTCGCCATCTCCAGCCACTGGTAGCGATGTGCGTATAACAGACTGAGCGCCAGCACGAACAGCGCCACGAAGCCCAGCAGGCGCCAGCGCGACGCGACCGGCCACAGCAGGGCCTTGCCGATCGCAATGAACGGCGCCGCGCGCAGCGGTTTGTCGATCTGATTGGCCTGACCGCGGCGGCCGGTCACCAGGCCGGTCAGGCCACCGGTCAGACCCGGATTGACACGCGAGCCCGGCAGGCTGGAAGGCGGCAGCGCATGCGGTGCGCGGCCCACGAAACTCGGCTCGCCGCCCAGCCAGCCCAACCCCCGCAACTCCGCATCGCTGTGCGCCGGCACCGGCAGCGGCTCGTCGAGCCCTGCCCGCATCAGGCCGTGCTGGGTCAGTTCGGCGACAAAGCCTTCGAGCCGCGCCGCGGTCGGCGCGCCCGCGGCCTGTGCCGCGGCGGCGGCCAGCACGGTTGCGGCATCACGCTCGCCATCGTGCAGCTGCGCCAGCGCAAGATCGGCCGCACTGAGACGTACCGGACGCTCGCTGTCGGCCGCCCAGACGTCAACCGTCGCGCCGTCCGCGCCGTCGCGGGCCTCGGTACGCGCAACCACGAAGCGGCGGTAGCGGGAATTCGCCATGCTCAGGCGCAGGAAACCAGACTCGGAGAGGGGTTCAGGGGGCGTCGCGCAGCAGCCGGTTGAGCTGCGCCAGATCCGCGGTCAGCAACTGCCCCGACAACTGCTTCAGCTTCAGGGAATTGATCAGGGTCAGATAGCGCGCACCGGCGTGGTCACGCTCGGCGCGGTAGCGGTTCTCCACCGATTCCAGCAACTCGCTGTTGCTGCGGGTGCCCGCACCGTAACCGGCACGAATGGCGGCTTCGGCAGCGATCGTCGCTTCGACCGCGCGCTCCAGCGCCACCACCCGCTGCAGGCCGGACAGGCTGTTCAGATAGGCCAGGCGCGTATCGCGCACCGCGCGTGCGGTGACCTCACTGACCAGGGCTTCCGCCCCTTTCTGCAGCTCGTGCGACTGCTGCCGCGTGGCGCTGATCTGGCCGCCGGCATAGATCGGCATCCGCAGCCGCACACCGATCCGCTCCTGCGTCTGCTCACGCGCACCGGAGATGCCGCCGTCGGCATCCAGCTTGTAGACCGTGCCCGTCAGATCCAGATTCGGCCACGCCAGCTTCTGGGCTTTTTCATATTCGAGCCGCGCCACTTCGGCTGCCGCGCGCTGCGACAGCACGCTGGGATTGGACGCTTCGGTACGGCGGATCCAGGCCTGCTCGTCGCGCGGCTCCGGCGCTTCCAGCACCAGATTCAGCGGCAGGCGGCGGATTTCGGGATAGGACTTGCCGGTCAGCGATTCGAGCCGCGCCGTGGTGGTGAGCACCGCGTTCTCGGCCTCCATTTCGTCGGCACGCGCCAGCTCGTAGCGGGCCTGCGCGGCTTTCAGCTCGGCGTCGGTCGCAATCCCGGCGGTAACCCGGCTGTCGAGTTGCTGCACCTGCTCGCGCAAGGCCTGGATCTCTGCGCGCGAGAACGCCAGCGCATCCTGCGCCGCCAGCACGCCGAAATAGGTCTCGACCACCTCGATCAGCAAGGCGTCCTGCGCCGCTTCCAGCGCATAGCTGGCCTGACGCACCCGCAACTCCGCCTGGGTCTTGCCGAGGAACAGGTCGGGACGGAACAGCGCCTGCTCCAGCGTCGCACCGTAGATGAAACGATCGTAGCTTTCGTCGACGCGGATATCGGCCAGGCCGTAGTAGTCGCCGTTGACCTTTTCGCTGATGTGATCGTACAGGCCGATCGCATTCAATTGCGGCAGCAGCTTGCCTTTCGCCTGCGGAATCAGCTGCTTCGACGCGAGGAACGTGGCCCTCGCCGCGGCGTACTTGGGATTGAAGTTGAGCGCGTCATTGCAGACCGTGAGCAGGTCCACGGGGCCTTGCAGCGGCAGTTCATGGGCCAGGTCCTGGGCCAGATCCTGGGCCTGGGCCGCCGTCGCCACCGCCAACAGCGTCACCGCGCTCGCAACTGCCAGCCGCAGCGTCCGCAGCACAGATTCCCGAAACAGCATGCCCACACCCCGACTTCGTAAATAGTGCAGCGCAAGGCGCGCTGGCCAAGGTCGTCTTTCTAGCAGACCTGGATGGCGGTGGGCAGTGGGGGACTTGCGTCCCCCACTGTCAGCCGAATCAGTGCCGCGGCTTGAACACCGGAACTTCGCCCGGCGCCAGCTCCTTCGGCTTCAGCAGGAACGATGCAATCGCCGGCAGCAGCAGGATCGCGCCGATCATGTTCGCGGTGAACATGAACACCAGCAGCTTGCCCATGTCACGCTGGAACTGCAGGCCCGAGAACAGCCAGGTCGCAACACCCAGCGCCAGGGTGATGCCGGTGAACACCACCGCCTTGCCGGTCAGCTTCAGGGTCTTGAAGTAGCCTTCCTTGAGCTTGAAGCCGGCAGCCGTGGCATCGGCAAATGTGGCGTACACGTAGATCCCGTAGTCCACACCGATACCGGCCGCCAGCGCCACCACCGGCAGCATCGCCACCTTCATGCCGATATCGAGCAGCGCCATCACCGCATAGGCCATCCACGACACCAGGGCCAGCGGCGTCATCATGCTGACGATCGACTGCCATTCGAAGAACGACAGGAACACGCAGATGATGATGCCGGCGTAGACGATGAACAGGATCGGCTTCTCGAGGCGGTGCACTTCCTCGTTGGTGGCCGCCATGACGCCGACCTGCGCGGACGCGAGTGCGAAATGCACCGGGCAGACCTTGTCGATGGCCGCGAACGCGGTCTCGGCCTTCTGGATGTCTTCCATCCGCTTCAGGTAACCGGCATCCGCTTCAATCGCGGCATCGCCGATGCCCTTGTGCTTCTTCTTCAGATTCTCGACGTGCCGCTGCAAGGCCACCTTGGTCGCACCGACTTCGCGGCGCGCGGCGGTCTTGGAGTCGCAATAGGCCTTGTCGACCTCGCTGTGTTCGGAGAAGTATTCGGCCTCGTTCTCGGCGTTGAAGTTGTTGACCTCACGCACAATGCGCGACAGCGTCGACGCCTTGTGATCCTGGGTGAACAGGAACACCGCCATCGCCGAGCAGTTCGGGTTGAGCAGGCCGGACGAGGTCGGGATCGGGGTGATCGCCTGCACCATCGTGTACTGGTTGCGCGGCAGGATCTTGAACTTCGGGTTCGCTTCGTTGAACGCCGAATTGACCTGCTTGGCCGCCCACGGCAGCGAGATCGTCGACTGGATGCCGGCGGTGTTGTCCATGCGCCAGGCAAAGCGGTCGATCTGATCCATCACGTCATACTTGATGCAGGACTCGGCATCGGTTTCAGCGATCACTTTCAGCACGTCGGTGCCGATCGCAAAGTTCGCGGTCACCGCCGCCGTGTCCTTGTTGTAGCGGGAATCCGGCAGCAGTTCCGGCACGCCTTCCTGGCTGTCGCCGACCTGCAGCTCCTGCCCCTTCCACAGGCTCCAGCCCAGCAGCATCGCACCGATCAGGATCGCGATCACCGCCGGCTTGGGGTTGACCATGTTCGAGATCAGGTGCCATACCGGATCGAACACGCTGTCGCGCTTCTCCTGCTTGTCGGCGAAGGCCTGCGGATCGCCGATGTCCACCCAGGTCAGCCAGATCGGCATCATCACCTTGTTGGTGATCAGGATCGCGGCCATGCCCAGCGAGGCGTTCAGCGCCATCTCGCGGATGATGTCGATAGGAATCACGGCGATCAGCGCGAAGCCGACGAAGCCGGTCATGATTGCCATCGTTCCGTACACGGCCAGGCGGCGCCAGGTGTACAGCGACGCGTCGAAACTGTTGCGCTTGAACAGCGTCATCTCGCCAACCCAGGCGTTGACGTACTGCACACCGTGCGACACCGAGATCGCGATGATCAGGAACGGCACCAGGATCGCGAACGGATCGAGGCCCTTGCCGAGCATGCGCAGCATGCCGAATTCCCAGATCACGGCGGTGATCGAGCAGACCAGCGGCAGGATCGCCAGCTTCACCGAGCCGGTGTAGGCCCAGAGCAGCAGGAAGGTCATCACCAGCGTCAGGATCAGGAAGAACACTACCTGCAACGTGGCATCGATGACGTCGCCGACCACCTTGGCGAAACCGAGGATGTGGACGTTGATATCCGGGTTGTACTGCGGATTCGGTACGGTTTCGACCGACAACTGGCTACCCTTGATCGGCACCAGCTCCTGGCGGTCGCTGTCCGGGACCGGACGCGACACGTGGAAGGTCTTGAAGCGCATCTTCCAGCCGAGGTCGACGAAGTTTTCGTCGATCACATCACCCGCCTTGAACTCGAAACGGCCGTCCTCGGTGGTGTAGTCCTCCTTCAGCTTGTAGACGTATTTGACCTCGCTGAGGAAGCGGCCACGCACATGGTCTTCAAGCGTTTCGGCGACGCGCGCGTAGTCGAGCTTCTCGCCGGTGACCGGATCGACTTCGAGCAGTTCCGAGAACACCATCGCACCGGTCTGGTCCTTGGTCGTGTAACGACCGACGTGACCACCCTTGTTGACGTTGGCCTGGACCAGCTTGAACATTTCCTCGGTCGGCGCATATTCCGCCGGAATGACGTTGCCGCCGGCAAAGCCGCCTTCGACCACTTCGATGTAGCGCACGTCCGGCGTGAACAGCGACGACACGCGCGAGCGGTCGACGCCGGGCAGGAAGAACACTTCGTCGGTTGCCGTCTTGAGGGCCGTCAGGAAGCCGGCGTTGTACATGTCGCCCTTGCCTTCCTTCTGGATCAGCGCCACCAGCACGGTGTTGGCGCCGCCGAATTCGGCCTGGTACTGCTTCAGCACCTTCATGTACGGGTGATCGAGCGGGATCGACTTGTCGAAGCCGGCATCGCTGCGGATCTGCAGCATCTGCCACAGCATCACGATCGTGATCAGGATCAGGATGCCCATGGTCAGGCCGCGGCGGGCATAGATCAGCGGCTCGATCGCGCGCAGGATCTTCTGGGTCTTGGTCAGCTGGGTATGTTCGGTCATTGTCAGAGTGTCCTAAGCCGGATCAGATCAGAGGCCAGCGGCGATTTGCACAACGCCGTTCTCGCCCACCACCAGCAACCCGTCAGCAAACGGAATCACCGCGCTGAGGCTGCCCGCCAGCTCCTTGGTCCGCTCCTTGCCGTGTGCATCGACTTCCTTGACCGCCACCGGCAGCTGCGTCACCGCACCATCGGCGGCGATGCGACGCACGCTGCCCGCCAGACCCACCAGGGTCACACTGTTATCCGCCAGGCGCGCGCCACCGAAGAAGGTCGCCTGCGATTCCACCGGCAACGGCAGCCACGGTCCGGTACGGGCATCGTCGGCGACATAGACGTTACCGCGCAGGCCATAGATCAGGGCGCCGCGCTCGCCGCGTGCCAGCACGCCGAAGAACGAGCCCTCATAGGGCGACTCCAGCAGCGACCAGGTCGCACCGCTGTCGCTGGAGATGGCCAGCGTGCCCTGCTCGCCCGCAATGAACAGATCGCCATTGTTGAGCTTGCCGATCGCATTGAAATGCAGCTCCTCCTCGCGGATCGGGCTGTCGACCTCGTTCCAGTTGTCGCCGCCATCGGTGGTCTCGTACAGCAGGCCATAGGCGCCGACCGCAAAACCATGCGCGGTGTCGAGGAAATAGATGTCGAGCAGCGCCTTTTCCAGCGCCGGCTCGAAATGCTGCAGCTTCCAGGTCTTGCCGCCGTCGCTGCTGCGCAGGATGGTGGCGTCGTGTCCGACCACCCAGCCGTTGCTGGCGTCGGCGAAATAGACTGCGGTCAGGGTGGCCCTGACCGGCACGTTGACCTGAGTCCAGGTCTTGCCGTCGGACGACAGGATGATCGACCCCCGATCGCCGACTGCCACCAGACCGTCGCCCGCCTGAGTGACATCGAGCAACAGCGAACGCGAGGTCAGCGGCTTGATCTCGGCCGGGCGCGGCTTGACCGCAACCGCGGGCGCCGCGTCGTCCTCAGCCACATCGGCATCGACATCCGCCTCCACCGCTTCTTCAACCACCGTCTCGTCGACCAGCTCGTCATCGTCCTGTGCAGTCGCCCAGCCACCTGCAAGCAGAAGACCGGCGGCCACAACGGCCAACCATTTCTTTTTTTCGATGTTCATGTCATCCCCTGGACTGGGCCACGTCTCGTCGCAGCCGACAAAATTACGCACCGTCAGACCCCGCACAGGGGCCCCGAATACCAAATCCGCTTTTACCGCTTTGCCAGCTTCGATACGTTTCCGGGCTTGAAATACCCCGGTTCAAAGGACGTTGCAGCGGTCTCCGGATCCTCGTTGTTGAGTGCCTGAACGAGGTACCGGTTGCTCTGCAGATCGTACACCGTTTCGCAAACCGGCAGTTCGTACGCCTGGTCATACGCTACGACACTATGCAGCTCCTGCACGCGCCACAGTTCGCCACGCGCGTCGTAAAGATCGACTACTCGAATCTGCCAGCCGTCCTCATCCAGGTAGAACGCACGACGACGATACTGGTGGCTGCTGTTCTTGCGCAGCGCCGCCTCGACCACCCAGACCCGGCGCAGCTCATAACGCGGCAGCTCCGCGTTGATGTGCCCCTTGCGTACGATCGCGCCGTAGCGCAGGGCGTCATCATGCAGCGCGTAGCTGTTGGCTGGCACCAGCAGCTCGCGCTTGCCGAGCAGCTTCCAGTCGTAACGATCGGTCGGGCCACTGAAGCCATCGTCCTGATCGGCGGTGCGCAGGCCATCGGCACCGATCCCCGGCGTGTCATAGCCGACATTGGGCGCCCGCCGCAGGCGGCTCTGCCCGGGGCTGCGCTGCCAGATCGCGCGTGCCTGCTGCAACGGATCCAGCGGCTCGTGCACCAGCAGGATCGTGCCCTCCAGACGCTCGGGCTGGGTGATCAGCTGCAACCAGTAAGACCAGATGTTGTCGAGCGCTTCCGCCGTAACCCCCGCCTGACCATAGGCGAAGAAGCTTTCTTCGCGGATCCGGTTGCGGGTGAAATCCCCTGCCTTGGTCACCGCGAACTGATTGTTCCAGCGCAGCGTCGAGGGCTCGCGATAGCGCAGCTTGTGGTTCCAGATGATTTCCTGACCGTTGCTCGGCAACGGAAACGGCACCCCGGTGAGCGCACCGATCAGCGCTTCGCCATTGGCACCCAATTCCGCCTGCACCGCGTTCTTGCGGGTCGCGGCATAGACGAACGCCGGATTGGCGAAGCTGCGCCGCGTCGGAAACACCCGCATGCGGTAGCTCTGCGGATATTGCGCAAACAGCGCCTGCTGCCCCGGCGTCAGCAGCGCACGGTACTGCTCCAGGTTTTCGGCGGTCACCGTATACAACGGCTCGTCTGCCGCGAACGGATCGCAGTAACGACTGCCTGCCCCCTTGAAGCAGGGCGGCGGCTGAGTCCAGCCGCCGCGCCACTCGGGAATGCTGCCGTCCGCGTTACCGCTGCGCTCCGCACCCACCGGCGTCAGCTCACCATCGAGCCGCGCCGCCTGCTCCGCAGAAACCTTCGCGGTTGCCGGTCCGCATGCCATTGCCAGCAACAACCCCCACGCCGGCAACGTCGTCCGGATCGGAACCCTTTTCAGCATCAGAACAGATAGCCCAGGTACACCAGCAGATTGTCGCGGTCACGGTTCTGGTCACGATTGCCGCCACCGGTGTGCCAGGTGTAGCGGATTTCGCCGGTGTACTTCGACAAATAGTCCCAACGGATGCCGGACAGGATCTGCTTGCGGCCCTCGACGAAGTTCTGGCCCAGACCCGGAGCCGTCCCCTTCACGTCGTGGAACAGTGCGTTCAGCAATTCGATATTGATGCCCATGAACGCGTCGTCGTAACGCGTCAGGGTGACAAAACGGTAGCCGTAGGAGACATCGGTTCCAAAGCCATCGAGGTCCGCATGCGCCGTCGGGTTCTGCATCAGACCGATGGTGTCGGCCGATTCGGCGGCGCGATTGCTGTACGGGTCGTTGGGATCGCTGCGCGTATCACGCGGATTGATACCGATCGAGCCGTCAGCCCCGCTGGAAATATGCGTATCGGTTCCGGCACCGTTGAACTGCAGTTCGTCGAGCCCCGGCATGTCGATGACATGCGTCAAGCCCATCTCCAGCAGGACGGTGATTTGCGTCGCCCCCAGGGGGTTGTTGCCGCCGATCATCTTCAGGAACGTGGTCCCCAGCTGGCCGACTTTCATCCGCTCGTAACCACGGATGTAATCGCCTGCACCGATCTCGATGCCGCGGTACTGGCTTACGAAATCAGGTACCGCCGTACGACGGCCCGGCAACACCGCGATGGGTGCAAGGCTGAAGTCATTGGCGGGAAACGCCGGCTGCAGGCCCGCATAAATCAGATCGGTGGTATGGATCTGAATCGGCAGGTTCTCACGGTAGGCGTACTCGCCCGACCAGGCCCAGTCCCCCAGCGAGGTATTAAAGGAAACACCCCACATGCGGATGTCTTCCGGATACTCGGCAACCAACCTGATCGAACCGAGCGGCAACCCTTCCCTCGATGCGGGGCTGAAATCGCCAATGCCAACGGCCGCACCCAGATTGGTCAGCGGCACACCGCAATCCGCCACCACTTGCGCCAGATTGGCAACGAGGCCCGGCACCGACCCCAGAGGCCCCGGCAGCAGGCCCGCGATCTGGCCAATGAGTGGCAAGCCTGGAATCGCACCACGACCAATGCATGTTGCGTCGGAAGCCAGCACCGAAACACTGGGAACGCGGCTGTGGTAATTGGCAAAGTACAGGCCAAATTCCGTACCGTTGTTCAGCCCTTCGACGAAGAACTTGAGCGCGGCACCGTATTGACCGCCATCCTCCGTCTGATGCTGGCTTTCCCACTCCAGATCACGTTGCGCGGTACGGCTAGACGTCGAACCAAGGATCGCCGCCGGGTCGTCCGGGTTGCGATACGGCTGATACAGACCCAAGGGGTCTTCCGGGGCCTTGCTGAACGACAGCATCGCGTACGTGCCGCCATCGCCCAGGGTATCGGAACTCGAATAGAAGCTGCCGACCGGATCGATGATGATCGGCTTCCACTCGTACTGGTAGAACAGTTCGAGCCCCACGCCGGAGGCCACATCGACATTCAAGGTCACCATGCCCTGCGGCTGGAACACTTCCTTGATGTCAGAGCCAGGGAAACGCAGCAGCACCTGGTTCGGCGCGTTGATGCTGTTGAGGCTGTTCAGCGCCAGAAAACCGCTTTCGCCCCAGTTCAGCACCTGATTGCCGACCTTCAGGCTGACCGCGCGCTCGCCGATATCGAAGGTGCGGCTGATGAAGTAATCCAGCATCTGGATATTCGCGCCGTTGGCGTTCCTCGCTGAGCCCGGATAGCGGGTCCTGCCTGCCTGCAGCGTGGTATCCGGATGTGTCTCGTCGAGATCGGCGTAGACCGCATCGTAGTACGCAAGACTTCTGGCAAAGATATTGAAGCCGAACAGATCGAAATTCAGGTCGCTGGTGATCTTGGCCGTGGCCTGCACCAGATCATGCTTGTCGAAGTTCAGGTTGCCGTTGTCGCCGTTGGGGCTGTAGGAGCCCGGCTGATTGACGAAAAAGGTGTTGGCATTGTCATACGTGCCCGTCTTGTCGTCTTCGTTGGGGTTGCAGGTATTGTTGCTGATCCGGCCCGGCCCGGCGGCATAGCTCGGATTGGCGCCCGGTCCCGAGATACCGTCATCGCCGGCACGCGCCGTGCAGATGCCCGGAGTGAGGCTGGATTTGCCGATCAGCGAGCTGTCGCGATCCTGCATTCGCCAGGTGCCGCCGATCGTCACCAGATTGTCGAGCCTGATCGTGGTGTCGGCGATGGTGAACTCCAGCGCTGCGGCACCGCCGCTGTAGGCCATGGCCATCGCTGCTGCAATCGCGGACAGCCTGACGCCGCGGACGTGTCGACGACCTATTGTGTTGCGCATCCTTGTTCCCCCTCCGGATTCCCTGAAACCACTAGCGGCCGCATGCGGCCGTCCTTGTTCCCAACGGAGGTTTCGCTTCAGTTGCCTGCACGCGAAGTCCACTTCTGCAGACCCAGCCCCCGTCCCACCCGGGTTTGCCCACCCCGTTCTGAATATCGTCACCGGACCCTGCACAGACTGCATGTATCGTCCGAATTGCGTTCGCGTTTTTTAACAGACGACCTCTGTGGAAGCAAGGTAAATTCGCCCTCCCCGCAGCGTCATCAGCGCTGTCGATCGCTCCAGATCAACGTCGCCATGCGGCCGCAGCGCGGCTCGCGCCGGAACGAGTAGTAGCGCTGGGCATCACGATACGTGCACTGTCCGCCACCATGGATGCGGATGACGCCGGCCTGCTGCAGGCGCAGCCGCGCCAGTGCCTGGAGGTCGCCGAACCAGCGGTCGCCCTCGCCGCCCCGGAACGCAGCCGCAGCCTGTGGATCCTGATTCACGAAAGCCGCTCGCACCTCCGGTCCGACTTCGAAGGCCTGCGGCCCGATCGCGGCCCCCAGCCAGGCCAGCAGCCGTTGCGGCGCCACCGGCAAGGCTGCGATGGTTGCTTCGAGCACCCCGGCCGCGAGTCCGCGCCAACCGGCATGCGCCGCAGCGACCACGCTGCCGTCATCGGCACAGAACAGCACCGGCAGGCAATCCGCCGTCAGCACGGCACAGACGATCCCCGGTGTCGCGGTCCAGCAGGCATCGGCCTGCGGCGGTTCCACCGCAGGCGATGACAGCGGCAATGTCAGCACCGTGGTGCCGTGCACCTGATCCAGCCAGACCGGATCTGACGGCAGCTGCAGTTCGGTCCGCAGCAAGCGCCGGTTGGCAGCGACCGCTGCGGGATCGTCCCCGCAATGGCTGGCCAGATTGAAGCCTGCATAACTGCCGCCGCTGACACCACCACTGCGCAGCGTCTGAAACGCATGCACGCCAGGCGGCGCCGGCCAGTCGGCGGGGACCGCGCCCATCAGGCTCCGGCCTGAGCCCGGGTGTGGGCGCGCAACTGTGCCAGCAGATCCTGCATGTCGGGCAAGGGTTCGGCGGTCCAGCTCATGCGCTCGCCCTTGGTCGGATGGGTCAGCTCCAGTTCCCGCGCATGCAGGGCCTGTCGCGGAAAGGTCTTCAGGGCATCACGCAGCGATTCGGGCATGCCGGCGCAACGTACCGCCGAGCCGTACAGCGCGTCGCCGATGATCGGATGACGGATATGGGCCATATGGACGCGGATCTGGTGCGTGCGCCCGGTTTCGAGTTTGACCCGCACCCAGGTGTGCATCACGAACCGCTCCTGGACGCGGTAATGGCTGACCGCATCGCGGCCCTTGTCACTGACCGCCATGCGCAGGCGATCGCGGGGGTGACGACCGATCGGCACTTCGATGGTGCCACCGGCAATCATCGGCCCCTGGACCAGGGCATCGTACTCGCGGCGGATCTCGCGCCGCGCCAGTTCCGCCACCAGCCGGGAATGTACGCTCAGGTTCAGTGCCACCACCAGCAGCCCGGAGGTGTCCTTGTCGAGCCGGTGCACGATGCCGGCTCGCGGCACCGCCGCGGTCTGGGGAAAACGCGCCAGCAGCGCGTTCTGCAGGGTGCCGTCGCGCTGCCCGGCCCCGGGATGCACCGTCAGCCCCGGCTGTTTGCAGATGATCGCGAGGTCCTTGTCGGAGTACAGGACCTCCAGCGGGATGTCCTGCGGCGCGACCGTGTAGTCCTCGTCGGGTTCGGCATCCAGCTCCAGACTGTCGCCGGCAGCGACCGGTTCGCGCGGGCGGGAGACCGCCTCACCATTGACGCGCAGGCGGCCGCCCTCGATCCAGGTCTTCAGGCGGGAACGGGAATAACCGTCGAAAAGCTTGGCGCAGACCACGTCGAGACGGGCGCCGGCCAGTTCCTCCGGAACCAATGCGCTGAGCTGCAGGTCGTCATCAGGTACCGCATTAGTCATGGGCTATACTCACTGCACCTGCAGAATTACGCATTCTCAATGAACCTCAGATTTCTCGCCGTGGCGGCGCTGGCCGTCGTTCTGTGCGCGTGCAGCTCCGATCCGGACCGGCCGTCGCCTTCCAATCCCTTCAAACCGGAGCAGACCTCGGCGCGCGAGCAGCGCCTGCAGGTAGAGCAATTGTACCGGCTTGCGCGCGAGTCGCTGGACACCAGCGACTTTCAGACCGCAATCCAGCGCTATGGCGTGATCATCCTGCGCCATCCCTTCACCGACTATGCGATCCAGTCGCAGTTGGAGAAGGTCTATGCCTCCTATCGCAACTATCAGTTCGATGAGGCGCTGGTCGATGCCGATCGCTTCCTGCGCGACTATCCGCGTCACGCGCAGGCCGATTACATCCATTATCTAAAGGGTCTGATCAGCGCCGAGCGCGACCGCGGCTTCACCGCCGGTCTCGGTTTCGATACCCGCGCCCGTGACGTCACCAATCTGCGCCGCGCATTCGACGACTTCGCGCTGCTGATCCAGAAGTATCCCGACAGCCGTTATGTCGGCGATGCCCGGCAGCGGATGATCGATCTGCGCAATCGCATCGCCGATCATGAACTGACGGTGGTCGAGTACTACATCAAGCGCGGTGCGCTGGTCGCTGCCGCGAAACGCGCCGAACAGGTCGTGGCCCAGTATCCGGGCGCACCGGCCTCATTGCGCGCGCTGGACCTGCTGCAGCAAAGCTATAGCGGCCTGGGTCTCACCGATCTCGCCACCGAAGCGAAGCAGCTGCACGACGCGCAGGCGGTCACGGCGCGGGCACAGGCCGTTGCGATCGGCATTCCCGAAGAACAGCCAGGCTTTTTCCGGCGCCTCTTCAGCTCGGACGAGTCGCAACCGGCACCCGCTGCCGCAACCCCTCCGACAGCGCTGTAATCAGACCGCTGCAAACCAAGAAGCCGGCGCATGCGTCGGCTTCTTGGTTTGGCTCGCGCTTCAGATATCGCCGTAGACCGCCGTCAGCGGATAGCGCCGCTCGCGCCCGAAGGCACAACGCGTGATCTTCGGCCCCGGCGGCGCCTGCCGACGCTTGTACTCCGAGCGCCGCACCAGTGCAGCGACCCGCTTGACCATCGCTTCGTCGAACCCCAGCTGCACGATCTCGGGAATCGACAGCTGATTCTCGACATAGGCTTCCAGCAAGGGGTCGAGCACTTCATACGGCGGCAGGGAATCCGAATCCTTCTGATCGGGCCGCAGCTCGGCGCTGGGCGGCCGCGTGATCACGCGCTCGGGGATCACCGGCCGACCTGCCGGCGCGAGCGTATTGCGGTACCGGCACAGGTCGTAGACCAGTGTCTTGTAGACATCCTTGATCGGCGCAAAGCCGCCACACATGTCGCCGTACAAGGTCGAATACCCGACCGCGATCTCGCTCTTGTTGCCGGTGGTCAGCACCACGTGCCCGAACTTGTTCGACAGCGCCATCAACATCACGCCACGACAGCGCGACTGCAGGTTTTCTTCCGTCAGGTCGATCGCCTTGCCGCCGAAGGTCGGTGCCAGGGTCACGGTGAACGCGTCGAACGCCGGCTCGATCGGCAGCGAGGAGTAGCGGATGCCCAGCGCCTCGGCTTCGATGCGTGCATCGTCATTCGACATGTCCATGGTGTAGCGCGACGGCAGCGACACGCCCCAGACCCGCTCCGGTCCCAATGCATCGGCCGCGATCACGGCAACCAGGGCCGAGTCGATGCCGCCGGACAAACCGATCAATGCGCCCGGAAAGCCGTTGCGATCGACGTAATCGCGTACCGCCTGCACCAGCCCGCGATAAACCGTCGCAACCATCGACTGCTCGGCGCGCATCTCGCCCTGCCAACGGCCGTCGGCAAAGCGCAGCGGGAACACGCCCTCCTCGAACAGTGGCGCGGCAAAGCCGAGACGGCCATCGCCATCCACCGCCGCCGAGTCGCCGTCGAACAGCACGTCATCCTGGCCGCCGACGCAGTTCACGTAGGCAATCGGCAGGCCGGTTTCGGCAACCCGGCTGTCGACGATGCGGCGGCGCGCCGCCGACTTGCCGGTATCGAACGGCGATGCATTGATATTGAGCAGCAACTGCGCCCCGGCCGCCTGGGCCGCGGCCGCCGGCCCTGCGCCCCAGAGGTCTTCGCAGATGCATAGCCCGATGCGCACACCACGGCAGTCGAACACCAGCGTGTCCTTGCCTGGATGGAAGTGGCGGCGCTCATCGAACACACCGTAGTTCGGCAACCGCTGCTTGCGCGCCCTTGCCTGCACCTTGCCGTCCGCGATCACGTAGGCGGCGTTGTAGATCACCGTCTCCGCGCCTGCCTGCACGTATTCCGGCAGTCCGACCACGACGGTGATGCCGTGTATTTCCCGCAGCAGCCGCGCCACGCCTTCTTCGATCACGCGCGGCATTGCCGAGCGCAGCAGCAGGTCATCCGGCGGGTAGCCGATCAGCGACAGTTCCGGGCAGGCCAGCAGATCGGCCTGCAGCGTATCGCGCGCATGATGCGCGGCGTCGATGATCTTCTGGACGTTGCCTTCAACATCGCCCACCCAGAGATTGAGCTGCGCGAGCGCAAGAGTCAGTTGTGACGCCATGGCGGGAAAGCTTACTCCGGAAACAAAAGCGGCGACCCGGAGGTCGCCGCGATAGACCGCTGTACCTTACTTGAGCAGCGCCTTCATCGCCGCGCCAAGATCGGCGGGAGAGCGCACGGTCTTGACGCCGGCCGCTTCGAGCGCCGCGAACTTCTCGTCGGCCGTGCCCTTGCCACCGGAGATGATCGCGCCGGCGTGCCCCATGCGCTTGCCGGCCGGTGCGGTGACGCCGGCAATGTAGGCCACCACCGGCTTTTTGACATTGCTCTTGATGTAGGCCGCCGCCTCTTCTTCCGAAGAGCCGCCGATCTCGCCGACCATGATGATGCCTTCGGTCGCCGGGTCCTTCTCGAACAGCTCGATCACTTCGATGAAGCCCAGGCCGCGGACCGGGTCGCCG
>JBEBWZ010000049.1:0-22315 GCA_040391865.1 Solimonas flava
ACGACCATCACGTCGGCCCGAAGGTCGCGCAGCTCAGCCAGTGCCGCATCATTGCCGCGCAGCTTTTCCGGCTTGAACAGCGGCAGGTGGAGTTCGGCGGCGCGCAGCGCGACCGGCGAGGGGGTCAGCTTCTGGCCGCGCCCCGCGGGGCGATCCGGCTGGGTATAGACGCCGACGATCTCGTGGCCGGCGGCGTACAGCGCGTTCAGCGCATGCACCGAGAACACCGGGGTGCCGGCAAAGATCAGTTTCATGGCATCACGGCGGCGCAAGCACCGCAAAAGGAAGTGACGGCAGCTGCGGCGCTCACGCCTGCTGCTGTTGCTTGCGCAGCTTCTTGGCGATGCGCTCGCGCTTCAGGCTCGACAGGTAGTCGATGTACAGCTTGCCGTCGAGATGATCGATCTCATGCTGGATTGCCTGCGCCATCAGCCCTTCGGCCTGCAGTTCGATCGGCTGGCCGTTACGATCCAGGGCGCGCAGCTTCAGCCGGTTGTAGCGCTCGATCTTGTCGGCGATCCCGGGCACCGAGAGGCAGCCTTCTTCCATCACCTGGCGATCTTCGGGGTCGAGGATCTCGGGATTGATGATCACCATCGGTTGCGGCGCGTGCTTGTCATCGCTGCAATCCATCACCGCCAGCCGCAGCGGAATGCCGACCTGGGTCGCGGCCAGGCCGACGCCGGGCGCGTCGTACATGGTTTCGAACATGTCGTCGATCAACCGCTGCAGTTCCGCGTCGAAACGCGTGACCGGCGCGGCTTTCTGTCGCAGACGGGGGTCCGGATGGTGGAGAATCGTGAGTAGCGACATAAGCTGAGTGCAACGTGTTAGAAACAACTACTGAATTTGACGGCAAGCAATTGAGCCGTCTAGAGTTTGCCCATTCAGGCGTAACCTCTGGGGAAGGCGCCGCCATGCGCGATTATAACGGTTTGACAACTCTCCACGGCGCGGTCGCGCTCGTGGCCTGCTTGCTGGCTGGCTGTGCCTCGTCGTCCGAGCGCACGGTGGTGGAAGCGGCTGCGCCGCCGGAGGCGGTGGCTGCGCTGCAGGCGGAAGCGGATACCAGCACCGCGACGGCGCAGGCCGTCGATGACGGTGCCGGCCACGACGTGGTGCCGCCGGCGCCGATGCAGGACAGCGCGCCACTGCGCTATGTGGTCAAGAAGGGCGACACGCTGTGGGCGATCGCCAATCACTTCCTGAAGGAACCCTGGCAGTGGCCGGAGATCTGGTACGTCAACGACCAGGTGCGCAATCCGCATCTGATCTACCCCGGCGATGTGCTGACCCTGATCTGGAAGGATGGCCGGCCGGTACTGGCGCGCACCACCGGCGTCAGTGCGCTGGACGTGGAGTACGTGTCGCCGCAGATCCGCGAGTATCCGCTGGATCAGGCGATCCCCACGATTCCGATCGACGCGATCCGCGATTTCCTGCGCAGCCCGCGGCTGGTGCTGGCGGAAGAACTGCGCAAGGCGCCCTACATCCTGGCGTTCGTGGATCGTCGCGTGCTCGATGGTGCGGGGTCGCAGGCGTACATCAAGGGCGTCACCGATCGCGAACAGTACCGCTACGACGCGGTGCGGCTGGGGCAGAAGTATGTCGACCCCGATACCCGTGAAGTGCTGGGTTGGGAAGCGGTTCCGGTCGCGGATCTGGAAGTGCGCGAGTTCGGTGAGCCGGCGACAGCCGCGATCACCCGCAGCTTCCGCGAAGCGCGCGCCGGCGACCGCTTGATCAAGCCGCTGGACGACAGCTTCGACTCGAACTTCTATCCGCATGCGCCGCAGCAGGACATCAAGGGCAGCATCATTTCGGTGTTCGATGGTCTCTCGCAGATCGGTCAATACCAGGTCGTGGCGCTGAATCGCGGCGCGAAGGACGGTCTCGAGCCGGGCCATGTGCTCAGCGTGATGCAGTCCAAGCGCACGGCGCGCGATCCATACACCAACCGTCTGACCAAGTTGCCGGACCTGTTTGCCGGTACGCTGATGGTGTTCAAGGTCGAGCAGCGCATCAGCTATGCGCTGATCATGGATGCCCGCCGCGAGATTCACGTGTACGACGGCGTCGAAAAGCCCGTGGCAGGCCAGCGCTGAGCCACCGCATGGTGACCGCCCCATGGATTCCGGAGCGCTACGGGCCTGGCTGAGGCTGGCACGGACCCCGGGCGTCGGTGGCGCCGCGGCGCAGCGTCTGCTGGCCGCATTTCCGACGCTGGCTTCCGCACTGGATGCCGGCAGCCGCAACTGGCGCGTCGCCGGGCTCAGTGAGGCACAGGTCGATGCGCTGCAGCGTCCCGACGAGGATGGCATCGCTCAGGATTTGGATTGGCTCGCGGTTCCTGGCCGCACCCTGCTGACGCTGGAAGATCCGCGTTATCCCGAGCAACTGCGCGAGATCGCGGTCGCACCGCCCGTGCTGTTCGTTCAGGGCGATGCCGAGCTGCTGACGCTGCCGCAGTTGGCGATCGTCGGCAGTCGCCAGTGCAGTCCGCAGGGCCTGGAAAATGCACAGGCGTTTGCCGCGGAACTGTCGCGGCGCGGCCTGGTGATCACCAGTGGCCTGGCCTTGGGGATCGACGGTGCGGCGCATCGCGGGGCGCTGGCGGCCGACGGCTTCAGCATCGCGGTCTGCGCCACCGGTCTCGACCGGGTCTATCCGGCACGGCACAAGACACTGGCACACCAATTGGCAACGCGCGGCGCGCTGGTGTCCGAGTTCCCGGTCGGGGTGCAGGCGCTGGCGGAAAATTTCCCAAGGCGCAATCGCATCATCAGCGGTCTGTCGCTGGGAGTACTGGTGGTCGAGGCCGCGCGCGAATCCGGGTCGCTGATCACCGCGCGCCTGGCCCTGGAACAGGGGCGGGAAGTGTTTGCGATCCCGGGTTCGATCCACAATCCGATGGCGCGCGGCTGCCACGCCCTGATCCGTCAGGGCGCCAAGCTGGTTGAAACCGTCGACGACGTGCTGGAGGAACTGGGGCCGTTGCTCGCAGCTCATCCATCGCGGCGCGCGAGTCGTCGCGAGGCGACTGCGTCGCCCAGGGCCGCCGCGTCTCCTGCTGGCGCCACCGCACCGGATCCGGTCGCCGTCGAGATTCTGCGAGTGCTCGGTGACGACGCATTGCCACTGGAGCAGATCGCCGCCGGCGTGCAGCGACCGGTGGCAGAGCTGCAGGCAGCCTTGACCCGACTGGAACTGACGGACCGGATTGCCGCCGCTCCGGGCGGCCGGTATCAACGGATTTATCGAGCATAAAGCGGGCGTTGTGGGCATTTGCTGGCGCAATCTCCTACACTGACCGGGCACGGCAAGGAGCAGAAATGAAGGAAACCGTCCTCGATGTGCTGATGTATCTTTTTGAAAACTATCAGGAAGGGGAGTTTTCTGATGCCGACAACCAGGACACGTTGCGCGAAGAGCTGATCGCCGCGGGCTTCCCGCCGGACGAGGTTCAGCACGCGTTCTCCTGGCTGGATGGGCTGGCCGCGCAGCGGCAGCTACCCCTGGTGTTTTCGCCCAGCGGTTCGATGCGCCTCTATACGCGTGAGGAAATGTCGAAGCTGTCCGCCGACTGCCGCGGCTTCCTGCTCTATATGGAGCAGCTGGGCATTCTCAGCGCGCAGTCGCGGGAGTTGGTGATCGACCGCCTGACCGCGCTCAAGGAAGAAGTGGACCTGGAGCGGGTCAAGTGGGTCTGCCTGCTGGTGATGATGAACGAGCCGGATGCCGAGGAAGCGCTCGGTCATCTCGAAGAGCTGGTTTACTACCACGGCGAATTCAAGCATTGATCGAGGCCGATGCATACCGCGCAGCGCGCTGCGCGGTATGCTGACGCCCAAGTCGTCCCTGCTGCTCCGGCGCAGCGCCGGAACTGCTGCCCCGCTCCGGGGTCAACGGAGTCCGGTGTTGCCGCTCATTCCCCGACGCTTGTGCCTGCACGTACGGGTCTGCTGGACTTTCCTGATCGCTTCCGCTTATAAGGCGCCCACCGCAGCCACATGAGGTCGCGGTCCACGTATGCCGAGCTACATGACAAAAAACCTGGTCATCGTCGAGTCGCCTGCCAAGGCGAAGACGATCAAGAAGTATCTGGGCAAGGACTTCGAAGTCCTCGCCTCCTACGGTCATGTGCGCGATCTGGTGCCCAAGGACGGCGCCGTCGATGTCGCCAACGGCTTCGCGATGAAATATCAGATCATCGACCGCAACGAGAAACACGTGCGTGCGATCATCTCCGCCCTCAAGGACGCCGACGAGCTCTGGCTCGCAACCGACCCTGATCGCGAGGGAGAGGCCATTTCCTGGCATCTGGCCGAACTGCTGCGCGAAAAGAATGCGCTCAAGGGCAAGCCGGTCAAGCGCGTGGTGTTCTACGAAATCACGCAGCGGGAAGTGCAGAAGGCGATCCAGAACCCGCGCGAGATCTCCGCGGATCTGGTCAACGCGCAGCAGGCGCGCCGTGCGCTCGATTACCTGGTCGGCTTCAATCTGTCGCCGCTGTTGTGGCGCAAGGTGCAGCCGGGCCTGTCCGCCGGCCGCGTGCAGAGTCCGGCGCTGCGCCTGATCTGCGAGCGCGAGCTAGAGATCCGTGCCTTCGTGCCGCGCGAGTACTGGACCCTGATCGCCGATGCCGAAAAGGCCGGCCAGGGGTTCAGCGCCAAGCTGGTCGAATTCGAAGGCAGCAAGGTCGAGCAGTTCACGCTGCACAATGCCGTGCGTGCGATGGCCGCCAAGGCGGCTGCGCACAAGGCTGCCAACGGGCAGCTGAAGGTTACCGCCGTCGACAAGAAGCAGCGCCGCCGCAATCCGGCGCCGCCGTTCACCACCTCGACCCTGCAGCAGGAAGCCAACCGCAAGCTGGGCTTTGCCGCGAGCCGCACGATGCGCACGGCACAGCAGTTGTATGAAGGTGTCGATCTCGACGGCGAAAGCGTCGGTCTTATCACCTACATGCGTACCGACTCGGTGAGTCTGGCGCAGGATGCCCTGACCGAAATCCGGCAGGTGATCCCGCAGCAGTTCGGCGCCAAGGCGCTGCCGGCCGAGATCCGGGTCTACAAGACCAAGTCCAAGAACGCGCAGGAAGCGCATGAAGCGGTGCGCCCGACCTCGGCCGCACGTCTGCCGCGCGAGGTGTCCAAGTACCTGTCGCCGGATCAGGCCAAGCTCTACGAGCTGATCTGGAAGCGCACCATCGCCAGCCAGATGGAGCAGGCGCTGTTCGATACCGTGACCGCGGAGCTGCGCGCCGGCGATGTCGCTGCGTTCCGCGCCACCGGTTCGACCCTGATCGAGCCCGGCTTCATTGCCGCGTACACGCAAAGTTTCGACACGCCCACCGGCAAGGAAGATGACGACGACGACAAGCGTCTGCCGGTGCTGGAAGTCGGCGAGATGGTCAAGCTGGTGGATCTGGCTGCCGACCAGCATTTCACCGAGCCGCCGCCGCGCTACACCGAAGCAAGCCTGGTGAAGACGCTGGAGGAATACGACATCGGCCGTCCGTCGACGTATGCCTCGATCATCTCGACGCTGCAGGCGCGCGATTACGTGCGTCTCGACGGCAAGGCGTTCAACCCGACCGACGTCGGCATGATCGTCAACAAGTTCCTGACCGATCATTTCACCCAGTACGTCGATTACGAATTCACCGCGCATCTCGAAGACGATCTCGACGCGGTCTCGCGTGGCGAGAAGCAATGGACGCCGCTGCTGGCGGAGTTCTGGAAAGGCTTCAAGCCGCGCATCGACGAAAAGATGGAGCTGTCGCGCAAGGACGTGTCCGAAGCCCGCCAGATCGGTACCGACCCGGTCTCGGGCAAGCCGGTCAGCGCGCGTCTCGGTCGCTTCGGGCCGTTCGTGCAGATCGGCACCAAGGAAGACGAGGACAAGCCGCGCTTTGCCTCGCTGCGCGCCAACCAGCGGATCGACACGATCACGCTCGACGACGCACTGGCGCTGTTCCGCCTGCCGCGCAAGCTGGGCCTGCTGCCCAGCGGCGAGGAAGTCGATGTCAACATCGGCCGCTTCGGCCCGTATGCGCGCTACGGCAAGGCGTTCGTTTCGCTGAAGAAGGACGATGACCCGTACACCGTGGAACTGCCGCGGGTGATCGAGCTGATCGAGCAGAAGGCCGCAGCGCTGGATGCAGCGACCATGCGGACGTACGACGGCACCGGGATCCGCATCATCAAGGGGCGTTTCGGGCCGTACATCACGGACGGCGCCCGTCGCGCGCCGATGCCGCGTGGCAAGACGCCGGAAGACCTGAGCGTGTTCGAGTGCGAGGCCTATCTGGCCGAGGCCGAGAAGACCGCCGCCGCCAACAAGAAGGGCGGCAAGGGCAAGAAGGCTGCGGCGAAGAAAGCGCCGGCCGAGAAGGACAGCGCCGCCAAGCCGAAAGCCGTCGCCAAGAAAGCGGCCAAGAAAACCGTGAAGAAGGCGGCGAAGAAGGTCGCCAAGAAAGCGGTCAAGAAAGCGGCAGCCAAGAAGACGGCGAAAACGGCTGCGCCCAGCGACGAATGATGGACGTGGCGCCGTGGCATCTGCGCGCCGCGGCCGCTGCGCTGGCGCGGGGCGGCGTCATCGCCTGCCCGACCGAAGCGGTCTGGGGCCTGAGCTGCGATCCGGCGAGCGAGCGCGCCTGCACGACGCTGATGGCCTTGAAACAGCGGGATTGGCGTAAGGGCCTGATCCTGGTGGCGGCGGAGTTCGAGCAACTGTTGCCGTATGTCGAACTGCCGTCGAACAATGCACTGAAGCGCGCTGTTGCCACCTGGCCCGGCCCCGCGACCTGGATCTTTCCGGCACGGCCGGAAGTGCCGCTGTGGCTCACCGGCGAGCACGACACCATCGCGGTACGCGTCAGCGCGCATCCGGTGGTGCGCGCGCTGAGCCTGCGCTATCGCAGTCCTCTGGTCTCCAGCAGCGCCAACCCCAGCGGCCGCGAGCCGGCGCGCAGCGCCAGCGCGGTGCGACTGTATTTCAAGGATCGGCTGGATGCGCTGGTGCCCGGAGCCCTGGGCGGACTGGCCAAGCCGACCACCATTCGTGACGTCAGCACCGGACATATCCTGCGCCGATGAATGCATCTGTTGATATTGCAGCGGTCGAAACCTATCTGCGCGGTCTGCAGAACCGGATCTGCGCCGAGCTGGAGCGGCTCGACGGTAGCGCCCGCTTTCACTGCGATCCCTGGCAGCGCGATGCGGCCGCCAGCGGCTCGGCCATCTCCGGCGGCGGTGGCGAGACCCGCATCATCGAAAACGGCACCGTGTTCGAGCGCGCCGGCGTGGCGTTCTCCGATGTGCGTGGCAATGCCTTGCCACCGTCGGCCACCGCCGCGCGACCGGAGCTGGTCGGGCGCGGCTTCCGCGCGATGGGCGTGTCGCTGGTGATCCATCCGCGCAATCCCTACGTGCCCACCTCACATGCCAACGTGCGTTTCTTCGTCGCCGAAAAGCCGGGTGAAACGCCGGTGTGGTGGTTCGGTGGCGGATTCGACCTGACGCCGTATTACGGTTTCGAGGAGGATGGGCGCCATTGGCACCAGCAGGCGCAGGCGGCTTGCGCGCCATTCGGCGATGCGGTGTATCCGCAGCTGAAGGACTGGTGCGATCGCTATTTCTTCCTCAAGCATCGCAACGAGCCGCGCGGCATCGGCGGCCTGTTCTTCGATGACTGGCACACCGGTGGCTTCGACCGGAGCTTCGCGCTGATGCAGAGCGTCGGCGATCATTTCCTGCCGGCCTATGTACCGCTGGTCGAGCGACGCAAGGACACCCCGTACGGCGAACGCGAGCGCGACTGGCAGCTCTACCGCCGCGGCCGATACGTCGAGTTCAATCTGGTCTGGGATCGCGGCACGCTGTTCGGCCTGCAGTCCGGCGGCCGCACCGAGTCGATCCTGATGTCGATGCCGCCACAGGTGGCCTGGCGCTACGACCATCACCCCGAGCCCGGCTCGCCCGAGGCGCAGCTCCACGCGCAGTTCCTGACAGCGCGCAGCTGGATCTGAAGGCCCGTTCAGGTCAGCCGCAGCGACACTCGCCGCCAGCGGCTTCCGCTATGCTTGCGGCATGACGCTGACCGAGCTGCGCTACCTGGTAAACCTCGACAAGGAACGCCATTTCGGCCGCGCCGCCGAGCGCTCCTTCGTGTCGCAACCGACCTTGTCGGTGGCGCTGAAAAAGCTGGAAGAAGAACTGGGCGTGCTGCTGTTCGAGCGCAATCGTGGTGAGGCCAAGCCCACGCCGGTGGGCGAGCGCATCATCACCCAGGCGCGGCGGGTGCTGGCCGAGGCCCGGCTGATCGAGGACCTGGCGCGTGAAGGTGGCGATGAGCTGACCGGCCCGCTGCGCTTCGGTGCGATCTATACCGTCGGGCCCTATCTGCTGCCGAACCTGGTGCCGCTGATGCGCGAGCGCACGCCGCAGATGCCGCTGGTGATCGAGGAGAACTTCACCGCCCGGCTGCTGGAGCAGTTGCGCGACAACGAACTCGATGTCGTGGCGGTGGCCTTGCCGGTCGATCTCAACGGCTTGTCGTCATGGCCGGTGTACGACGAGGATTTCATCGTGCTGGTGCCGCCGGATCATCACTGGGTCAACGTCAGGCAGATTCCCGCGAAGCAACTCGCCGGCGAACCGCTGCTGTTGTTGGGGCCGGGGCACTGCTTTCGCGAGCAGGTGATCGAGGCCTGTCCGAAGTGCCTGGACGGCGACGGTGAAGGTCAGCGGCCGCAGACCGGCAGTTCGCTGGAAACGATCCGTCACATGGTGGTCGGCGGTCTCGGCATCACCGTGTTGCCGCAATCGTCGGCCGACAATCGTCCCGAGGACCGCGCGCGCCTGATCGCAAAACCGTTCGCGGCGCCGGTCCCCAGCCGCCGCATCGCGCTGGTGTGGCGCAAGACCTTTCCGCGGCGCAAGGCGATTGCTGCCCTGCGCGACGCGATCCTCGATTGCGGCATGAAAGGTGTGCGCTATCTGCCGCAGGAAACGGGACCGCAGGAATAAAGCCGGCGCTTCAGCCCAGCAGCATCCGCAGGCCCACCACCAGCAACAGCAACGCGAAGGCGCGCTTCAGCAGATGCGGCGGCAGGCGGTGCGCGAGCTTGACGCCCAGCGGTGCGGTCGCAACGCTGGCCAGCGCCATACCCGCAAACGCACCGAGGCTGATGTAGCCGATGTGCCAACCGGGCAAGGCCGCGCTACCGAGGCCGGTGAGCATGAAGCCGGCAGCACCGGCCCAGGCGATCGGCACGCCGCAGGCGGCGGAGGTGCCGACGGCCTGGTGCATCGACACGCCGCGTCCGGACAGGTACGGCACCGTCAGCGAACCACCGCCGATGCCGATCAGCGACGACAGCGCGCCGATGATGCCGCCGACGCCGACCAGCTCTATCGTGCCTGCCTTGACCGCGCCGGCACCTGTTCCTGTGTCCGGTTTCGGACGCAGGCTGGTGTAGAACATCTGCAGCGAGACCGCCAGGGCGCCGAAGCCGACGATGCGCTTGAGCGCGTTGCCGCTGAGTTGATCGGCGACCCAGGCGCCGAGCAATGCACCGATCGCAAGCCCGGCGGCGAAGCGCCAGAACACCGGCCACAGCACCCCGCCGCGACGCTGGTGTGCCAGGGTCGACGAGATCGAAGTCATCGCAATCACCGCCAGCGACGTGCCGATCGCGCTCTGCATATACACCGCATCGCTGAACCCCTGCAGCGGCAATACCAGCGCCAATGCCGGTACCATGATCAGACCGCCGCCGACACCAAACAGGCCGGCCAGCACGCCCGCAGCGGCGCCGGTTACCAGAAAGATCAGCAGTTGTTCCACGGCTCTGTGAACTAAATGCAAAGGGCAGGCATCGTAACCCAATGATGAATCGAATCCTTTCCTCCGCCATCGGCGCCGTGTTGTCGTGGTCACTGATCGGTGCTCCGGCCCTGGCCGCGGACGCTGACGAAGCATTGCGCGCGCAATTCACGGTGGCGCTGGAACAGGCGCAACGCGGCATGCCGACAGCGACGCCGGATAGCACGGCACTGCGCAGTTACGTGCTGTATCCGTATCTGCAGGCCGAGCGCCTGAAGGCGCAGCTGAAACCGCTGGTCGACGGTGTGGATGCGCGGATTGCGGCGTTCATCGCCAGCAACACCGTGCCGCCGGCCACACGCGAACTGCGGCGGCGCTGGCTCAACAGTCTCGCCGAGCGCGGGCTGTGGTCGGATTACCTGCTGCACCATGTGGCCGACGCGCAGGACCCGGGCCTGCAGTGTCATCGCTTTCAGGCGCGGATCGTCACGGGCGATCTCGCGGGCCTGCAGGATGAACTGGCTGCGTTCTGGGCCGATGCGCCGCAGATGCCGGGCGCCTGCGTGGCACCGTTCCGCTGGCTGCAGGAGCAGGGCGGACAGACCGCGGAACTGACCGAGCGGCGGGCGCGCAAGGCGCTCGACAGCGGCAACGTGGCGTTGGCGGAAATGCTGCTGCGACAGCTGCCGGAAGCCAATGCCACACAGCTGCAGCAATGGCTGCGCCTGCTGAAGGATCCGGCGAAGGAACTGCGGGTGATCGCTGCCGAGCCGGCGACCAGCTTCGAATGGCAGGCTTTACTGGCCGGGTTCTCGCGGCTGGCGCGGCGCGATTCGCCGGCTGCCGCCGAGGTGCTGCGCAGCTTCGATCGCAAGCGTTTCACCGCTGCGCAGTATCAGGAACTGGCGAGCTGGGTCGGGCTGGGCATGTCCTGGGACCGGCGCCCGGAGGCACTGTACTGGTTCCGCATGCTGCCGGCGTCGGTGCCGGATGAGCGCGTGCACGAATGGCGGGTGCGCAGTGCCTTGTGGAATGGCGAAACCGCGCTGGCTTCGGAATGGCTGCAGCAACAGCCGGCGACGCTGGCGGCCGATCCGCGCTGGACGTACTGGCGTGCGCGCAGTCTCGAAAAGCTGGGGCAACGACATCAGTCGCAGGCCCTGTATCGCACACTGGCGCAGGACAACGGCTACTACAGCGTGCTGTCGGCCTGGCGACTCGGGGAAAAATATCAGCCCAAAGCCGAGCCGTTGCCGGCGAGTCCGGCAGTGCAGGCGCAGTTGCTGAGCCGGCCGGAAACGATACGCGCGCGCGAGTTGCACCTGGTGGGGCAGCCGGTCTGGGCCAATGCCGAATGGGCGGCGGTGACCCGCGATCTCGACGATGCGGCAAAACAGCAGGCCGCACGCCTGGCCGCTCAATGGGGCTGGCATGTACAGGCGGTGGCAACGCTGGGCCAGACCAGCGCGCGCAATGTCCTTGAGGTGTTGTACCCCGATCCTTACGCCCCGGAAATCCGCCGCGGCGCGGAGCAGGTGCAGTTGCCGCCGGCGTGGATCTACGGCGTGATGCGGCAGGAGAGTCTGTTCCAGCCGCAGGCGCAGTCTTCGGCCAATGCCTATGGCCTGCTGCAACTGCTGTTGCCGACGGCGCAAGGCGTGGCGCGCCGCTGGAGCCTGCCGCGACCGACGCGCGAGGAGCTGTTCAAGCCGGACGTGAACATTCCGCTGGGCGCGGCCTACCTGCGGGAGATGACCGATCGTTTCGGCGGACAGTTCCTGCTGACGCTGGCGGCCTACAACGCGGGGCCGAATGCGGTGCCGCGCTGGTTGCCGAGCGCGCCGATGGATGCCGATGTGTGGGTCGAGAACGTGCCGTACAACGAAACCCGCGGTTATCTGCAACGCATCGTCTGGCATATCGCCGCGCGTGGCTGGATGAGCAGCGGCAAGCCGCAGGATCTGTCCGGTTTGCTGCAGCCGGTGCATCGGCCGGCGGCGCCGTGAAGCGCTATCTGGTCGGTGGTGCGGTGCGCGATCGCTTGCTCGGCCTGCCGGTGCGCGAGCGCGACTGGGTCGTGGTCGGCGCCACGCCGGAAGACATGGCGGCGCAGGGCTATCGCGCGGTTGGCAAGGATTTTCCGGTGTTCCTGCACCCGGAAACCAAGGAAGAGCATGCGCTGGCGCGTACCGAGCGCAAGACCGCGCGCGGTTATCACGGCTTCAGTTTCTATACCGGCCCCGAAGTCACGCTGGAAGACGATCTGATCCGGCGCGATCTTACGGTCAACGCGATTGCCGAGGACGAACACGGTGCGCTGCTCGATCCACATGGTGGCCGACACGATCTCGATGCGCGGTTGCTGCGTCACGTCTCCGATGCTTTTGCCGAAGATCCGGTGCGGATCCTGCGCATCGCCCGCTTCCATGCCCGCTTCGCCCCGCTGGGCTTTCGCGTTGCCGATGAAACGATGGCGCTGATGCGGCAGATGGTCGCGGAGGGCGAGGTCGATCATCTGGTGCCGGAACGTGTCTGGCAGGAAACGCAGAAAGCGCTGATGGGCGAACGGCCGTCACCGTTCTTTGAAACCCTGCGTGCCTGCGGTGCACTGGCGCGGATCATGCCGGAGGTCGATGCGCTGTTCGGCGTGCCGCAACGGGCCGAGTACCACCCGGAGATCGACAGCGGCGTGCACACGCTGATGTGCGTCGACCAGGCGGCACGCGCGCAGGCCCCGCTGGCGGTGCGCTATTCGGCCCTGGTGCACGATCTTGGCAAGGCACTGACGCCGCCTGCGGAGTGGCCGTCGCACCGCATGCATGAGGTGCGCGGCGTACCGCTGGTGCGGCGTTTCAGTGAGCGGCTGCGGGTGCCCGCGGCCTGCCGCGATCTGGCGTTGATCCACACCCGCGAGCATCTGCTGGTGCACCGCGTGTTCGAGCTGCGACCACAGACCTTGCTGGAACTGCTGGAGCGGATGCTCGCCCTGCGTCAGCCGCAACGCTTTGCGGAGCTGCTGCTGGCCTGCGAAGCGGACGCGCACGGGCGTCTCGGTTTTGAGGACAGCGCGTATCTGCAGACCGATTACCTGCGCGCCGCGGCGTCCGCGGCGCTGGAAATCGACAACGCGCAGGTGCTGGCGGATGGCCACAGCGGTGCGGCGATCGGCACCGAACTGAAGCGCCGGCGGATCCAGCGCCTGACGCAGTTCAAGGCCTCACAACAGCAGCAGTAGCACCGCGCCCAACGCCAGCCGGTACCACGCGAACGGCACGTAGCTGTGTCCGGAAATGAATTTCAGCAGCCATTTCACTGCCATGAAACCGACCGCGGCGGAAACCAGCAGCGCGACGAGCAGCTCGCTCCACGGCTCGGCAGCACTGGTGCCGTTGCGCAAGGCTTTCAGGAATTCGAAACCGGTGGCGGCGAACATCGTCGGAATGCCGACCAGGAACGCGAACTCGGCGGCGCGCGCGCGATGGGTCAGGCCGGCGAGCAGGGCCGCGAAGATCGCGGCGGCCGAACGCGAAGTGCCTGGAAACACGCCGGCCAGCACCTGCGCTGCACCGACGGCCAGGGCGACGGTCCAGGTGATGCGTTCGCTGACGGTCTGTGCGCGCAGCCAGCGTTCGATCGCGAAGATCGCGAAGCCGCCGATGATCAGCGCCCACGCAACCGGCTGCACCGTATCCGGCAGTTCGGCGCCGGCGAGCTTGGCGCCCAGGCCGAGCACACAGGTGACCAGGAACGCGGCGATGATCTTCAGCAGATGGTCGCGGACCGCGAGATCGCGGCGCCAGGCGGTCAGCAGTTCGACGATGCGCACGCGGTAGACCAGCGTCACCGCGAGGATCGCGCCGCACTGGATCGCGATGTTGAACAGGTCCGAGCGCTGTCCCAGCCAGTGCTGCACGATCAGCAGATGGCCGGTGCTGGAGATCGGCAGGAATTCGGTCAGCCCCTCGATAATGCCGAGCAGGATGGCGACAAGCATGGGATGGGTGGTCGGATCCACGAGGGTCGTTACACTGGGAAAGGGTGCGCAAGGATAAAGGACCGACAATGAATTCGCCCAAGGTGGTACTGATCACGGGTGCGGCGCGTCGCATCGGCGCCGCCATCGCGCGCGAGCTGCATGCCGCGGGCTGGAATGTGGTGTTGCACGCGCATCGCTCCTATCACGGCATCGAAACGCTGGCCGAGGAGCTGAACGGCGTGCGTCCGGAATCGGCGCATTGCGATCGCGCGGACCTGCTCGATCCGTTGCATCTGCAGGCTCTGGCGCGCGAAGCGGCGTCGCGCTGGCAACGTCTGGACGCGCTGGTCAACAACGCCTCGACCTATTACCGCACGCCACTGGGCGAGGTCGAGCCGCAGCAGATCGACGATCTGGTCGGCACCAATCTGCGTGCGCCCTTGCTGCTGAGCCAGGCCTGCGTGCCGTTGATGGCGCATGGCGGCAGCATCCTCAACCTGATCGACGTGCATGCGAGGCGGCCGGTGCCGGGCTATGCGGCGTACACCGCCGCCAAGGCGGGGCTGTGGGCGCTGACCGAGGCGCTGGCGCTGGAACTGGCGCCGCGGGTGCGCGTCAACGGCATCGCACCGGGCCACATGATGTGGGCGGAGACGGTCGAGCTGAGCGATGCGGAGAAGCAGGCGGAACTGGCACGGGTGCCGCTGGGACGCCTCGGCGGTGCCGAGGAAATCGCCAAGGCGGCACGCTATCTGCTGTCGGACGATGCGGGCTACGTGACCGGTGCGATCCTGCCGGTGGATGGCGGTTTGCGCCTGCGCTGACGGTGGCGGTGTGCGGGGAGTGTGCGTTTGAAGATTAAAAAATGGTTGCGCCCTACGGGCTGCTTGCTGGTCGCCGCCGGGCTCTGGTCGGGGCCGGCAGCCGCGGAATGGTTGCCGGAGGGGCAACTGTTCGAGCCTTTGCTGGCTGCCAGGGCCGAATCGAAGAGCGAGGTATCGCTGATCCAGTTCGAGCCTGCCGGGGATGAGGCCATCACCATCGGCGCGACCGCCCTGGGCTTCACGTTCCCGGCCTTTCGCGCTGCAACGGCAAGGGGACACTGGCAGCTGGACCTGTTTGCGGCGATCCAGTCGCAGTTCAACATGGATACCAGCAATCAGGAGCTGATCAACATCGACTATTTCATCGGCGTGCCGCTGACCTGGCGTGCCGACGACTGGTCTTTGCGTGCGCGGCTGTATCACCAGAGCTCGCATCTGGGCGATGAATTCATCCTCAGCGGCGCCGCGCCGGAGCGGCAGAACCTCAGCTACGAAGCGCTGGATCTGTTGCTCGCGCGTGCGGTATTGCCTGGCCTGCGTCTGTACGGGGGTGGAATCTGGGTGTTGCGCAAACAGTGGGACGCACTGGAAGACGTCGGTGCCCAGCTCGGTACCGACTATGTGCATCCTGCAGCAGGGCCGCTGGGCGGCCATTGGGTGGGCGGCCTGGATTTCAAATGGACCGAAGCCTTTCGCGACGATCCGCAGTCGACCTTGATCGCCGGAATGCGCTGGGGCGGTACGCGCCCGGGGCAGAATACGTTTACGCTGGCCGGGCAGTTGTTCTACGGCGCGGTGCCGTTCGGGCAATTCTTCGAACGCTCATCGTTCTACTACGGCATCACCCTGATCATGGTCCAGAGCTGACGCAATCGGCTCAAGCGGGCCACGGCAGGCGCTGCAGCGTCTCGCCGAGGAATTCGCCGCCGGGTCCAAAGCGACGCTCCTGAAACCAGGCTTCACCCTGGCGATCGACCGTCAGCACGGTGCTGCAACGGGTGCCGTAGCGCGGGCCGCGGATGAATGCAGTGGCCAGAAAGCGCTCCATCTCCAGGCCCACCCCGGTATCGGGCAGCTCCGTATCGGCCACCACGCTTTCATCGCCCAGGGCCTGCATCAACGGCTCACGATCGGCGCTCGCTGCTGCGCACCATTGCTGCAGTGCCTGACGCAGCCGCTGCAGCTTGGGCCACGGCGTATCGAGGCTGGCGTTGCTGACGGCATGAATGCCGGCGCTCAGCTGCGCCTGCTGCCACTGCGGCTGATTGCTGGCATACGCCACGCCGTCGGCATCGCCCACCAGCAGGTTGAAACCGGCGTAATGCGGTGCGTGGTCCGCCAGCTGCGTCAGATAATCGCGAGCGCCGCGGGTGCCGCGCAGATAGTTGGTGACCAGGGCCCCGCGCGAAGGGGCGCCGGGATCGGGCGGCACCATGCGACGCACGTTGGTGACGGCACACCAGCGGCCATCGCGGCTGCTGGCAAACCAGCTGCCATGTTGCTGCAGATCGCGGCCGCCGAAGAGTTGCGGGGCATCATCCCACCAGGATGCCGGCGCCGAGGGGCGATCGTGGAATTCATCGCGATTGGCGGCGACCACGAGGCGGAAGTGGGGGTGCGCACAGAGCGCAACGGCAATCAGACACATGCTGCAGCATGGTCAACGCAGCGAGGGCATGTCAATCTCGACCCATGAGCAACAAGACTCCGGATACTTACGAACTGGCGGCGCTGGCAACGATCACGCGCTGGCGCGACGCAAAACCTGACTGGGGCACGCGGGTGATGTCGCGGCCGGGCCAGGCCGCCGCCATGGCAGCGCAGAAGATGGTGCCGGTCAGCGCCTTGCGTGCCGCCCTGCAGGGGCTGGAGCGCGCCGCAGGTTATGTCGCGGGGCGCAAGGACGTGCTGAAGGTTGCGGGGGTCGAGTCCGTGGCCGAGATCGCGGCACTGCCGTTGCCGCAGTGCGATGCGCTGGCGCGACGCGTCACGCGGCGTGGTCAGGTACTGGGCGGAGCCGGTGGGGCGGTGTTCGGTGTTGCCGGCGCGGCCGGCATGGTCGCGGATATTCCGGCGTTGCTGACCCTGGCGCTGCGCACCATCCATCGTACGGCCTACTGCTACGGCGAGGACTGGTTGCTGCCGCAGCATCGCAGCAAGGTCATTGGCGTGTTTGCGCTGGCATCGGCCAACAGTCTCGAAGAGAAACAGTCCGCCTGGGAAGCCCTGCAGCACGGCAACGAACTGCTCGACAGCGCCTGGCGCGATGGGGTCGAGCGCGTTGCCGAGCGTGAGCTGGCCAAGGAGGCGACACAGTTCAGTCTGACCACGCTGGCCAGTCGCATCGGCGCCAATCTCGGTCAGCGCAAGGCCTTCGGCGTGGTGCCGGTGCTGGGCGCGGTCATCGGCAGTGCGATCAACGCCGGGTACATCCACGATATCGGCAAGGTCGCGCGTTACGTGATGCAGGACCAGTGGCTGCAGCGGCGCTATCCGGCGCTGGACAGGGCTGCGATCACCGCCGACGGCCAGCCTCCACGCGCTCGGAAAATCGCGCGCAAACGGCATAAGGTGATTGCGGCGAAAGCTGCACCTGCTGATTAGAATCGACTCCGAGCTGGCGCCCATAAGCCAGCCGTAAAGGCGTTTGAGGGGAGGGGAGCATGCGCAACATCATCAGCGTCCTGCTGGCGCTGTGTCTGGCCGGCTGTTTTTCGATGCGGCCGCTGGCGGCGCCGATCGAGGGGCGCACGGTTGCAGCCAGCGTCAAGGTCGGGCAGTCCGTGCGGGTGTTGACCCGCAGTCAACGGATACTGGAACTGAAAGTGACGGCGGTGGAGCCGGAGGCCTTGTTCGGACGCACGGATCAAGGTGAGGGCAAGCTGTACAAGGTGCCGTATGCGGCGATCGAATCGCTGGAGGTGCGGCGCTTCAGCGGCGGTAAAACCACGGGGGCCATCAGCGTTGGCGCGATTGCCAGCTATGTCGCTGTGGTGTTGCTTGCGGGATACGCCATCGGCCATGCCCTGGATGACGCGTTCGGCGACGATTGACGCGGTCCGACGGCGGCCTGTAGCGCGTGCGTGGACTAACAGCGACCTGTGATTGCGGCGCAATCTTGCGCAGCCTATGCTGCGCCGCAACATCGACGGGCGAATGGCAGAACCATGAATCAACAGCATCATGTGGTGATCGTCGGCGGCGGCTTCGCCGGCCTGCATGCTGCGCGACGCCTCGGCAAGACCGGTTATCAGGTCACGCTGCTGGACAAGCGCAACTTCCAGCTGTTCCAGCCGCTGCTGTACCAGGTGGCGACCGGTGCGATTCCGCCGGGCGACATCTCGATCCCGCAACGCGTGGTGCTGCGTCGTTACCGCAACGTGCGTTGCCTGGCTTCGGCGGTGTTCGATGTCGATCCCGCGCAGCGGCTGTTGCGCCATGAGCACGGCGAGCTGCGCTACGACACGCTGATCGCGGCCACCGGCGTGAAGCATCATTACTTCGGCAAGGATGAGTGGCGTGCCTTCGCGCCCGGCCTGAAGACCGTCGAGCACGCGCTGGAAATCCGCCGCAAGCTGTTTGCCGCGTTCGAGCTGGCGGAACTCACCGAGGACGAAACCCAGCGCCGCGAGCTGATGACCTTTGTGATCGTCGGTGCGGGCCCTACCGGCGTCGAACTGGCCGGTGCGATTGGCGAGCTGGCGCAGAAAACGATGGTGCACGACTTCCGCAGCATCGATCCGCGGCAGACGCGCATCCTGCTGGTCGAAGGCGCCAAGGACGTGCTGCCGATGTACGCGCCGGAACTGCGTGCGGCGGCACGCCGGCACCTGGAAGAGCTGGGGGTCACGGTGCTGACCGAAACCCTGGTCGAGGATCTCGGGGCGGATTTCGTGAAAACCCGTGGCGGTGAAACCCTGCGCGCACGCACGGTGCTGTGGGCGGCCGGGGTACGCGCGTCGTACTTCGGCGAGGTGCTGGCCGAGCGTGCCGGCGTGGGTCTGGATCGCGGTGGGCGCGTGCAGGTCGAGGCCGACTGCTCGCTGCCCGGCCATCCCGAGATTTTCGTGATCGGCGACCTCGCGCGGCTGACCGATGTCAACGGCCGCGACGTGCCCGGCCTGGCACCGGCAGCGATCCAGCAGGGCGAATACGTGGCCGAGCAGCTCATTCGTCGGCTGCGCGGCAAGAAACCGCCGGCGCCGTTCAAGTATCGCGATCTCGGCACGATGGCGGTGATCGGCATGAACAAGGCGGTCGGCGATCTGCGCTTCATGAAGGTCACCGGGGTCTTTGCGTGGTTTGTCTGGGCATTCGTGCACGTCATGTCGCTGATCGACGCCGAGCAGCGCGTGCGCGTATTCCTGCAATGGAGCTGGAAGTACTTCACGCGCAAGGAGGGCGATCGCCTGATCACAGGCGCGCCGCCGCGTACCCGCGAACTGCGCAACGGCCGCGACGCTGCGCTGACCGCGGCGCGCGACGACTGAAGCGGGCGAAGACTCGAACGGGTGGTCACTTAACGGTCATCGCGTTGTCATAGACTGGCAGGGTCCCTGAGTCAGCCTGCCTGTCCATGAGCCATATGCCGCCCGAACACGAGTTTCAACCTGCCGAACTGTTCCTCAGTCGAGAGCTGTCGTTGCTGGAGTTCAACCGGCGGGTACTGGCCAAGGCGCTGGACGAGGATGTGCCGGCGCTGGAGCGGCTCAAGTTCCTGTGCATCTCGAGCTCCAATCTCGACGAGTTCTTCGAGATCCGTGTCGCCGGGCTGCAGCAGCTGGCCGAATTGAGCCCCAATCAGCGGGCGGCGGATGGCCTGACGCCCGCTGAAACCCTGGCCGCGATCAGCCGTCGTGCGCACGATCTGGTCGACGAGCAGTACCGGGTGTTCAACGAGGTGGTGATCCCGGCACTGGAGACCGAGCACATCCGGTTCGTGCGCCGCTCCAGCTGGACCGCCGAGCAGGATGCCTGGCTCAAAAGCTATTTCCAGAGCGAGTTGATGCCGGTGCTGTCGCCGATGGGACTCGATCCGGCGCATCCGTTTCCGCGCATCCTCAACAAGTCGCTGAACTTCATCGTGCAGCTGTCGGGCAAGGATGCGTTTGGCCGCAATACCGGCTTTGCCGTGGTGCAGGCGCCGCGCGCCTTGCCGCGCCTGATCCAGATTCCGGCCGATGTCGTCGGTACCGGCGAGCATGACTTCGTGTTCCTGTCGAGCGTGATCCATGCCTATGTCGATGACCTCTTTCCGGGCATGGAAGCGAACGGCTGCTATCAGTTCCGTCTGACCCGCAACTCCGATCTGCTGGTCGACGAGGAAGAAACCAAGGATCTGATGGAAGCGCTTGAGGGCGAACTGTCGCAGCGCCAGTGGGGCGATACCGTGCGTCTGGAAGTCGCGCACAACTGTCCGGAGCAGATGTGGCAGTACCTGATGGATGTGGCGCAGCTGACGCTGGCCGACGTCTATCAGGTCAACGGGCCGGTGAATCTGCACCGCCTGATGGCGATTCCCGATCTGATCGACAGGCCGGAACTGAAATACCCGCCGTTTGTGCCGAAGATCTCCAAGGCCCTGTCGGGCGATCTGTTTGCCGCGATCCGCGATCGCGATCATCTGCTGCACCATCCCTACGATTCGTTCACGCCGGTGGTGGAGTTCCTGCGCCAGGCAGCGCGCGATCCGAAGGTGCTGGCGATCAAGCAGACGCTGTATCGCACCGGCGACAAGTCGGCGATCGTCGACGCATTGATCGAGGCGGCGCGCAACGGCAAGGAAGTGACCGTCGTGGTCGAGCTGCGTGCGCGCTTCGACGAGGCCAACAACATCGATCTGGCCGAGCAACTGCAGGACGTCGGGGCCCATGTGGTGTACGGCGTGGTCGGCTACAAGACCCACGCCAAGATGTGCCTGGTGGTGCGGCGGGAAGAGTCGCTGACCGGCGGCATGGCCAGCCTGCGTCACTACGCGCATCTGGGTACCGGCAACTACCACCCGCGCACGGCGCGGCTCTACACCGACTACGGCCTGTTCACGGCCGACCCGGATATCTGCAAGGACGTGCATGCGGTATTCCTGCAGCTGACCAGTCTCGGCAAGGTCACCCGACTGCATCGCCTGCTGCAGTCGCCATTCACCCTGTCGAAGCAGATGCACCTGAAAGTCGAGCGCGAGATCGAACATGCGCAACACGGCCGCCCGGCACACATCATCGCCAAGATGAACGCGCTGGTGGAGCCGGAAATCATTCAGGCCCTGTATCGCGCTTCGCAGGCGGGCGTGAAGATCGACCTGATTGTGCGCGGCATGTGCTCGCTGCGGCCGGGCGTGAAGGGCATGTCGGAGAACATCCAGGTGCGGTCGATCATTGGCCGCTTCCTGGAGCATCACCGGGTCTATTCATTCGCCAACGGCGGCAATCTGGAGCTGTACCTGAGCAGCGCCGACTGGATGGAGCGCAACCTGTTCCGCCGCGTCGAAGTCGCATTCCCGCTGCTGGATTCCGAGTTGCGCGAGCGCGTGCAGCAGCAGCTCCATGGCTACCTTGCAGACACCGCGCAAAGCTGGCTGCTGCAGCCGGACGGCTACTACCAGCGACCGGACATCATCAGTGGCAAGCCGATCCAGCTGCGCCTGCTGGAAGAGTCCTGAGGCCACGCCGCAACGCCCGATTCAGCTCAGGCGCAGCTTCATCTGCAGCACGCCCAGGTGTTCGATCTCGCGTTCGAGATCGGCCAGGGTCAGCGGATGGTTGTCCAGCCACTGCTTGCTGGCGAAACTCAGGTCGAGACCGCGACGGGTCACGCCGAGGCGCACCGGCGGCCGTAGGCTCGGCGTGCGCGAGCGATGCAGCAGATAGGAGAGACGCAGCAGCATCACCATGCGCTTGACCGGCTTGACCCAGGCCGTCGGCAGGTCTTCCAGCGGCGCCAGCGTAAGCTTGCCGCGATGCAGGCGCACCAGCGCCGCCAGCAGCTTCTGGTCGGTCTGCGAAAACCCCTGCAGATCGCTGTTCCGCAAAATGTACTCGCTGTGCTTGTGATAGCCGCTATGGCTGATGGCCAGACCGATTTCATGCAACTGCGCGGCCCAGCCCAGCAATTGGCGGATCGGCTTGGTATTCAGGTCCCAGGCGGTGTCGACGTGACTGAGTAGGCGCAGCGCGGTGCGTTCGACCAGATTCGCCTGTTCCTGATCGATGCCATAGCGTGCGGACAGTGCCTGTACGGACTCGTCACGTACGTCGAGGTTGGCAAGACGTCCCAGCTGGTCGTAGGCCACACCTTCGCGCAGGGCACGCTCCGAGGTCTGCAGCTCCTTCAATGCGAGTGCATCGAATACCCCCGCCAGAACCGCAAGGCCGCCGATGAAAACCGGGCGGCGATCTTCGCGCAGGGCGGGAAAATCGATCTGGTCGATGTGCTTGCGCGTCAGCGTCATCTCGATAGTCTTTTCGAGCGCAGTTCGCGTCACCGACTCGTTGGCCCAGCCGGCGCCACGCATGACGCGCCAGACGCCACGAATGGTGCCCGATGAGCCGATCGCCATATCCCAACCGGTTTCGCGGTAGCGGCGGTTGAGATACTCCAGTTCCAGGCGCGCGGCGATACGCGCGCGCTTGAATCGTGCGGGCGTGATCTCGCCATCTTCAAAAAAGCGTTGCGTATGGTCCACACAGCC
>JBEBWZ010000050.1:0-22269 GCA_040391865.1 Solimonas flava
AAACCAATGGCGCCTCGCTCGGTTGCGAGACCGACGACACGCTCGTCCTCGATGGCACAAACGTCATTACCGGCAACTTCGAGGGCGGCGGCGGCAAGGACAAACTCACGGTCGCGGGTGACGCGTCGGTGGACGGCATCGTGGCCGGCGGCTACGCCGGTGCGGACTCCAGCGCGCCGCTGGATGATGCGGACTTGATCGTCATCAACACCACGGGTTCGGTCGGTGGCGTGCAGGGCAACCTGGGCGATGACACGATCTATGTCGTGGGCAGCAGTACCGTCACCGGCAATGTCGAGGGCAATGAGGGCAGCAATCAGATCCGGATCGGTGGCTTGGGTGCCCTGCCTGACAGCAGCGTGCCGGCTACGGATGCGGTGACGGTGAATGGCGACGTGCTCGGTGGCGACGGCAGTGCAACGGATGGCAACAACCAGATCTGGGTGCTGGGCACCGCGCAGGTCACGGGCAACGTCATCGGCGGCAACGGCAATGACAGGATCGTCCTCAACGGTGCCACGGCAGCGGTTGACGGCGCCATCGACGGCGGTGACGGCAACAACACCATTGCACTGAACTCCGGCACGGCGAGCAGCGTTACGGCCGGTGCCGGCGCTGACACCATCACGCTGGCGGGTGCCGCCATCAGCGGCGCCATCAACGGCGGCGATGGCAACAACAGCATTGCGCTGAACGCCGGAACGGCGAACAGTGTCTCGACCGGCGGCGGCGTCGACACCATCACGCTGGCCGGTGCCACGATCAGCGGCGCCATCAGCAGCGGTGCCGGCAACGACATCATCCATCTGGTCAGCGGCACGGTGACCGGCGGTGTCAATGCCGGTGCCGGTGCGGATACGGTCAACGTCACGGGTGCGACCTTCACGCTGGGCAGCACCAAGCTCGACGGCGGCGCGGCCGGCCAAGGCAACACGCTGAACCTGAACGACGTCAATCAGACGCTGATCGCTCCGCAGAGCAATCTGGTGAACTGGGATACCGTCAACGTCGATCGCTCGACCCTGACGGTCAGCGGTGGCGATTCGCTGACGGCGGCACAGGTCAACCTGATCGATTCGACGTTCGTGGCCCACAACGGCTTCACCATCAACGGCAACCTGAGCCTCGATCCGTCAACGATCGACATGCAGGACGGTGCGGTCGGGGATACGTTCAACGTCAGCGGCGACTACGACGCGATCGGCGCAGGAAACGCGCTCAAGATCGATGCCGACTTTGCCGCAGACAAGGCGGACGAACTCCAGGTGGGCGGCGCGATCAGTGGCGTCACGGATCTGAACGTGGCCGATGTCACTCCGGCGGCAGCGGCTGCGACCGGCGAGGACGTATTGGTCGCTCAGGCTGGAGGCGGCGTGGATGCCGCCAACTTCTCCCTCGTGGGCGGTCCGATCGTCAAGGGCATCTGGGATTACGACCTGGCAAACGGTGCTGCCGCCGATACGGTCGTCCTGCGCGGCAGTCTGAACTCCCTCGCCGCCTTGTACAGCGCTACGGCAGGCGCCTTGGCCGATGCCTTTGGTGAACTGCCGACCCTCGAGGAGCGCGTGGGACAACGGCAGTGGTTGAGCCGGAACAACGACAGCTTCTTCGAAGGCGTGTGGGTACGCTTCGCCGGCAAGCGGATGACCAAGACACCTGAGGCCAGCTCCGTCGATTTCTCCACGCGCAACAGCGCGTGGGGTGTTCAGGTTGGCGCCGACTTCGCGCTGTTTGGCAATGAAGTAGGCCTGCTGACCGCAGGCATCACGGGACAGTACAAGGGGATGGACGCCAAGGTCAGCAGACCGACGTCCGACGACCAAGGCAAGATCAGCGCCGACGGCGGCGGCGGCGGCGGCGGCTTGAACCTCACCTGGAACGGCGCACGCGGCGAGTATGTCGACCTGCAGGGCCAGTACAACCAGGCATCAACGACCCTGGGCACGACCCGTCTCGGCGACACCGTGACCGATCTCGATGTGGAGTCGACGTCTGCCAGCCTCGAAGCCGGCAAGCGCTTCGTGGTCGGCGCAGAGCGCAAGCGCGCGCTGGTGCCGCAGGTGCAGGTGAGCTGGAATCAGCTGCGCTCCGACTCCTTCATCGACAGCAATGGCGTGGCGGTCGATCTCGGCACGCATGAGAACAGCGTGGCGCGCGTGGGCCTGGCCTATGAGTTCCATCCCAACGGCGTGAACCTGGTCGGACCGGACCGGGATGGCAGGATGTTCTACGCCATCGCCAACGTTCTGCGGAGTCTTGCGCCGCGACACAGCGCCGTTGCGCAGAACAAGGAACTGGTCACGCGCGACGAACGGACCTGGGGCGAGATCGGTCTGGGAGGCTCTTATGCGCTGGGCAGCAACACGCTGCTCTATGGCCAGGCGACTTACAGCCAATCGTTCCAGAACGCCGGCGACAATCATGGCGTGGGTGGCACGGTGGGGTTGCGCTGGAGCTTCGGCGCCCCTCAGGCAGCGCCTGCGCCAACGTTGCCGGTCGCACCGCAGGACAGCGACGGCGACGGCGTCATCGACGCGCTCGATCGTTGCCAGGGAACGCCGGCCAACGTGCAGGTCGATGCGTCGGGCTGCCCGCTGCCGATTGCGCCGGTCAAGGCCTCGCCGGTCGTCACCCCGGCTCCTGCGGCCGCACCCGCGCGCATCGACCTCAAGGACGTGGGCTTCGAGACCAACAGCAACAAGCTCACAGGCGACGCACGCCGCATTCTCGACGACGCAGCGGCAGCGCTGCTGCCGACGTTGCAGAAAAATCCGGTCGTGATGGTTGAAGTGGGCGGCCACACGGACTCTTCTGGCAACCCGGAGAAGAACCTGCGGCTCTCGCAGGCTCGTGCGGAAGCCGTGCGCGAGTACCTGGTTCTCCGCGGCCTGGACGGCGCGGAGGTCAAGGCGGTGGGATACGGTGCTTCACAGCCGGTCGCACCGAATGACACGCCGGCAGGACGGACCAGCAATCGTCGCGTGGAGCTGAAGCTGATCCGCAAGTAAAGGCGCATCGGGCACAGCCGAGCCCATTCCGGTATCGGCGTGAGGGAGTGATCGATTGGCATGCCAATCGGTCGCTCCCTTTCTTTTTGGGACTTCCCCAAACCGGACCCGATCCGAGCTTGCTCCCATTTTCAGGCGGTTCAGGAGTGGAGAACCGACGGGAGGCTTTGGATCACCACGGAATTCAGCGTGGACAGCTCAGGTCGCTGCCTGGCCAGGCGGATGAATCCCGGACCATTCGCGGCGCGGCGTGCCCACGCCGATGGGCGGGAAACGTCCGAAAAAGAGGGGTGCCCGGCAGGATGGCCTGAAACAAGCGCCTCGCCCTACGGGCGAGCCGGCTGAGCCGGATCGTCGAACCTTGCGTCTGCTGCGTCGCAGGTTCGAACACGCGGCGAGCCCGTTCAGCGAATCAGCGAACAGGCCCGTCATGGGGCTGGAACAAGAAGTGGTGCGCCCGGAGGGATTCGAACCCCCGACCCTCGGCTTCGGAAGCCGGTACTCTATCCAGCTGAGCTACGGGCGCGTGCCGCGGATTCTAAAGGAGTCGGCCGCTGACAGCCATGCGCCGAGTGAAATCGAACTACTCGAACCAGGCCTCGACCCGGTTGCGACCCTCGCGCTTGGCCTTGTACAGCGCGGCATCGGCATTACGCAGCAGTTCGGCGAGATCGCGTGTGGTCGGCCGCAATGCCGCGACGCCCAGGCTGGTGGTGAATGCGATTTCGCGCGCGGGCGCCACCACGATGCGTTGTTCCGCCAGCTTGCGGCGCAGGCGCTGCGCCAGTTCCAGTGCGGGCTCCTTGTTGGCGCGCGGCAGCATCAGCGCAAACTCCTCGCCGCCGAGTCGACCGCAGAAGTCGATCCGCCGCACCTGTTCCTGAAGGGTGCGCGCCAGACTCACCAGCACCTTGTCGCCGACTTCGTGGCCGTAGCTGTCGTTGATCTTCTTGAAGTGATCGATATCGAGCATCACCACCGACAGTGGCTCGGCAAAGCGCCGCGCGCGTTCGATCTCCAGCTCCGCCATCTCGGTGAAGTGGCCGCGGCTGAAGGTGCCGGTCAGGGCGTCGCGGGTGGCGCGCTGGTACAAGCGCTCCTCGCGCTGCTTCTGTTCGGTGATGTCCTGGAACACTTCGACGAAGCCCAGCAGTTCGCCGGAATCGGAACGCAGCGCGTCGATCGAGCACTGCGCCATGAAATCGCCGCCATTGCTGCGGCGGCGACGCTGCTCGTCACTGCAATGCCGGTTGGCACGCACGAATTCCAGCGTCCGCTGCGGTGCGCCCTCGCGTACCGTCTCGTCGACGAACAGCGCCGAGAACGGCCGTCCGATCACATCGCTTTCGCCCAGCCCGGTGATCTGCGCGGCACCGTGGTTCCAGCTGCGGATGCGCCCCTCGCGATCGATAAGGTAGATCCCGAAGCCGCTCACGCCGCGCACCATCTCGGAGTATTTCTCTGGCTCGCGCCGCAGCAGTGCCTCGTGACGGTCCGGCAGGAAATCGACGTGGCCCTCATGCGCGGTCGCCCGACGCAACGGCGCAAGCCCCACGGACGCATTCGGATAACGGCTCATCGGGCTAGTGTAGCGATGCCGGTCGGCACTGGGAGTAGTCATTGTCCTGCACGCCTACCGGACAATCCCCCAGCCACACGTCGGCCATGCGGCCGTGGCATGGGGCGCACCGGACGCTTCCGCCAGGCACCCGGCGCAGTGCGGACGGCGTAAACTGCGCGCCCTTCTCCTCCCGCAACATTCCACGCCATGCGCCAGGGTCTATTGGCCGCAATCTGCGCCTACCTGATCTGGGGGCTGTTTCCGCTGTACTGGAAACTGCTGGCCGCGGTGCCGGCGCTGGAAATCATGGCCCACCGCATCGTCTGGTGCGCGCTGTTCGTCGGTCTCTGGCTCACGCTCCGCGATGGCTGGGGCTGGCTGCGACAACTGTCGCCGCGCCTGCTCGCCCTGCTGGGCGCCAGCGCGTTGCTGATCGGCTTCAACTGGTGGCTCTATATCTGGGCGATCAATGCCGATCACATCGTCGAAACCAGCCTCGGTTATTTCATCAATCCGCTGATCAACGTGCTGCTCGGCGTCGCGGTGATGCGCGAACGGCTGCGGCCCGCGCAATGGCTGGCGGTGGCGATCGCCGCCGCCGGCGTGCTGTGGCTGGCCATCCAGGCCGGGCGCCCGCCGTGGATCGCCCTGGGGCTGGGATTGTCGTTCGGCGGCTACGGCCTGATCCGCAAGCTCGCGGTGATCGCCTCGCTCAAGGGGCTGATGGTCGAAAGCGGCCTGCTGTTGCTGCCGGCGCTGGGCTATCTCGGCTGGCTGGCCAGCCACGGCCAGGGCGGCTTCGGTCACCTCAATCCCGGCATCGATACCCTGCTGGTGCTGGGCGGACTGGTCACGGCACTGCCGCTGGTGCTGTTTGCGATCGGCGCGCGCAGCATCCCGCTGTCGCTGATGGGCTTCCTGCAATACCTCACGCCCAGCATCCTGCTGCTGTGCGGGGTGTTCCTCTACAAGGAGCCGTTCAGCAGTACCCAGGCAATCGGCTTCGGCTGCATCTGGACGGCACTGCTGATCTACGCCATCGACGGCCTGATCCGCAGCCGCCAGCGCCCGCAACCGGCGTAAGCAGGGACAGCGCCGTTACAATGTCGCGATGTCCGCTCCTGCAACCGATACGCGCCCGCCGCTAGAGGCGCGATTGTTTCATCCGCGCTACTGGCCCACCTGGCTGGGCCTGGGCGTCATGTGGCTGATCAGCTGGCTGCCGCTGCCGGTACTGCTGGCACTGGGTTCCGGCCTCGGCTGGCTCGCCGGACGACTGATCCGCAGCCGCCGTCATGTGGTGCGCGTCAATCTGCAGCTGTGCTTTCCGGAATGGTCGGTGGCCGAACGCGAGCGCATGGTCGATACCCATTTCCGCGACCTCGGCATGGGCCTCTTCGAAACCGCACTGGCCTGGTTTGCACCCGACTGGCGCCTGCGCCGTGGCGGCGAGGTGCTGGGCATCGAACATCTCGATGCCGCCCTGAACAGCGGCCACGGGGTACTGCTGCTGACCGGACACTTCACCACGCTGGAAATCGGCGCGCGGTATCTGGCCCTGGCCGGACGGCCGTTCCACGCCATGTATCGCTCCTACAACAATCCGGTGATGGATTTCCTGATGCACCGCTGGCGCGAGCAGCGCTCCGGCCTGCCGGCGCTGCCGCGCAACGACCTGCGCCGCCTGGTGCGCGCACTGCGCAGCGGCCGTGCGATCTGGTACGCGCCGGACCAGGCGCTGCACGCGCACATGAGCGTATATGCACCGTTCTTCGGCACCCCGGTGCTGAGCATCACCGCCACCTCGCGGCTGGCGGAGATGGGCCGCGCCAAGGTCGTGCCGTACTTTCCGGCGCGCGTCAACGGCCGCTATCGCGTGCAGTTCTTCCCCGCACTGGAAAATTTCCCGAGCGCGGATGAAGTCGCCGATGCGGCGCGCATCAACGAAGTGCTGGCCGAGGGCATCCGTCTCGCCCCCAGTCAGTACTTCTGGATTCACAAGCGTTTCAAGCGCGTGCCGCCCGGCACGGCCAATCCCTACGACAAACGCTGACGTCAGTCCACCGTATCCGACTGATATAGTAAGCAGGTCCATCAGTGTCGAGGTTTCCGCAGCATGTACAAGCTCTGCCGCGCCGTCGCGATCGTGTCGGCCATCGTCTTTACCCCGCAGGTTCTCGCCAATGGCGTTGCGCAGGAAGCACAACAACTGCTGCAGCAGGGTCAGGCCAATGACGCGCTGAAGAAGCTCGACGCCCATCTGGCGAAGAATCCGCAGGACGCCGAGGCACGCTTTGCGCGCGGGCTGGCGCTGGTCAAGCTCAACCGCGCCAAGGATGCGATCCGCGCGTTTGCCGATCTCACCCGCGACTATCCGCAACTGCCGGAGCCGTACAACAACCTCGCGGTGCTGTATGCCGCCGAGGGCGACTACACCAAGGCGCGCGAAGCACTGGAAGCCGCACTGGCGACGCACCCCAGCTACGCCACCGCGCACGAAAATCTCGGCGACATCTACGCGGCACTGGCCGGTGCCGCCTATGGCCGCGCCCTGCAGCTCGATCAGGGCAACCCCTCGGTCCGCGCGAAGCTGGCGCTGATCAATCAGCTGGACGGCGTTCCCGACACCACGGTCGCTGCCGTCCCGGTCACGCCGGTAGCCGCGGCGGCGGTGCCGGCACCGGTCGTTGCCGCGCCCGTGGCCGGCAGCAGCGCCAGCACGGCCCCGGTCGCCGCCGCAGCACCGGCGGCCAGCAGCACGACACTCGATGCCGGCACGCAGCAGGCTGCCGAAAGTGCGCTGTCCGCCTGGGTGCAGGCCTGGTCGTCGCGCGATCTCGACACCTATTTCGCCGCCTATGCCGAAGACTTCGTCCCCGAAGGCGGCCTGACCCGCGCAGCCTGGGAAACCCAGCGCCGCGATCGCATCCAGCGGCCGCAGCGGATCAGCGTCAAGGCGCTGGAGCCGCAGTTCACCACGTTGCCCGACGAGCGCGTGCGCGTCAGCTTCCGTCAGGAATACGAGTCGGATGCGTTCTCCGACAGCGTCACCAAGATTCTCGAAATGTCCCGCGCCGGCAGCAGCTGGAAGATCACGCGCGAGTACACGCGCTAAGCGCCCGCCGCACTGGCGCACCCCATGCGCAGCAGACCGGGACGGTCGTCCGTACGACTGGCGTTGGCGGCCGCGCTGCTGTGCGGCCCTGCTGCCGCCGCGGCGCCGACCGCCGAGCAGCAGCTCCAGGCCGCGGTCGAGTTGCTGCGCGCCGGACAATCCGACAATGCGCTGAAGGCGCTGGACGCGCTGAGCCGCCGCGAACCCGGCTTTCCGGTTGCGCGGCTGATGCATGGTGAACTGCTCGCCGCGCTCTCGGGCAGCGAACCCGTCGCGCCGGCCAATGACGGCAACGATCCCCGGATCGCCGCACTGGCCCAGGAAGCCCGCGTCCGCCTGGCCAGCGAGAAAGCGATTCCGCCGCCCGGCACCTTGCCGAATGCGGTACTGCAGCTGGCCGACAGCTTCCAGCATCTGATCGTGGTCGACCTGCCGCGCGCACGGCTTTATCTGCTGAAGAACAACGGCGGCCAGCTCGAACTGGTGCGGCACCATTACTCATCGATGGGCAAGAACGGCTCGCGCAAACAGGTGAGCGGCGACAACCGCACGCCGGTGGGCCTGTATCACATCACCGGCTGGATCGACGACAAGGCGCTGCCGGAACTGTACGGCGCCGGCGCACTGCCGCTGGATTACCCGAACCTGTGGGACCGCTTCAAGCGCCGCACCGGCTCCGGCATCTGGCTGCACGGCGTGCCGCGCGATACCTACACCCGCGCGCCGTTATCCAGTGAAGGCTGCGTAACCATGGCCAACGACGATCTCAGCGCGTTGAAACCTTCGGTGCGCTTCGGGCGCACGCCGGTGCTGCTCAGCGACGAACTGGAATGGTTGCCGACATCGCAGCTGGAAGCGGAGCGCGCGGAGTTTGCGGCGCAGGTCGAAGCCTGGCGTGACGCCTGGTCGTCGCTGGATACCGAGCGCTATCTGAACTGGTATGGCGAGGACTTCAGCACCCAGGGCATGGATCGCAAGGCCTTCGCCGCGCACAAGCATCGGGTCAACGCCAGCAAGCAGTTCATTACCGTGCAATTGCGCGAGGTGAGCCTGTTCCGCTATCCGGGCACCGACGAACCGCTATGGCTCGCGGAATTCACCCAGGACTATGCGTCCGACAACTATCAGGTCACGGTCCGCAAGCAGCAATTCTGGAAACGCACGGCGCAGGGCGAGTGGCGGATCTTCCGCGAAGAGACACGCTGAGCGCCGAGTTCGCGCGCACGTAGCGCGCGATGCTCCCTCAGGGTTATTCGGCGCTGGCGGTCAGGCTGTTCTGGCGCGCTGCAACCTGACGCGGCAGGTTCTTCTCCAGCCAGCTCTGCATGTCGGCCCAGATCCGCTGCGACTGCGCGGCCGTCGGCATGATCCCGGCATGCGGCAACTCCAGCGTGATCACCGGCAGGCCGAGATTGGTGCCGGCGTAGTTGCCCAGCGATCCCGGATAGGTGCCGAGCTGGTGCAGGCGCAGGTAGCCGAAACGCTTGGGCGGCTGCTCCGGACCGTCGTAATCGAGCACGCCGTAGGGCGCGTGGATCGACACGATCGCATCCGGCCGGAACTGCTCGATCTGCTCCACCAGTAACTGGGTTTCCGGCTCCGACCCCGGTGTCGGCCCCGGATAGCGCCGCGGATCCTTGCGCGTGCGTTTCACCCAGTACGCCAGCGCATCGGCGGTCCAGTCGGCGGTCGCAAAATTGCGGTTGAGGTCGACTCCGCGTGCATTGCCGCGGGTCGCAGGACGCGCCAGCAGACCGTCGGCGTTGACGTACGGCAGCACCCGCCAATGAAACTGGCGTACCTCCTCGGCGGCGAGATGGCCCATCCACTGGAATGCAACGCTCACCGAGGTCAGTTCGTCGCCGTGGATACCGCCGATCATCATCACCCGCGGCGGGGTCTTCTGCGGAACGGTCGCGGGATAGTCGCGATACATCAGCGGCACCCCCTTGTAGGTGGCTCCGCCGGTGAACTGCAGCCCCAGCTTGCGGCACCGCTCCGCACCGACACTCTGCAGCCGGCCGCCGACTGCGGCGCAAACCTGCTCCATCGTCATCTTCGGTGCCGCGGGCGCGGCATTGCCGCCGACCGGCAGCAACAGGGCAACAAAAAGCCCGGCCAGAAGCCGGGCTTTGCGCGTATTGCGCAGCGAGTTACTTGCCGCCACGTTCCTTGCGCACCTTCTCGATCAGAAAGTCGACGACCTTGAATGCCTCGGGGAAACCGCCGGCCATCGCCGCACTGGTGGTGTATTTGCCGCCGACCACGAGCACCGGCACGCTGGTCAGGCCGTAATCGACCGCCAGCTTCTCTGCGGTCCGCGCACGCGAATCGACGCTGAAACCCTTGAAGGTGCTGTTGAACACATCCGGCAACACGCCCGTTTCGCGGTTGAACAGCGCCGCAATCTGCGCCTCGCTGGTCAGCATCTGATGCTGCTTGTGGATCGCGCTGAACATCGCCTGATGCATCTTTTCCGACACGTTCAGCGCTTGTGCAGTGTAGAAAGCGCGCGCATGCAGCGCCCCTTCCGGACGACCGAGCGTGCTCGGGTAGCGCACGAAATCGACATCCGCCGGCTTCTTGGCCTTGACCCAGTTTTCGACCGTCGGATCGAACGCATAGCAATGCGAGCAGCCGTACCAGAAGAACTCCGCAACTTCGATACGCTTGGCGTCGGCCGGCGCCTGTACGTCACGTACCAGCTTGTACTGCTTGCCCTGCTCGATCTTCGGCGCCGCATCCTGTGCGGAGCAGGCGAAGGTCAGCAGAGAGAGTGCAACGAAGGTACCGCGTAGCAGTGCGCGCATGATCGATCCTTGAGGTCGTAAGGGTTACTGCAGACCGTTGACGTACGAAGCCAGGGCCTCGATTTCGGCGTCCGTCAGCTGCGCTGCGACCGCCGCCATGATCTTCAAGTTCCCGTCCGGCAGCTCGGTCGCTGCGGCATCGCGATACGCACGCAGGCGGTTGGCCACATAGACCGCATGCTGGCCGCCGATGTGCGGATACGCCGCCGCCGGCACGCCGGCGCCGCCAGGACCGTGGCAGGAGCCACAGGCCGGGAGGCCGCGCTTGGCATCGCCTGCGCGATACAGCGGCTGCGCCACAGCGACTGCCGAAGGGCTGCCGACGCCCGGCGAGGCCGGTTGTGCCGCGAAGTAGGCGGCGAGATCGCGCATGTCCTGCTCGGACAGGGCTGCGGCCTGCGCGCCCATCAGCGGATCATTGCGATGGCCGGCCTTGAACGCCTGCAGCTGTTCGAAGGTGAAGCGCGAACCCTGCGCCGCCAGCTTCGGCCACACCGGGTTGCTGCTGTTGCCAGCGGGGCCATGGCATGCGGCGCAGACCGCAGCCTTTGCGGCACCGGCCTCGGCATTACCCTGGGTGAAAGGATCCTTGGCAACACCTTCCGCAGCGACGGCAAACGGCAGGGCCAGCGGAGCACACAGCGCCACAGCGAGCAAAACGCGCTTCATTTTCTTCAAACTCCCGAGAGAAATTTCCGGCGCTGCAGCGGTCCAGTGTGCGGACAGTCCCTTTCCGGCAGCGGCGTAGAAAGAGTTACAGCGGCTGATTTTACATGGCTGCGCGCCACACTTCACGGGGCAGACGAATTTAACGCCTTTGCCGGGCCCGCCGGCCGCCGTTTTCAAGCGCCCACAGGCCCGATCCGGGTAAGCTGGCGCCCGTTTCCGAGTTCCCCGCCACCATGTCCAAGCCCCCGAACGACGCTCCGAATCCCTTTGCGGGTGCGCAATTCCTGCTCTCCTGCGCGCAGATCCATCAGCTGCCGGCGGACGACCTGCCGGAAATCGCGTTTGCCGGCCGCTCGAATGCGGGCAAGTCCAGCGCGTTGAACACGCTCTGCGGGCAGAACCAATTGGCGCGGGTCAGCAAGACGCCGGGCCGCACGCAGCTGATCAACATGTTCTCGATCAAGGCCGGGCGCTTCGCCGACTTGCCCGGCTACGGCTACGCCAAGGTGGCGCGCGAGCTGCGCGCCGAATGGGGTCGTCTGATCGGTGCCTACATGGACGGCCGCCAGAATCTGCGTGCGGCGGTGCTGATCATGGATATCCGCCACACGCTGACCGATTTCGACTGGCAGATGCTGGAATGGGCGCAGCATCGCGGCCTGCCGTGTCATGCCCTGCTGACCAAGGCCGACAAGCTCGGTTATGGCGCGGCCAAGAACACCTTGCTGGCGGTACGCAAGGCCATCGGCGACGCCGGCATGCAGACGGCGACGGCGCAGCTGTTCTCCTCTTCCAACGGCCTCGGCCTGCAGGAGGCGCGCGAAACCCTGCATCAATTGATGACCGCACCGCGCGACTGAGCGAGCAATCGCCGGCAGAAACTCCGGCGAAATGGCGCTCGCCTTGCCGCAGGAGCGGACATAAAAAAAGCCCGGTGACTTGGGGGGAAGCCACCGGGCCACGCTTCCGGCTATTGGGGGATGCCGGACCCGCCGAGGGAGAGCGGCGGGGAGTGGGACAGGGAGTATCGCCACTCGGAAGATTAGATGGGGGTCGAATCGGTAAGTTCCAAGTGCCCTTTTCCTCCAGGCCCGTGGCGGCCAGCTGAACGGAAAATGAATCCTTTGGATTCAATGCCTTGGCAATACTGACCATCCTGCAAGTCAGGTCAATTTATCGCCAGAAAAAACTAAATTCCGTTCAGGCACCACTACTTGCGTGACCGCTGGCCTGGTGCGCCGCATCCCACTGCGAACCCAGGCCCCAATCCGCCACCAGCGGCACCGCCAGCGGCGCGATCCGGCACATGCGCTCGGCGATCCGCGGCGCCACGACCGTCAGCCGCTCGGCCTCGCCTTCGAACACCAGTTCGTCGTGCACCTGCATGATCATGCGCACCTCTGGCGCTTCGGCCGCCAGGAATTGCGCGACATCCAGCATCGCCAGCTTGATCAGATCGGCGGCGGTGCCCTGCAGCGGCGCGTTGATCGCGGTGCGCTCGGCGTACTGCCGCAGCCCCTGATTGCGGGAGAGGATGTCCTTCAGATACAGGCGCCGGCCGAACAGGGTTTCGACATAACCCGTCTCGCGCGCCTGCATCCGCGTACCGTCCATGAATTGCTTGACGCCAGGATAGCGTCCGAAGAAACGCTCGATGTAGGCCTGCGCTTCGCCGCGCGGAATGCCGAGCTGGCGCGCGAGCCCGAACGCGGAAATGCCGTAGATCAGCCCGAAGTTGATCGCCTTGGCGGCGCGGCGCTGCTCGCTGCCCACTTCGTCCAGCGGCAGCCCGAAGACTTCCGAGGCCGTCGCCTGGTGAATGTCGCGGCCATCGCGAAACGCCTGCTGCAGGCGCGGATCGCCGGAAAAATGCGCCATCAGCCGCAGTTCGATCTGCGAATAGTCGATCGACAGCAGCAGATTGCCGGGCTCGGCGATGAATGCTTCGCGGATGCGCCGCCCTTCGGCATTGCGCACCGGAATGTTCTGCAGGTTCGGATCCGACGACGACAAGCGTCCGGTGGCCGCCACTGCCTGGTGATAGGAGGTGTGGATGCGGCGGGTGCGCGGATTGACCGCCTGCGGCAGCTGCTCGGTGTAGGTCGAGCGCAGTTTCTGCAAACCACGCCAGTCGAGGATCAGCCGGGGTAGCGGATGCTGTGCGGCCAATTCTTCGAGCACATCTTCCGCCGTGGACGGTTCGCCCTTCGGGGTCTTGCCGAGCACCGGCAGCTGCAGCTTTTCGTAAAGGATGGCACCGAGCTGTTTCGGCGAACCGAGATTGAACTCGCCGCCGGCTTCGGTGAAGGCCTGCTGCTGCAAGGCCGCCATGCGCTCGGCCAGTTCCTGAGAAATGCGCGCGAGCAATGGCACATCGACCTTGACCCCGGCCTGCTCGACCTGCGCCAGCACCGAGACCAGCGGGATCTCGATCTCGCGATAGACCTTGTGCAGGCTTTCGATCTCGCAGACACGCGGATACAGCGCCTGATGCAGCCGCAGCGTGATGTCCGCGTCTTCCGCCGAGTAGCGCGCTGCGATATCCAGCGACACCTGATTGAAGGTCAGCTGATTCTTGCCCTTGCCGGCGACATCGCTGAACTTGATCGTGGTGTGGCCCAGATGGCGGTCGGCCAGCGAGTCCATGTCGTGACGATTGCTGGCGGCATCGAGCACATAGCTCTGCAGCATGGTGTCGTGCAGCAGACCACGCACCTGGATGCCGTGCGCCGCCAGCACGTTCATGTCGAACTTGGCGTTCTGCGCCAGCTTCGGTCGTTGCGGATCCTCGAGCAGCGTGCGCAACTGCGGCAGCAGCGCCGTCAGCGACAATTGCGCCGGCACCCCGAGATAGTCATGCGCCAGTGGCAGATACCAGCCGTGCCCGGCTTCGATCGCGAACGCCAGTCCGACCAGCCGCGCCTGATGCGCGTCGAGGCTGTCGGTCTCGGTGTCGAAGCAGATCAACTCGGCGCTATGCAGGCGCTGCATCATTGCGGTGAACGCGGCTTCGTCGAGCACCGTCTCCACCACGGTCGGCGCCGACTCCGGACGCGGCGCCGGCTCCGCCACCACCGCGCTATCGCTGCTGTCCGCGGTCGCCAGCGGTGCCGGATTGGCGGGGGCACCACCCTCGTCACCGCGCTGCAGCTCATCGACCCAGCGATGGAATTCCATGCGCCGGAACAGGGCCAGCAGTGCATCGCTGTCGGGTTGGCGCGGTTCCAGTGCGTCATGGGCCAGCGGCAGCGTGAGGTCGCAACGGATGGTCGCCAGTTCGCGTGCCATCGGCAGCTGGCCCAGCGCCGCGCGCAGTTTCTCGCCGACCTTGCCCTTGATCTCGTCGGCGCGCGCGATGATCGCGTCCAGCGAGCCGAATTCGTTCAGCCACTTCGCGGCGGTCTTCGGCCCCACGCCCGGCACGCCGGGAATGTTGTCGCTGGTGTCGCCCATCAGCGCCAGGTAATCGATGATCCGTTCCGGCGGCACACCGAATTTCTCGATCACGCCGGTAGCGTCGAGCCGCCGGTTCTTCATCGTGTCCAGCAGATGCACACGCGCATCCACCAGCTGCGCCATGTCCTTGTCGCTGGTGACCACCAGTACATCCTGACCCGCGGCGCGCGCCTGACAGGCCAGCGTGCCGATCACGTCATCGGCCTCCACACCCGGCATTGAGATCAGCGGCAGGCCCATCGCTTCGATCATCTCGATCAGCGGCGGGAACTGTGCGCTCAGTTCCTCCGGCGTCTCGTCGCGATTGGCCTTGTAGTCGGCGTAAAGTTCGTGGCGGAAGTTGTCGCCCGGCGCATCGAACACCACGCAGATGTGCTCCGGCGCATAGTCCTTCAGCAGACGCCGCAGCATGTTGCCCATGCCGTAGACCGCGCCGGTCGGCTCGCCGCGCGAATTGGACAGCGGCGGCAAGGCGTGAAACGCCCGGAACAGCCAGGACGATCCGTCGATCAGGATCAGGGGGCTGCGCGCGGCGCGTTGCACGGCATCGGTCATGGCAGCAACGACTCCCCACGGATCAGATCATCGAAGCTTTCGCGCGCACGCGCGACATGCACCTGATCGCCATCGACGATCAGCTCGGCGGCGCGCGCACGGGTGTTGTAGTTCGACGCCATGGTGAAGCCGTAGGCGCCAGCGGTGCGCACCGCCAGCAGGTCGCCTGCGGCGATCGCCAGCTCGCGATCCTTGCCGAGCCAGTCGCCGGTCTCGCAGACCGGGCCGACCACGTCGTAGTTGCGCGTCGGCTGATCGCTGCGCGGGGTCACCGGCACGATGTCCATCCACGCCTGATACAGCGTCGGCCGCACCAGATCGTTCATCGCCGCATCCACCACGGCGAAGGACTTTTCTTCATTGCCCTTCAGCCCCAGCACACGCGTCACCAGAATGCCGGCGGTACCGGCGATCGCGCGGCCCGGCTCGGTCAGCACCTTCAGGCGACGACCTGCAAGCTTCGGCAACAGCGCGGCGGCCCAGTCGCGGGGCAGCGGCGGCACTTCATCCTTGTAACGCACGCCGAGACCACCGCCGACGTCGATATGACGCAGGGTGATGCCGCGCGCCTGCAGCCGATCGACCAGCGCCAGCACGCGATCGAGCGCATCGAGCAGGGGCGAGATATCGAGCAGCTGCGACCCGATATGGCTGGCGACACCGACAATCTCGATGCCGGCCATCTCTGCGGCCACGGCATACAGGTGCTCGGCAGTGGCGATATCGACGCCGAACTTGTTGGCCTTGAGCCCGGTGGAAATGTACGGATGGGTCTTGGCATCAACGTCCGGATTGACCCGCAGCGCGATGCGCGCGCGCTGACCGAGGCTGCGCGCCACCGCGTCGAGCTGATGCAGCTCGAATTCCGATTCGACGTTGAAGCCGTAGATGCCGGCGTTCAACGCCATGCGCATTTCGTCCTCGGTCTTGCCGACACCGGAGAACACCACCTTCGCGGCATCGCCACCGGCCTTCAGCACCCGCTGCAGTTCACCACCGGACACGATGTCGAAACCGGCGCCGAGGCGCGCGAGGATCTGCAGCACCGCGATGTTGGAATTGGCCTTGACCGCGTAACAGACCAGATGATCGCTGCCCGCCAGCGCTTCCTGAAACGCACGGAAATGCGCTTCGAGCGCGGCGCGTGAATAGACGTACAGCGGCGTGCCGTGACGGGCCGCCAGCTCGGCGAGCGGCAGGGCTTCGGCGTGCAGCGCGCCGGCGCGATATTCAAAGGAATCCACGAGTGTCCTGATTCTGGTGAGCGGGCGAGCCGGATGACTGCACCGCGGGTGGGGTCTCGACAGGATCGGCGACAGCGCTGTCCGGTCCGGCATCGCCATGCGACCGGCCTGCGCGACGGGCACAGGCGATCGGCAAGGTCGACGACATGGAAAGGCAGCGAGAACGCAGCATGCGCAGGCCCTGGAAACGGGCGGGCAGTATACGTTGCCACGCCGGCACCCGGCAGCGCCCGCTCCCGACGGCGGCGCGGCCCCGCGGCCGCTCAGGGTGCGGCGGGTGTGGCCTGCGACTCGCGATCCGCTGCGTCTTCTTCGTCCTGCGGCGCGGGTTCCAGCACCGGGTCATCGATCGCCGGACTTGCTTCCGTCGCACTCGCCGGCGCGGCCGGCGTGAGCGGTGCCGGCGCTGCGCTGCCGGCCACTGCCGGTGATTTATCGCCAGGCAGATACAGGTCGCCGGACTGGCCACAGGCCGTCAGCGCGACACAGAAAGCAAAGGCTAGCGGGCGAAAAAACGGCATGGCGGCGATCTGCGGAACGGGACTGCAGTATAGCGATGCGGTTCTCGCATGCGACTGGCGCCGCGCGTTCCATCGCATAATGCGCGCCCATGAAAAAGCTAGAAACCGCAGACGACATCATCCTCGAGCCCGCCACGCCCGCACGCGCCAGCGTGATCTGGCTGCATGGCCTCGGCGCCGACGGTCACGACTTCGTGCCGATCGTGCCGGAGCTGGGCCTGCCCGCCGACAGCGGCATCCGCTTCATCTTCCCGCATGCCGCGGTGCAACCGGTGACGCTGAACGGCGGCGTGCCGATGCGCGCCTGGTACGACATCTATGGCCTCGGCGATGCCTCGCGCCAGGACGCGGCCGGCATCCGCGCCTCGGAACAGCGCATCGGCCGCTATCTGCAACGCGAGATCGATGCCGGCATTCCTGCGCAGCGGATCGTGCTCGCCGGTTTTTCGCAGGGCGGTGCGATCGCACTGCACAGCGCGCTGCGCTATCCGCAGACGCTGGCCGGGGTCATCGCGCTGTCGACCTATCTGCCGCTGCAAGATTCGGTGAGCGCAGAAGCGCATGCCGCCAACCGCCAGATCCCGGCGCTGGTCTGCCACGGCCGTCACGATCCGGTGGTGCCGTTCGCCTGGGGCGAGCGCGCCCGCGATACCTTGCAGGCGCTGGGCGCGCCCGTCAGCTGGCATGCCTACCCGATGCAGCATCAGGTCTGTGCCGAGGAGATCGCCGAGATCGCGCGCTGGCTACGGCAGCGCTTACTCGCGGTCTGAGTCCGGCTCTGCCGGCCTGGCCTCCGGGCCGCCGGTCGCCTGCGCCGCCGGCACTGCAACGCCTTCGGCGCCGGTGATGCTGCTGCCGGCACGCGCGGGATCGTCTTCCGGTGCGCGCACCTTGGCCTTGGATTCGATGGTGTACAGCACATCGCCACCCGATTCGACGCCGGATTCGGTCGCCAGCTTGAAGCCGTGACCGATGTCGTACTGCAGACGGAAGGTATGGCCCTGCTGGAACAGGCCGATGCCGTAGCTGATGTACAGCCGCGGCGACAGATACTTGCCGACCGTCAGCTTCGCCTGGTCGTTGCTCTCGCCGGGCTTGGCGCCGAGGCTGATCTCGTCGACGCCGATCTTGCCGCCCAGCCGCTGCGCCAGCCATTCGCCGCCGGCCAGTCCCAGCGACAGCGCCGCATCCGCGACCATCTCCTTGTCGGCGGTGCTCGAACCCTCATCCATCGCACGCCCCAGCACCAGCCATGACAGTTGCCGGTTCTGCGGCATCGCCGGGGTCGAGAACAACGCGAACTGCGGCTTGTCCAGCGTGCCGCGCACGGTCACGCCCACGGTGATGTCCTCGCGCGGCTTGCGCGTGGCGCGCAGTTCCAGCGCCGGCTGCGTCACCGCACCGCCGGTGAAGATCAGCTTGCCGGTCTCGATGCTGAGATCCTGTCCATACGCCTTGTAGCGGCCCTCGACCAGGGTGATTTCACCGCGGCCGCTGGTGGGCATGCCCGGCTCCTCGATCAGTTGCAGACTGCCGGCCAGCCGGGTCTTCAGCCCGAAGCCGTCGATGCTCACCGCATCGCCCAGGCGCACGCGAATGTCGGCGTGGATATCGATGCCGCCGCTGGCTTCCGGTGCATCGCTGCGCACGATCACCTGATCGCCACTCGGCCCGACGCCGCTGTCGAGACTCTTGGGCGTGATTTCGGCGCGCGGCACGTCCACGGTGCCGGTGACATGCAGCGCCTGATCGGCGAGCCGCACCTGCAGATCCGGCGAGATCCAGACACTGGCGTCGGGAATGCGTGCGGCGAGGAAATCCTTGCCCTTGATCCGCAGTTCCAGCCGCAGCGGCTCGGCCCAGGGCTCGAGCACGCCTTCGATGCCGACGAGTCCGTCACCCGATACCGCCGATGCCGCCAGGTCCAGCCGCGGCGAGCCATCGCCGCTGATGCGGACCTGCAGCTCGCGCAGTTCGATGCCGGGCGTCGCGAGACGGACCAGACCCTCGCCCACCGTCAGCGCGCCGGACAGTTGCGGCGCGGTCAGCGTGCCCGCCAGTTGCAGCTCCCCGCGCAGATGCCCGGAGACCTGCTGCAACTCGCGACTGAACAGCTTGAGGAACGCCAGGTCCGGCAGGTCGGCGCGCAGCTGGCCGCTCAGCGGTCGCTGCATCAGCTCCGCAGTCCCCGCGAGCACCGCATTCAGCCACAGGCCGCCACCGGCGAACGGCAGCTCGACATCAGCTTTCAATCCCTCGCCGGACTCGGCGATCTGCGCGGTCGCCGGCTGCAGACTCAGCGGCGGCAGGCCGCGTTGGCGCAGTTCGCCGGCGGTGGTGCGCAACTCGGCGCCCAACGCCTTCAGGCCGCGGTCATCGAACTCCACCCGCCCGGTGCCGTCGACGGCCAGCTTGATCTCGGTGCCCTCCGGCAACAGCGGCTGCAGGTAGGCGAGGTCGAAGGCTTCGAGGCGGAACGCCAGACGCTGTGTCTGCTCGTGCTTGCCGAACTCGGCGCAGGCACGTGCGTCGCCGCTGGCCCAGCAGGCCGGAGACAGGGAAATCTCGCGACCCAGCAGCAGTGCCGCCGGCTCTTCCAGGGTCCAGGCACGCAATTGGGTGGGGGCCAGGCGTCCCGCAGTGATCTGCCCGCTCCAGGACGGCGCAGCGATATCGAGCTTGCCGGCGGCATCGAGCTCTACCGCGCCCTGATCGCTGTCGACGCGCAGCTCGATCAGATGTTGCCCGATCGGGCCATGCGCCGAGAAGCGTGCGGCGCTGACCTTGGTGCCGGCATCCAGCGCACGCAATTCCAGATCGAGATCGATGTGCCGCTTGAGATCGACGTCGGCCGCGATCTCGGCCTGCGCCAGACGGATATCGCCGTAGCGCAGTGCGGTGATGCGGCCCTTGGCGGTGACCTGCGGCGAGGCCGGCTCGCCGCGCGCCGTCACGCGCAGCTGCGCTGCGCCCTGCAGCTCCGGCCACAGCGCGGCCAGCCGCGGGCTGTCCAGCGACGCCTGCAGGTCCAGCAATGGCCAGGCGCGACCACGGCCCTCGAGCACGGTACCGCCGGTGGCCAGGTGCAGCTGCGCGATATCCAGCGCCTCGCCGGCGTAGCGGCCGCGCGTCTCCAGCGTCAGCGGATAACCGCGCAGTTCGGAATCGGCCAGCTGCAGCTGGAAATCCACGCGCGGCTGCTCGCCTTCGATCACCGTGCGCGCATCGAACTGGCCGTTGATGCGCCCGGTCAGTTCCGGCATGAACTTGCCGGGATCGAAGTTCTGCACCGTGCCTTTCGCGTCCACCTTCAGCGCCGCGGACCAGTCGATGTCGGCCTGCGCCTGCAGGCGTCCGTCGAGAGCCTGCAGGTCCAGCGCATCGGCACGCAGCCGCTCCAGGGAGCCGTTGCCGCTGGCTTTCACCACGGCGTCGATACCGGCGGCGACCAGCGCGGGATCCCCCTGGTAGCGGTAGTCGTCGAACACGCCACTCCAGTGCAGGGCACCGCGTGTGCTGCTGACGATCGGTTCACTGCCGGGCGCCAGCTGCGGCGGCCATTGCAGTTGCTGCCATTGCAGCTGCAGGTCCGATGCGCTGCGGTAGCCGAACTTGCCGACCAGCTGTGCCTGCACGAAGCCGCTGCTCGCCAGCCGTTCGATCTGCAGGCCATCGGGCAACAGCTGCACCTCGCCCTCGAGGCCCACGCGATCGACCCACGGCGTGGTCGCCGCCAGCTGCTGCAGTTCGATGCGATCGCCGCGCCAGCTGCCGGCCAGCACGATCTCGTCGATCACGATCGGCTCGGCATCCGGCAGCTGCAGCGTCAGCCGCTGTACCGCGACATCGGACAGCAGCACATTCAGCGGCAACCGCGTCAGCGCATCGCCGGCGGGCGGTTCCGTCTCCGGCTCGGCGCTGCCCGGCTTGATCGTGACCTCCACGGCTGCGGCATGCACGCGCGCCAGCGACACGCGCCGTGCCAGCAAGGCCGGCAGCGACCAGCGCAGATCCGCATCGCGCACTTCGACGGCAATGGCGTCATCTTCGTAACGGAACTGCTGCAGGCGCGGGCCGCTCCACAAGCGCCCCTCGACGCCCTCGAACTCCAGCCCATCGACCCAGCGCGCCGCCTGACTGAACGCCAGCGAGGTACCGGATTCGGTGAACAGCAGGAACGAACTCAGCGCCAGCAGCAGCATCACCGCGATGCCGGCGGCGTCCAGCGCCAGATCCAGCAGCGTGCGCGCCACCGCGGCCAGGGCCGTGCGCAGGCGGCTCACAGGCCCACCCGTATGCCGATGTGCAAGCGCACGGCGGTCTCCGGATCATCGAGCGGATGCGCGACATCGAGCTGGATCGAGCCCACCGGCGCGCGATAGCGCAGACCGACACCGACACCCTGATACAGCTTGGGCCCCGGATTGTCGCCGGCGCCGCCGATGTCGTAGAACAGCGCCGCGCCCCAGTTGTCCCAGACGCGCGTTTCCAGCTCCAGACTGCCCACCGTCAGGAAGCGACCGCCGATGACGTTGCCATTGCTGTCCTGCGGCCCCAGCGATTGATACTTGTACCCGCGCACCGATTGATCGCCACCGGCGAAGTAACGTTGCGAGGCCGGCAACTCTCCGAAATCCTCGACCGCACTCGCACCAAACTCGTAACGCCCCAGCAACCGCGTGCGCCGCGTCACCGGATAGGCGCCGCGCAGCACCGTGCGGAACTGCGCGAAACTGACATCGCTGATCACGCCGCGATAGCCGCCGTGCAGATCGGCAAACAGCGACCAGCCGCGCCGGGTGTAGATCGGATCATCCAGTTCCGAGCGGTTGAACGAGATGCCGGGCATCAGCAGATTGGCCTGCTGCTCGGTGAGCCCGAGTTGCGACTGTTCGTGCGTGAAGGTCAGATACAGGCGCCGCTGCCATTCTCCAGGCGTCCGCGACAGGCTCAGATCGATACCGTATTTGCGGCTTTCGCCATCCTCGAACCGTTCCTGGGTCAATTCACCGGCCAGCGCCACCTGCTCGCCGGGACGGATGCCCAGCGGAATCCGGTATTCGCCACGCGCCGTGTTCTTGACCTCCGACAGCCGCGACTCGAGCCGCAGCTTGTGGCCGCTATCGGTCAGTCGCCGGAACTCGGCGCCGGCGCCGATCCGCGCTCCGGTATCGGTGCCGTAGCCGACACCCACTTCATAGCGCCGCGGCGCGCGCGGCGTGGTCTTGACGATGATCGGCACCTGCCGGTCCTCGCCGGTGTGCTCGCGATCGGGGACCATCTCCACCGAATCGAAATACTCGAGATCGCTGAGCGCGAACTGCGCATCG